>CAIWNE010000001.1 GCA_903913915.1 uncultured Opitutia bacterium
GTGCGTGCCCTTGGCCTTCCTGATCTTGAAGAGCAGGGAGACATAGAGGGGGACGACCGGGATGGCCGAGCTGGCCTGCGTGACGACGGCCTTGTTCACGGACACGAAAGCGCGGCCGCGATGGAGCTTCATCAGGCTGTCGATCTTGCGACCGGCGCGTTCGAGGTCTTCCTTGGCCTTGCCGATGGTGCCGTCCTTGTAGATCGGCCAGGTCACCTGCGGTCCGATGTAGGAGTAGGCGACGGTCTGGCAGCCTTCCTTGAGGACGCCGGCGCCGTCGAGGGCGTTCATCCAGAGTTCCCAGTCTTCGCCGCCCATGACCTTGACCGTCTGCGCGATGTCGTCGGCGGACGCGGTCTCGAGGGTGACCTCGTTGACGACCTTCTTGTCGGTATCGAGGTTCTTGGCGTGGAAGGGGGCGCCGGTCGGCTTGAGGACGGACTTGTAGGTGACGCCATCGGGGGCGGTGCGGCGCGGGGAGGCGAGGGAGTAGACGACGAGGTCGACCTTGCCGCCGGGCATCTTGGATTTGATCGCCTCGATGACCTGGGCCTTGAGTTCGGCCGAGAAAGCGTCGCCGTTGATCGAGACGGCCTTGAGGCCGGCCTGCTTCGCTTCGGCGTGGAAGCCGGCGGTGTTATACCATCCGGGCGAGCCGGGCTTGTCGCCTTCGCCGTTGCGTTCGAAGAAGACGCCGAGCGTGGCGGCGCCGGAGCCGAAGGCGGCGGAGATGCGGGAGGAGAGGCCGTAGCCGGTGGAGGCGCCGATCACTAGGACCGACTTGGGACCGCCTTGGATCGGCTTGCGGGACTTGACGTAGGCGATCTGCTCGCGGACCGCCGCGGCGCAGCCGTCGGGGTGGGAGGTGATGCAGATGAACCCGCGCACGCGAGGCTTCAGGACTTGCTGGGACATGGGCCAACCTTTGAAGGAGCCTAAACCGACTTCAACCCGTAATTGAGCCATGGCCTCGGCTGCCGGCCGCCTTTTGCCTCGCTTGTCCCTCCACGTTGCCGACTCTCCCGCCCATGTTCAGCACCCGACTCGCGTTCGCCGATACGACCAACGCCCTCAGCAAGGCGAAGGCGAAGCGACTTGCGGCCGGTCAGCCGGTGCTCGATCTCTCCGATTCCAATCCGGCCAACGCGGGCTTCGCATGGTCGGCCGCCGACCTTGGTCCGCTGCTCCGTCGTGACGGTATCCAGCGCCAGGATCCGAATCCGCTCGGCCTGGCTTCGGCCCGTACGGCGATCTCGGATTACTATTCTTCCCGCGGCGCCCGCGTGCCGGTCGACCAGCTTTTCCTGACGGCGAGCACGAGCGAGGCTTATTCCTGGGTCTTCAAGCTCCTCTGCAATCCCGGCGACGAGGTGCTCGTGCCTGAGCCGGCTTATCCGCTGCTTGAAGTCATCGCCGCGCTCGAAGGCGTGACGCTGCGTCCTTACCAGCTCGTCCAGCTCGCCGGCGAATGGGTGATCGACGCGACCACGCTGAGCGTCAACCGCCAGACCCGCGCCGTCCTCTGCATCAATCCGTCCAATCCGACCGGCGCGTTCGTCGGCCGTCGCGACCGCGACGTGCTCCGCGGCTTCGCCTTGAAGAACGGCCTCGCGATCGTGTGCGACGAAGTCTTCCTCGACTATCCGGCCGAAGGCGTCGCCTCGCCGGGCACGTGGGCGGGCGAAGCGAACGTCATGACGTTCGTCCTCAGCGGTCTCTCCAAGGTCGCGCTCGCGCCGCAGCTGAAGCTCGGCTGGATCGTCGTCGCCGGCCCGGCGGCCTCGACGCTCGAGGCCTGCCGCCGCCTCGAGCACATCGCCGACGCCTTCCTTTCCGTGAACACGCCGGCCCAGCTCGCCTTGCCTGACCTCCTGCGTCGCGCCGAGCCGCTCCGCGCCTTGGTCCGCACCCGCGTCGCCCAAGGGGAGGCCACCCTGCGTGCATGGGCCGCCTCGACCGCGTCCGGTTGCACGGTGCTCCCGCGCCCCGCCGGCTGGACGGCCATCCTGACTTTGCCCCCTGGCGTCCATGAAGATCGCTTCCTGATGAATGCCTTGAGCGAAGGCGTCTGGGCTCACCCAGGTTATTTCTACGGCATGCCGACCACCGTCCCGAGCGTCGTTTTGAGCCTTTTGACCCCTCCGGACGCTCTTTCCGTCGGTTTGCAGGCCCTCGACCGGGCCTTGAAGCGGACTTAAGGGGTAATTACCGCTTGCCAACGGCCCCGGCACTCCTTTGCTCCGACTTTCCAAAAGGAGCCCGAACACTATGTCCCGTATCTGCAGCGTCACCGGCAAGCGCCCCGTCAAGGGCCGCCGAATCATTCACCGCGGTCAGTCCAAGAAGAGCGGCGGTATCGGCTTCCAGCTCGTGAAGCAGACCAAGCGCACGTTCAAGCCGAACGTCCAGCGCATCCGCGTCGTCCAGCCTAACGGCTCGGTGAAGCGCCAGTGGGTTTCGGTCAAGGCCCTCAAGGCCGGCCTCGTCACCAAGGCCTAAGCCTCGGTATCGCGACCCCAGCAGAAACCCGCCGCGAACCGGCGGGTTTTTTGTGCCCGGATCACTTCTTGGCGAAGTATTGCCAGAGCACCGTGCCCCAGATGGCCAGGGCGATGACGATGGTCAGGAAGACCGCGGCGCTCCCCATGTCCTTGGCCCGCTTGGCCAGAGGGTGTCGTTCGAGGGAGATGTGGTCGGTGTTCGCCTCGATGGCCGAGTTGATGAGCTCGACGATCAGGATCAGCTGCAGGCAGGAGAAGAGCAGGGCGCGTTCGGGCAGGCTGACCGGCACGAACCAGGCGACGATCGAAAGCGGGACGACCACCAGGAGCTCCTGCTTGAAGGCCTCCTCGTGCTTGGCCGCCGCCCGCAGTCCGTCCCAGGTGTAACGCAAGGCGTTGAACAGGCGGGTGAGGCCGCCTTTGGACTTCATGGACTGACCGTAAGGCTCTGGATTGGACATCTGAAGGCACCTTACCCCCTGTTTTCGCATGGGAAAGGCAATTTTAGGCCCCAAAAATCGCTTGCCAGAGGGGGGTGCTGCCCTAGGTTCAGTGGTTCCTTAGTCGGAAAACCAACCATGCGCGACGATTACCTCCAGGAAGCCCGTAAGATCATCCCTGATGCGAACATTCTCATCAACGTGATCTCCAAGCGCGTGAAGCAGCTCCGTAGCACGGCCGACTACTCCGTCCAGCCGCCCAAGTACAACCACACCCTGGGCGACGTGTTCGAAAAGCTTTCCCCCGAAGACATCGCCCTGCGCGAAGTCATCGAAGGCCGCATCTCCTGGGAGTTCCGTCCCGAGGACCGTCTGCCTGCCTAAGGCGGATCCCCGCACCGGCCGGTCTCCCGGCGAGTAGCCTTTTCGTCTTCCGATGGCCGCCCGCCGCGAACAATCCCTTCCCGAGGTCAACAACCCGAAGGCGGGACGCGACTATTTCATCGGCCCGACCTACGAGGCCGGGATCGTCCTCCGCGGCACCGAGGTTAAATCCCTCCGCGCGGGCCGGGCCAACATCGCCGACGCGTTCATCAAGATCAGCCCGAAGGGCGTGATGCTCTACCACGCCCACATCGCGGAGTACGATTTCGGCAACCTCAACAACCACGCCTCCTACCGCACGCGCCAGCTGCTCCTGAAGCAGGCGGAGATCGAGAAGATCGCGGCGGAGATCCAGTCCGGCGGCCATGCGATCGTCCCGTTGAAGATCTACTTCAAGCACGGCCTGGCGAAGTGCCTGCTCGCCGTGGGCAAGGGCAAGAAGATGCACGACAAGCGCCAGGACATCAAGGAGCGCGAAGCCAAGCGCGAGATCTCGCGCGCGATGAGCCGACGGAAGTGAATCCGCCGCTCCACCTCGTCCTGCTCCGTCCGGAGATCCCGCCGAACACCGGCAACGTCGGCCGCATGTGCGCCGTGACGGGTTGCGTGCTGCATCTCGTCCATCCGTTGGGCTTCAAGATCGACGACGCGAAGCTCCGTCGCGCCGGCATGGATTACTGGCACGAGCTCGACGTTCGCCATCATGCCGACTGGGAGGCCTTCCTGGCTTCGTCCGGCCGGCCGGAGCGGCTCTGGCTTTTCACCACCAAGACGACCCGGGGTCTCTGGGACGCGCAGTTCCGCGAGGGCGACGGGCTCGTCTTCGGCAACGAAGGCTCCGGCACGCCCGACGAGATCCACGCCTGGTTCGGCGCCGACCGCGAGGTGAAGATCCCGCACTTCAACGACAAGACCCGTTCGCTCAACCTCTCGACGGCCTGCGGCATCGCGACCTACGAGGCGCTGCGGCAGATCAAGCGGCCTGCCTGAGCGGCCCGCCTCAACGGCCCGGGCGGTGGCGCTGGGCGATGTCGTGGAAGTCCCCGAGGTTATAAGGGCCGACGAGCGGCTTGGAGAGGTCGGCTTCGACGACGACGACGCCTCCGCTCTCTTTCGCCTGGGCGAGGACCTTGCCGGCGGGATCGATGACCGCCGAGATCATCCAGTCGCTCTTCGGGTCGCTGAAGGTGCTGCTGACGACATAGACGCGGTTCTCGCAGGCGCGGGCGCGGGCGAGCAACGGGTCGCAGCCCCAGACCGGCCATGCGATCACCTCCGCGCCGTTGGCGGTCAGGGCCCGGGCGACTTCCGGATAGAAGCCGTCGTAGCAGATCATCAGCCCGACCTTGCCGAACTTCGTGTCAAAGACGGGATAGTCGGCGCCAGGCGCGACGCCTTTCTCGACTTCGCCGTGCGGGAGGCAGACCTTGCGGTATTTGCCGAGCAGGCTGCCTTCGGGGCTTAGCAGCACGGCGGTGTTGTAGACGAGGTGGCCATCTCGCTCATAGAGGCTGAGCGCGACGTGGATCGCATTCCGCTTGGCGAGGTCGCCGAAGTAGTCGGTGGTGGGGCCCGGGATCGGTTCGGCGCATTCGGCCGGCTTGAGCTTCGTGCGCACGTAGGGCACGGTCTCGCCGAGGACGATGAGGTCGGCCTTCTGCTTGGCGGCTTCCGCGATCATCGGAGCGTATTCTTCGCAGTTCTGGCGAGGCGACCGGCCGGTCGGCATGAACTGGACGGTCGCGAGGCGTACCTTGCGGGCGGCGGGCGCCGTGGTCTTCTCGAAGACGATGTCGGTCCACTCGACGCGACCTTGCGGCGCATGCTGGAGGTGGAGCTCGATGGTCGCCTGCGTGGCCTTCGGCGGCACCTGATAGACGCCGGCGACGATCGCGCGGCCCTGCGCGTCGACCGGTCCGTCGTGCGGGTGTTCCGGTTCGGCGGTGGCGCCGGCGACCGCGGCGGGGACGGTCTTGCCCTTGGCGTCGGCCCAGACGATGCGTGCCAGCCCGCTATGGCGCGGATTCTCGACGCCGGTCGTCCGACGCGTGGCGCTGAACCTCATGAAGTCTCCGCCTGTGACGGGGAAGGTCTGCTGATACCATCCGTCGAGCCCTTCGCGGGCGTCTTGCGCGATGACCAAGGCGTCGCCGTGGCGGGAGAAGGACGGGCGGATCTCGTCGCGCGGGCTTTGTTCGGTCCAGTCCGCCGACGTCGCCGCCATGGCGCTGAGCGTCCAGGCAAGCAGGGTTGCGAGCAGGCGAGCGGGGCGACTCATGGGCTCATCCAAGCCGCTTCCCGGAAGAGGGCAACGGCGTATCCGCGCTCAGGGCTGCCTGACGCGCAGGTTGCGGTATTCGACCTTCATCGGCGGCCCGACGTGCACCTGTACGCCGATCTTGCCCTCGGGGTGGCGGGCGGCCGCGTCGTCGTCGATGACCACGCTCATGACGTGTCCGTTAAGGATATGCACCTGGGTGCCGCCGCGAACGATGAGATGGTATTCGTTCCAGTCGCCGTCGCGGATGAACGACGCGAGCTGCTTCGGGTCCCCGACCGAGCCGACGACCTCGGCTTTGACGCCCGGGCGGATGCGGGTGATCTGGCCGCGCAGCGCATTGAAGGTGCGGCCGCGTTCCTCGTAGTTCTGGCCGGTGTATTTGTTCTGGCCGTCGATGTCGGCCTGCGGGCCGGTCAGGGCGAACGTCAATCCGGCCACGTCGGCGCTGTGGTAATTGATGCCGCTGTTGCCGCGGTCTGAGATGCGGTATTCCGCCTTGAGCTCGAAGTCGCCGGGTAGCGCTCCGTCCCAGATGATGAACGTGTTGTTCTTCACGATGGTCTCGGGCGTGATCTCGCCGACGATCGTGCCGTTCTCGCAGCGCCAATACTTCGGGTCGCCGGTCCAGCCCTTGAGCGTCTGTCCGTCGAACATCGGTTTCCAGCCAAGGGCTTCTTCCGCCGAAGGCGTCGGCATGGTCTGCTTGGGCTTGGGCGGTCCGACTTCGGCGGCGGACAGGCAGGCGCAGGCGGCGAAAAGGAGAAGCTTTCTCATGGCGGGGTAGGGCTTGGTAGTCGGCCCGAGCGCGAAGGTCGCTCCCAAAATCGCCGGACTCAGCGCGTGCGCAGCAGGATGACGCCGACGATCGCGATGGCGCCGCCGATCCAGACGCGCGGCCCGGGCCGCTGGCCTTCGACCAGCCACTGGAAGAGCAACGCGAAGAGCGGCGAGAGGGCGACGATGCTGAGCACGAGGGCGGATGAATGGGTGCTGAGCGCCCACTGGTAGCACGCCACGCCGATGCCCGGGCCCGCCAGTCCGTTCATCAGCATCCAGCTCCGGGCCTTGAGGCTTTCGTAGGGCCGGCGGATTTGCGCGAAGAGGCCTTGGCCGCGCGTGTTCCAGAGGACGAAACCCAGGACGATGGGCAGGCCGCCGAGGATGCGGAGGAAGCCCTGCGAGAGCCCGTCGGGCAGGGGCTGCCCCGCTGCGAGACAGGCGGCCTTGGCCATCGGCGTGCTGACGGCGCCGACGGCCTGGCCGAGGGCGGCGAGCACGGCGAGCGAGATCCCCAGCTTCCAGAGCCTTCGGTCTCCTTCGGGGGCTTTGCCGAGCGCGATGGCCACGCCGAGCAGGATGACCGCGGCGCAACCCATCTGGCTGAGGGTCGGGGCGTGGCCGAGGAAAAGGTATTCGAGGAGCAGCGCGAACGGGGCTGCGAGCGTCTGCATGATGAGCAGGGCGAGGCCGGCGCCGATGCGGGTCAGCGAGTGGAAGCTGGCGATGTCGCCGATGCCCAGTCCGATGGCTCCGCCCACGATGAGCCACTGCCACCCGGGGAAGAGCAATCCGCGGCCGGAGCAGAGGATGAACGCCCCGATTCCGAAGAACGCCACGGTGATGCGGCCGAGGTTGGCGAGGTCCGCGCCGTGGTGGTAGGAACTGCGACGGGCGCAGGTGATCGACCAGGCGAAGAAGAAGGCCGCGAGGAAGGCGAATTCCATCAGTCGAACTTCTCCAGCACCGCCACGCCGACCGCGTCGGCGCGCATGCGACCTTCGCCGGTCAGGCGGAAGTGCGACCCGGCGAGCTCCATCAAGCCTTCCTCGACGAGGTCGGCGAAGAGGTCGCGGACGCCCTGCGGTAGCGGCGTGCCGAAGCGCGCGGCGAGGGCGAAGGGATCGACGCCGGCGTTGAGGCGAAGCCCGAAGACGAGGGCGTCGCACAGGAGGTCGGCCGGGCTGAGGTCCTTGACCTGTTCGAGCACGGGCTGGCCGGCTTCGACGCCCTTGATCCACTGGTCGAGGTTCGCCGGGTTCGTCCAGCGGCGCGCGCCCCATTGCGAAGAAGCCGAAGGGCCGTAGCCGATCCAGGCGCCCATCTCCCAGGTGATGAGGTTGTGCCGGCAGGCGTGTCCGGCGCGTGCGAAGTTCGAGGTCTCGTATTGGGCGTAGCCGTTCTCCTCCAGCTTCTCCCACGTGCGTCGGTAGAGGAAGGCCTCGAGTTCGCGGTCGATCTTCACCTTGCCCTGCGAGAGCTTCACGAACATCGCCGTGTCTTCCTCGAAGGTTAGGCAGTATGTGGAGAGATGGTCCGGCTTCAGCGCCATCGCGCGCGCGAGGTCGGTCGTCCAGCGTTGCTCGTCCTGGCCGGGGATGGCGAAGATCAGGTCGAGGTTGCGCGAAGCGAAGCCCGCGGCCTCGATGAGCTCCCAGGCCTCCATGATCTGCTTGGGCGAATGACGTCGGCCGAGGGCGTCGAGCGTCGCGTCGTCGAAGCTCTGCACGCCCATCGAGACGCGCGTGACGCCGATCTCCTTCAAGGCGGCGAGCTTGTCGGCGCGCACCGACGAGGGCGCGAGCTCGACAGTCCATTCGCCGGGCCGGCCGGCGGCCTTGGTCATCGCGTGGCCGAGCCGCAAAAGGTCTTCTGCGGGCAGCAGGCCGGGCGTGCCGCCGCCCCAGAAGGCGGTCTCGACGCGGCCGGGCGGATGCAGCGCCATCTCGCGCTCGATGGCGGAGAGGTAGCGGTCGATCTCGCCGCGCTTGGGCTGTTCCTGATAGAACGAGCAGAAGTCGCAGGACGACGCGCAGAACGGGACGTGCAGGTAGAGGGCCGTCGCAGGCTGGACGGAGGTCGTGCTCACTCGAGTCCGAGCTGTTTGCGTCCGGCTTCGGAGATCATGCGCGGATTCCAGACCGGGTCCCAGACGATCTCGACCTCCGCGGATTCGACGCCCGGCAGCGCCTCGAGCTTGGACTTCGCGTCGGCGGCGATGACGGGGCCCATGCCACAGCCTTGGGCGGTGAGCGTCATCTTGGCGGCGACCTTCTGGCCGCCGCGTTCGCCCGGCGAGAGTTCGAGGTGATAGATGAGCCCGAGGTCGACGATGTTGACGGGGATCTCGGGGTCGAAGCAGCCCTTGAGCGCTTCCCAGAGGGCTTCCTGGTTCACCGGGCCGCTCGCGACGGCTTCGTCCTTCTTGCCGTATTGGGCCACGGCGTCGGCGCCAAGGGCCTCGATGTCGGCGGGGGCGATGCGGAAAAGTCCCATCGGCGTGCGGACCGTGACCGAGCCGCCGAGGGCCTGGGTGACCTGCACTTCCGTGCCTGCTTCGAGGACCACGATGTCCCCGGCGGGGATCAGGGTCGCGTCGCAGTCGCGGATGAGCTTATGTGCGGAAGACATGGTGAGAAAACAGGTGGTTAAGCCTTGGGACGCAAGCGTGGGGTGCGGTCCGGATGTGCTTTTGAGGGTGATGCGGTTGCATGGGGCGGTGATGAGCAGGATTGTGCGGTCTCGTCCGCCTGCTAGCTTCGGGTAACCCTTCTTCCCATGCGTCGCCTATTGGCCCTGTTCTTCGTCCTGTCCCTTCCCGCCGCCCCCGTCCCGCTCTTCGACGGCAAGACCCTCTCCGGCTGGGAGGGCGACGCCGCCTGGTGGCGCGTCGAGGAAGGCGAGATCCGCGGTGGTTCCTTCAAGACGAAGGTCCCGAAGAACTTCTTCCTCGCGACGGAGAAGTCCTACCAGAACTTCGATCTGCGCATCAAGCTGCGCCTGACCGGCACCGGCTTCGTCAACAGCGGCGTCCAGATGCGCAGCGTGCGCGTGCCGGACAGCACCGAGATGAGCGGCTATCAGGTCGACTACGGCACGGGCTGGTTCGGGAAGCTTTATGACGAGAGCCGCCGCAACAAGGTCGTCGCGGATTCCGTCGACCCGAAGGCCGTGCTCGCCGCGGTGAAGGAAGGCGACTGGAACGAATACCGGATCCTCGCCGAAGGCCCGCGCATCCGCAGCTGGATCAACGGCGTGCCGGCGCTCGATTTCACCGAGACCGAAGGCAACATCGCGATGGACGGCAAGATCGGCATCCAGATCCACGCCGGCGGCATGGCGGAGGTGCAGGCGAAGGACATTCTCATCGAGGAGCTGCCGCCCACGCCCGGAGCGCTGACCTGGGACAAGGTGAAGCCCGTCGGGAAGAAGGCCGCGCCCGCCAAGGCCGCGCCGGCTCCGGCGAAGCGCGACACGAGCTATAACGACGTCCAGGGCGTCCGCCGGCCCGCCGAGGAGCAGCAGAAGCTGTTCAAGCTTCCGGAGGGCTTCGAGATCGAGCTCTTCGCCAAGGAGTCCGCCGACTACGGCAAGTTCATCATGCTCGTCTTCGACCAGCAGGGCAGGGCGTGGTCGAGCACCGCCTTCGAATACCCGGTCGACGCCAACGAAAGCCCGGCCGCCGCCGAGGCGCTCTATAAGTCGAAGGCCCGCGACAAGGTCATCGTGTTCGACCACCCGTTCGCCGCCGGCCTGCATCAGCCGCGCACCTACGCCGACGGTCTGGCGATCCCCGAAGGCGTGCTGCCTTACAAGGACGGCGCGATCGTCCAGCACGGCCACGACATCGTCTTCCTCCGCGACACCGCCGGCGTCGGCAAGGCCGACAAGCGCGAGGTCCTGCTCTCGGGCTTCGGCGTCCAGGATTCGCACCTCTTCCCGCACCAGTTCACGCGCGCGCCGTTCGGCTGGCTGTGGCTCGCCCAGGGCGCCTTCAACAAGGGTACGGTCGTCACCGCGAAGGGCGACCAGGTCGACTTCCCCAGCACCCGCATGGCCCGCTTCCGCCCCGACGGCAGCTTCTTCGAGGCGACGTCCGTCGGTCCTTGCAACATCTGGGGCCTCGTCCTGACGGGCGAAGGCGAATGCTTCATCCAGGAAGCCAACGACTACGGCTATCCGGTCATGCCGTTCCACGAGTACGCCCTCTATCCCGGCTGCGCGGATCGCCTCGCGAAGTCCTACCAGCCGCAGTTCCCGATCCAGGCGCCTGACTTCAAGATGGGCGGCACCGGCCTGAGCGGCCTGGCGCTGTCCGACGTCGGCGTCTGGCCGAAGGGCTACGACGGCGTGATGTACGTCGCCAATCCGATCACCTCGAAGATCAACGCGATCCGCCAGCACCGCGAGGGTTCCGGCTATCGCCTGGAGAAACTCGAGGACCTCGTCAGCTGCGACGATCCGTTCTTCCGTCCGGTCGGCATGACGATGGGTCCCGACGGCTGCCTTTACGTCGTCGACTGGTACAACAAGATCATCAGCCATAACGAAGTCGCCCGCAACCACCCCGACCGCGACAAGCAGTCGGGCCGCATCTGGCGCATCAAGCCGAAGGGCTTCGTGCCGCAGCCGGTGCCGGATTACACCAAACTCTCGGCCGCCGAACTGGTCGCCCGCCTCGGTTCCAAGGTGACCGCCGACGCGCACCTCGCCTGGCAGGCGTTGGCGGACCGTCGAGATTACGACGAAGCGACCACGCGCGCGCTGACCGCGATCGCCGAGGACGCCGCCGCTCCGGCCGCCCGCCGCATCCAGTCGCTCTGGGTCCTGGCCGAGCAGGGCCAGAAGGCCGGCTTCCTTGCCAAGCGTCTCCTTACGGATCCGAATCGCAACGTCCGCCGCGAGGCCGTGAACGCCCTCCGCCACTTCGGGGCCTGGGCTCCCCATTTCGCGGCGCTCGCCGCGCTTTCCGCGGACCCCGACGCCGAAGTCCGTGCCGCCGCCATCAAGACGCTCGGCGAGGCTTCCGCGAAGCACCCCGACGCCCTCGGCGTGATGATGCGCTTCGCCGGACCTTCGCTCGAAGGTCCCGTCGCTCCGGACCGTCGTGGCAAGCCGATCAAGGTCGGCGTCGCCTACGAGCGTGAATTCGAGCGCTTCCTCGTGCGTATGTATCTCGAGCGCCAGCCGGAGGCCGTCGCCGCCTTCCTCGCTTCGCCCGACGCCAAGTCGCTTCCGACCGAAGGCCGGATGTTCGCCGCGCTCGCGCTCGACCCGAAGGTCGGCGCGCCGCTGGTCGCCGAACTTGTCGGCCAGCTGGGCCGCGCCCCGGGACCCGAGGAGCTGTTCGCCGTCGCCAAGACGCTCGACCAGCCCGCCAGCGTCGCCGTGCTGCGCAAGCTGCTCGCCGACGCCGCCGTCCGCAACCGCGTGGCCGAGCTGTTGCTCGCCTATCGCACCGACCTCGAACCGGCCAAGGTCGGCCCGGTGGTGGCCGAGGCCGCCCGCTCGCTGCTCACGCAGGGCGCCACTGAACGCACCCTGGCCGCCCAGCTCATCGGCGGCTTCCAGCTGCTGTCGCTCGAAGACGAGCTGCTGGCGTTGCTCGGTCGCGAGGATTCCCGGCAGGACGCGCTCTCGGGCCTGCAACAGCTCCGTCTGACGAAGCCCGAGGCCGTCGCCGCGCTCGTCGGCTCGACGCCGCCCGAGGTCTCGTCGCTCGCCCTGCGGGCATTGGTTGCCGCGCGCTCTCCGCAGGCCGCCTCGCTCGCGCTGGGCTTCTATCCGAAGCTCGCCTTGAACGAGCGCAAGGTGGTGCTCGACGGCATCAGCGGCACCAAGGCCGGTGCGAAGGCCATCGCGGCCGGACTGGCCGACCAGTCCATCGCCGTCGCCGATATCGAGACGCCGGTCGCCGAGAAGCTCGCCATCGCCTTGGGCGACAGCCCGGAACTCGCCGCGGTCTCCGCCCGACTGGGCGGGCTCTTCCGGAGCGTCCTCACCCTCGATGGCACGGATGACGCCGTCGCCCGCGGCGGCCTCGCGCTCAAGGGTTCCTTCACCGTCGAGACCTGGGTCCGGCTGGATGGCAAGGTCGACAACAAGGCCGGCATCCTCGGCGCGCCCGGCGTGCTCGACCTCAATTTCGCCGCCGGCGCCTTCCGCGCCTACTTCGGCGGCACGATCCGCGACGCGGTGATCTCGTCCAAGCCCGTCTCCTCGGGCATCTGGACGCATGTGGCGCTCACGCGTGATGCCGCCGGTCTCCTGCGCATCTACCAGGACGGCGAACTGACGGGCACCTCCAAGGTCGTCGTCCCGCACGACCTCACCGGTCTCACCATCGGCTGGTCCAGCCCGAAGGGCGGGCCGAAGGGAGCCTTCGCCGAGTACCGTATCTGGAACGTCGAGCGCACCCCGAGCCAGATCCGCGCGAACATGACGCGGACCTTCGCCGGCGAGGCCTTGCCCGCCTCGCTCGTCTTCGCTTCGGCATCGGGCGAAGCCGCCTGGGGCAAGCTCGGCAAGGGCGCCCGGGTCGTCCGGACCACGGATTCGCCTCCGCTCATCAACGCCGAGCAGTTCGCCGCGCTCGAAGCCAAGAACGCGCGCTACATGGCGCTGGCCCAGAAGCCGGGCGACGTCGCCAAGGGCAAGGTCGTGGCCGGCCTGTGCATGTCCTGCCACATGATCAACGGGCAGGGCGGCCTGATCGGCCCGAATCTCTCCGGCGCCGGCGCGATGGGCATGGAAGGCGTCATCCGCAACATCATCGACCCGAACGCGGCCATCGAGGCCGCCTACCGCATCTACCAGGTGAAGCTGAAGTCCGGCGAGGTCGTCGAGGCGTTCCTCGTCTCCGAGGACGCCACCGCCTATGTGCTCCGTCAGCCCGGCGGCGCCGACCGTCGCCTGCCCAAGTCCGAGGCGCTCTCCGCGAAATACCTCCGCCGCTCGATCATGCCGGAGGGCCTGCTGGACGGCTTCACGGAAGAGCAGGTGATCGACCTCTTCGCCTTCCTGAAGACGCTCAAGTAAGCCCTGTCCCTGCCCCTGCCCTTGCCCCTGTCAGGCCTTCTTCGCTTGCCGAAGGGGCGTAGGGGCTTACGGCTTGAGGCATGTCCGTCTGGTTCAATCCTGCCCGCGAAATCGACGCCCTGCTGCGCAAGGCGGCCGCTTCCGTCCCCGGCCTCGAGGCCGATTTCAATCCCGAGCTGAAGCCCTCCGATCCGCGTCACGCCGACTTCCAGGCCAACGGCGTCCTCGCCGCCGCCAAGAAGGCCAAGGCCAACCCGCGCGCCCTCGCCACCGCGCTCGTCGAAGCCGTCCGCGCCCAAGGCGGACTCGATGACAAGATCGTGCAGATGGAAGTCGCCGGCCCGGGCTTCATCAACTTCAAGCTCACGCCTGCCGCCCTCGGCGCCTGGCTCCGCGAGTATCGCGACGACTCCAAGTGGCGCGCCGGCGCGGCCCGCCTGATGGGCGGCCGCAAGGTCGTCATCGATTATCCTTCGCCGAACACCGCGAAGCAGATGCACGTCGGCCACCTGCGCCCGATCGTCATCGGCGAGGCCGTCGCCCGCCTCATCGAGTTCTGCGGCGCCGACCTCGTCCGCGACAACCACATCGGCGACTGGGGCACGAACTTCGGCATCCTGATCCTCGCCATCCGCCGCGCCGGTTTCCAGCTGGACGCCAAGAGCCCGACGGCCCTCGAGGACCTCGAGCGCCTTTACAAGGAAGGCAGCGCCGCCACCAAGGCCGATCCGGCCCTCATGGACGCCGCCCGCGCGGAGCTCGCGAAGCTCCAGTCCGGCGACCCCGCCAACACCGCGCTCTGGAAGGAGATCGTCGAGGTCTCCAACGCCGCCTGCCAGCGCATCTACGACCAGTTCGGCCTCAAGACCGACGTCATCCTCGGCGAGTCCTTCTATCGCGACAAGGTCGACCAGGTCTACGCCGAGCTGGCCAAGCATAAGCTGGCCGAGGAGAGCGAAGGCGCCCTCGTGGTCTGGCATGACGAGGAGCCGCGCTTCTCGCGCGACGCCGAGACGAAGATGCCCTTCATCGTCCGCAAGAAGGACGGTTCTTCGAACTATGCTTCGACCGACCTCGCCACGCTCCTCTACCGCGCCGAGCACTTCAAGGCCGACGAGATCGTCTACGTCACCGACGGCCGCCAGCAGGACCACTTCCATCAGCTCTTCCTGACCGGCGCCAAGTGGTTCAAGGCTTCGGACCGCAAGCTGCCGCGCCTCCGTCACGTCTGGTTCGGCACGATCCTCGGCGAGGACGGCAAGGCCATCAAGACCAAGTCCGGCGAGCCCGTGCGCCTGCAGGAACTCATCGACCAGGCCGAGAAACTCGCCTTCGAGGCCGTCACCAGCAAGAACCCCGAGCTGCCCGAGGCGGAGCGCAGGGCGATCGGCAAGGCCATCGGCGTCGCCGCCATGCGTTACGCCGACCTGTCGTCGAACCGCACGATGGACTACACCTTCTCGTGGAGCAAGCTGCTCGCCTTCGAAGGCAACACCGCGCCGTACCTCATGTACGCCGTCGTGCGCGTCCGTTCGATCTTCCGCAAGAGCGGCCTCGCCGTGGGGCAGGGCGAAGAGGGCGCGACCGATCCGGAGACCCCGGCCGAGATCGCGCTCGCCCGTAAGCTGCTGGCGTTCACCGCCGCGCTCGACCAGGCGCTCGAAGAACTCCGTCCGCACCACCTCTGCACCTACCTGCACGAGCTCGCCGCCGCCTACGGCACCTTCTACGCCGCCGACAGCGTCATCGTGGACGACCCCGCCGTGAAGGCCCGCCGGCTCATGCTCTGCTCGCGTACCTGCGCCGTCATGGAAACCGGCCTGCGCCTCCTCGGCATCGAGCCGGTCGAGCGGATGTAAGGGGCCTTCTCCTGGAGCATTGGTTCGAATCCCATCCTCTCCGCCACTTTAAAGCCTATTACCCCTTCTAACGGGGTAATCGGGTCTGAAACGTTAGCAGACTTAGGCAGGATTAGCAGAGTTAGGCAATATCTTGTCCGCAAACTGTCCGCAAAAGCTATGGGGCTTTTGCGCTTTAACAGCTCGGGTTTTCTAAGCCTTGATCCGATGCCTCAGTCCACAAGCCTGTAGCCAACGCCGGCGTCGGTGAGCAGGTGCCGGGGCGTGTCGGGCGTGGACTCGAGCTTCTTCCGCAGGTGCGCCATGTGCACGCGGAGGTAATGGGTCTGATCCTCCGAGTTCGGGCCCCAGATCTCGCGGAGGATCTGGCGATGGGTGACGACCTTGCCCCGATGGCTGGCAAGCAGGCAGAGCAGGGCGTATTCCTTCGAGGTGAGATGCACTTCCTGCGTGCCTCGGCGCACCGTGCGGGCGGAGCGGTCGATCTCGACGTCGCCGAAGCTGACGACGGGGGATTCGGCGACGTGCGGGTTGCGCCGCATCACGCTGCGTAGCCGGGCGAGCAGCTCGCCGGCGCCGAAAGGCTTGGTCAGGTAGTCTTCCGCGCCCAGGTCGAGGGCCTTGACCTTGTCGTCCTCGCCGTGACGGGCGGAGAGCACGAGCACCGGGGTCTTGCTCCATTCGCGGTATTTCTCCAGGAAGACACAGCCGTCCATGTCGGGCAGTCCCAGGTCGAGGATGACGCAGTCCGGCTGCAGGGCCGCGGCTTCGACGAGGCCGACGGTGCCGGTCTCGGCTTCGTGGACGGCATGGCCGGCGCCTTCGAGGATGACCCGCAGCAGCTTCCTGATCTGGCGCTCGTCGTCGACCACGAGGATGCGCTTCTTGTCGGGGTTATCCATGGGGGGTCGTCGTCGGCGCCGAGTAGGGCAGGAAGAGGGTGGTGATCGCGCCGCCGTTCGGGCTTTCACCGATGGCGATGTCGCCGCCTTGCGCGAGGATGAACCCGCGGACGATGGAGAGCCCGAGGCCGAGCCCGCCGGCCTTGGCGGCGTCGCCGCGCGCGAACTTCTTGAAGAGGCGCTCCTTCATCTCGGGCGGGAAGCCGGGGCCGTCGTCGGCCACCGTGAAGAACGCCCGCGTGCCGTCCCGGTCGAGTCCGGCGGTCACGTAGATGCGGGTGCCGTCCGGCGTATGGGTGGCGGCGTTGACGATCAGGTTGCCGATCGCCTGCTCGGTGAGCGTGAAGTCGGCGAGCAGGGGTGGCAGGTCGTCGGCGATCATCACCTCGAGCGGATGCGGCTTGAGCACGTCCTCGGCGCCCTTGACGGCCGCGTTGACGATGTCACGCGGGTCGCACCAATCCAGCCGCGGCTTGAGGGCGCCGGATTCCAGGCGGGTCTGGTCCAGCAGGTTGCCGACCAGGCGGTTCAGGCGTTTCGTCGCCTCGCGCACCTCCTCGGAGAGTTCGGCCCGCTTCGTCTCGTCCCGGGTGACCGCCAGGCTCTCGATGCTGCCGGTGATGACGGCGAGCGGCGTCCGCAGTTCGTGCGACACGCACTCGTGGAGGGTCCGGTAGAGCTTCTCGGATTCGGCCAGCAGGCGTTCGCGCTCGCTCGCCGCGCGCAGGTGCGTCCGCTCGATGGCCATGGCGATCTGCGTCGCGAAGGAGTCGAGGAGGTCGCGTTGCTGCAGGGTGAGCGATTCTTCCTTGGGGACGAACACGCCGAGGGTGCCGAAACTGACGTCGTTGCGCAGGAGCGGGATGTAGAAGCCCTGGCTGCCGGGCAGCGTGTCGGTGAAGCGTCCGGCGTTGCGGCGGTGGACGTGCGCCCAGTTCGCCACGCTGAGTTCGCGCGGTTCGACGGTGGCGGAGGCCGCCGGGTGCAGTCCGGGCAACGCGCCGGGCGACGCCGCGAACAGGATGGCCGACTTCGCCTCGAAAGTCTCGTCGATCTGCCGTTGGACCTGCGTGAGGGCCTCGTCCAGCGAGTCGTTCTCCGCGAGCAGCGTCGTCAGCTTGAACAGCGCCGTGGCGCGCCGTTCGCGGTTATGCTCGTCCTGGGCCTGCCGGCGGATCCGCGCGGTCAGCTGGCCGGCGACGATCGCCACGACGAACTGCGCCACGAAGAGGGCTCCGTCCTCGACCGAGGTGATCCGGAAGGTGAACTTCGGCGGGATGAAGAGGAAGTTCCAGGTCAGGGCGCTCAGCACGCCGGCGAAGAGCACCGGCCAGCGCCCTAGACGGAGGCTCAGCACGATCACGCCCAGCAGGTAGATCAGGCCGGTCGCCAGATAGTAGCGCGGAGGGAACAGCAATCCGCCGAGCGAGATGACGGCCACCATGGAGGCGGCGGCCGCGTATTCGCGCAGGCTGCTTGCGGGCGGTGGTTCGAAGACGAGCCAGGGTCGCGCGTGGTTGTGCTCGTCCGAAGGGGGGACGACGGTGAGGTTGATGTTTCCGGCGAGCTTGAGTAGCCGGTCGATCAGGCTGCCGCCGGCGAGCCAGTAAAGCAGCCGGTTTCCGCGCGGCTTGCCGATGATCAGCTGGGTGGCGTTATGCTCCAGCGCGACCTGCACCAAGGCTTCGGCGACGTCCTCCGACTGGGCTTGCAGCACGGAGCCGCCGAGTTCGCGGGCGAGCGCCAGGTTCTGGTCGAGCTGGCTCTGCGATTCGGCCGTGAGCGGAGTGGCCGAGGCGACGTGCACGGCCAGCCAAGGCGCGTCCTGCGCGGAGGCGCGCCGGCAGGTCCATCGGACCAGCTGGGTCGAGAAGGGGCTCGTGTCGATCGCCACCATCAGGCGTTCGCCGCTCTGCCATACGGCCGAACGGCCTTGGCCGGAGCGCAGCGAGTTGAGCTGGCGGTCGACGCGTTCCGCCGTGAAGCGCAGGGCGAGTTCGCGCAGCGCGTTCAGGATGGGCTCCTGGAAGAAGTTCTCCGAGGCGGCGGCCGCGCGTTCGCCTTGGTAGACGTGGCCTTCCTCCAGGCGTTCGCGCAGGTCCTTGGCGGTGATGTCAACTAGTTCGATCTCGTCCGCGATGTCGATGATCGAGTCCGGGACCGTCTCGCGGATGGGGACGCCCGAGATCTGCTGCACGGCGTCGGCGCGCGATTCGACGTGCTGGATGTTGAGGGTCGTGAGGACGTCGATGCCGGACTCCAGGAGTTCCACCACGTCCTGCCAGCGCTTGGGGTGACGCGAACCCGGGGCGTTGGTGTGGGCGAGTTCGTCGACGAGCACCAGCCGGGGACGGCGGCCGAGGATCGCCTCGAGGTCCATCTCCTCCAGCCGCACTCCGCGGTGCTCGATGGAGCGACGCGGGATGACTTCCAGTCCGTTGACGAGCGCGCCCGTGCGGGGCCGGCCATGCGTCTCGATGACGCCGACCACGACCTCCACGCCGTCGGCCTTCTCGCGATGGGCGGCTTCCAGCATCGCGTAGGTCTTGCCGACCCCGGGGCACATCCCGAGGAACACCTTCAGCTTGCCGCGGCGATCCCGCTCTTCCTGGCGTTTGATCGAGGCGAGCAGGGCATCCGGATCCGGCCTGGCGTCGTCTTGGGCGCTCATTTGCCGTCCGGGATGAGGTCGATGGCCAGGTTGAGCTGCAGCACGTTCACGTAAGGAGGAGAGATGATGCCGCCCTGAATATTGCCCGCAATCCATTCCTCGGCCTTCTTCCGCGAGGTTTCCGACCAGCCGCGGGCCTTCGCCACCTTCTGCAGCTGCCAGGCGGCGGATTCCGGCGTGATGTCAGGGTCGAGTCCGCTGGCGCTCTGGCTCGGGTCTTCCGGCGTGTGCGGGAGCGAGGCCAGGCGCTGGCGGAGGGCCTTGTCCGTCCAGCCGGCGTTGGAGGCGGCGGAAGGAGTCGTGGCGTAATCTCCGGCGGATGGGCGAGGGTGGACGTACCTGTCCCCCGTGGTCTTCTGCGCGAGGAGCCGCGAGCCGACCGCCTGACCGTCCCGCAAGACAAGGGAGCCGTTGGCCTTCTGCGGGTAGAACAACGCGCCGAAGAGCCAGACGGCCAGCGGGAAGGCCAGACCGGCGATCAGGGTGAAAGCCAGCCAGGCTTTGAGGGAGTGGGCGAGGGTGCGCATGTTCAGGCGAGTCCGAGGGAGTGGATGGTGAGGTCGATGAGCTTGATGCCGACGAAGGGCGCGATGACGCCGCCCAGGCCGTAGATGAACAGGTTGCGCGCGAGCAGGGCTTCGGCCTTGCCGGCCTGGTAGGCGACCCCGCGCAGCGCCAGCGGCACGAGCGCGATGATGATCAGCGCGTTGAAGATGACCGCGCTGAGGATGGCGCTCTGCGGCGAGGAGAGCCCCATCACGTTCAGCGCCGAGAGCGGCCCGGCGGAACCTTGCGTCGCATAGAGGCCGGCGAACATCGCCGGGATGATCGCGAAGTACTTCGCGACGTCGTTGGCCAGCGAGAAGGTCGTCAGGGACCCGCGGGTGATCAGCAGCTGCTTGCCGATGCCGACGATCTCGATGAGCTTGGTCGGGTTGCTGTCGAGGTCCACCATGTTGCCGGCTTCGCGGGCCGCCTGGGTGCCGGTGTTCATCGCCACGCCGACGTCCGCCTGGGCGAGCGCCGGGGCGTCGTTGGTGCCGTCGCCGGTCATCGCGACGAGGTGGCCCGCCTGCTGTTCCTGGCGGATGCGGGCGAGCTTCATCTCGGGCGTGGCCTGCGCGAGGAAATCGTCCACGCCGGCTTCGGCCGCGATGGCCGCCGCGGTCACGGGGTTGTCGCCGGTGATCATCACGGTGCGGATGCCCATGCGGCGGAGCTCGGCGAAGCGTTCCTTGATGCCCGGCTTCACGATGTCCTTGAGGTGGATGATGCCGACGATCTCGGCGTCGACGGCCACCGCGAGGGGCGTGCCGCCGGAGCGTGCGACCGCCTCGCTGGCCGAGGTGAGTTCGGCCGGCAGCGGGCGGCCGCGGCCCGCGACCCAGTTGCGCATGCTGTCGACGGCGCCTTTGCGGATCGTGCGGATGGTCTGCGCGGGTGTGACCAGGTCGACGCCGCTCATGCGGGTCTGCGCGGTGAAGGGCACGAAGGTGGTCCGCCAGTCGTCGCCTTCCACGCGCCGGCCGGCCAGCTTCTCGCGGCAGAGCGCCACGATGCTCCGGCCTTCCGGCGTCTCGTCGGCCAGCGAGGCGAGGTAGGCGGCCTCGGCCAGGCGTTCGAGCGAGACGCCGGGCATCGGGAGGAGGTCCGCCGCCTGGCGGTTGCCCAAGGTGATCGTGCCGGTCTTGTCCAGCAGCAGCACGTCGATGTCGCCCGCGGCCTCGACCGCCCGGCCGGAGGTGGCGATGACGTTGCGGCGGACGAGCCGGTCGATGCCGCTGATGCCGATGGCGCTCAGCAGGCCTCCGATGGTCGTCGGGATGAGGCAGACGAAGAGGGCGATCATGACCGCGAGGCTCGTGTCGACCTTGCCGGCGCCGCCCGACTGGGCTTCGGAGAAGCGGGCGAAGGCCGGCAACGCCAGGCACACGCCGGCGAACACGAGCGTCAGGCTCGTCAGGAGGATGCCCAGGGCGATCTCGTTAGGCGTCTTCTGGCGGGTGGCCCCTTCGACGAGGCCGATCATGCGGTCGATGAACCCGCTGCCCGGCTCGGCCGTGACCTCGACGAGGATGCGGTCGCTGAGCACGCGCGTCCCGCCGGTGACCGCGGCCCGGTCGCCGCCGCTTTCGCGGATGACCGGGGCCGACTCGCCGGTGATGGCGGATTCGTCCACGCTGGCGATGCCTTCGACGACCTCGCCGTCGGCCGGGATGACGTCGCCGGCCTCGCAGACGACGCGGTCGCCTTTGCGGAGGTCCGTCGCCGCGGTCGGGGTCTCCTGGTCGTCGCGGAGCAGGCGCGCGACGGTCTTCGTGCGCGTCCGCTTGAGCGAATCGGCCTGGGCCTTGCCGCGTCCTTCCGCGATGGCCTCGGAGAAGTTGGCGAACAGCACGGTGAACCAGAGCCACAGCGCGATCTGCAGGGCGAACCCGTCGAGCGCGCCGCCGGCCAGCTTCAGCAGCACGTCCCCCGTGACGGCGAGGGCGCCGACCGCCGTCAGCAGGATCACCGGGTTGCGCCAGAGCGAGCTCGGCGACAGCTTGCGGAGGGCGTCGAGGCAGGCGCGCCCGACGATCTCACGGTTCCAGGAACTGGCTTGGTTGGGCTTCATGGGCGCGTTTTCAGAAGGTGCGGCCGGCGGCGGCGAGCAGGTGTTCCAGCACCGGGCCGATCGTCAGGGCGGGGAAGTAGGTGAGCGCGGCGATGATCAGGATCATCCCGGCGAGCAGCGCCGAGAACAGCGCGCCGTCCGTGGGGAAGGTGCCGCTCGAGGCCGCCGCATGGCGCTTGCCGGCCATGCCGCCGGCGAACATCAGGACGGGGACGATCACGAGGAACCTGCCCGCGATCATGGCGAAGGAGCCTGCCCAGAGATAGAAAGGGGCGCCGGCGTCGAGGGAGCCGATGGCCGAACCGTTGTTGTTCACCAGCGAGGCCCAGGCGTAGAGGACTTCCGTGACGGCGTGTGGTCCGTGCGAGCCGATGGCCGCGCCGCCCGCCGAGGTGCAGAACGAGGCGACGCAGCCCGCGAGCACGAGGCCGCAGGGGAGCAGGACGGCGACCGCCGCCAGGCACACTTCCCGGGACTCGATCTTCTTGCCGAGGTATTCCGGCGTCCGTCCGACCATCAGGCCGGCGAGGAAGACGGTCAGCACGACCATCATGACCATGCCGTAGAGGCCGGAGCCGACGCCGCCGAACACGATCTCGCCGACGAGCATGTTCAGCGTGGCGATGCCGCCCGAGAGCGGCGACAGCGAGCCGTGCGCGGCGTTCGTCGAGCCGCTGGAAGCCGCGGTCGTCGCCTGGGCCCAGACGACGCTGGCGACCACCCCGTGCCGCGTCTCCTTGCCCTCCATCGGCAGGGCCCGGGCGATCTCGCCCATGGCCGCGGGAGGATGCGTCTCGGCGTAGAGCGACAGCCCGACGGCCGTCGCGAGCAGGCAGCCCATCACCAGCAGCAACGCCCACGCATGCTTATGCGCTTTGGTCATTCGTCCGAAGGCGTCGACGCAGGCGGCCGGCAGGAGCAGGATCGCGAAGAGCTGGAGGAAATGGCTCAGCGGAGTCGGGTTCTCGAACGGGTGGGCGGAGTTCGCGCCAAAGAAGCCGCCGCCGTTCGTGCCGATCTGCTTGATCGCCACCTGCGAGGCGGCCGGCCCGAGCGGGATGACCTGCGGCGCGCCTTCCAGCGTGCGCACGTGGGCGTAGCCGTCGAAGGACATCACGACGCCCTGCGAGACGAGCACCAGCGCCAGGACGAAGGAGAGGGGGATGAGGACGTAAAGCGTCGCTCGCTTCAGGTCCGCCCAGAAGTTGCCCAAGGCTTCGGCGCCGGCGTTCCGCAAGCCGCGGGCGAGGGCCGCGAGGACGGCGATGCCCGTCGCGGCGCTCAGGAAGTTCTGCACGCCGAGGCCGAGCATCTGCGAGAAATAGCTCAACGTGTTCTCCCCCGAGTAGGCCTGCCAGTTCGTGTTGGTCGTGAACGAGACCGCCGTGTTGATCGCCAGCGCCGGCGAGAGGCCGGCGAGGCCTTGGGGGTTGAGAGGCAGCACGCCCTGGCACATCAGCATGACGGCGAGCAGCCCGCAGCCGACGGCGTTGAAGCAGAGCAGCGCGACGGCGTACTCCTTCCAGGTCATCTCGGCTTCCGGGGCGACGCCGATGAGGTTGTAGAGGGAGCGTTCGATCTTGCCGAGCCAGCGCAGGCCCGAGGGGATCTCGCCTTCCAGGACCCGGACCAGCCATGAGCCCGCGAAGGGCGTGCAGGCGATCAGCAGGGTGGGCAGCAGGATCAGGAGCGTGATGTCGTAGGAATTCACGAGGACATCATAAGCCAGAACCTCGCTTAGGCCTAATTAAGGCTGGGGCCGCCGGCGTTAAGAAAGTGTTAAGTCCGTTTGGCCGCCTCGTCGGGTCGCAGGCCTGAAGTTTTGTTTTGTGTCTCCCCGTCGAGGCAGGGTAGGAAGGGTCCGTGCGGCAATCCCTCCGAAACACGCTCGCCTGGACGGCCTTGGTCGCCTGGCTCTTCGCGTGCGGGGTGACCGCCGATGTGCTGCAGGTCGTGGCTTATGCCGACCACGTGGCCAACGACGTCGAGGTTTCCGCCCGGGATCATTGCGGCGCTTGCCAGGCCGCCGAAGCCGCCCGCGAGGCCGCCGAGCATGGCGCTCCGGCGAAGCATTCGACCGGCAGCCTTAAGATGAAGGCCGCCGGCGCCGTCTGGTCCGTCCGTCTGCCGGTCGCCGCGCCCTGTCCGTCCGCCCTTTTTCGCGAGGTCACCGTCTCGGTCTTCTGTCCGGAGCTGATCTGCGAAGTGCCGGTGCCGCCGCCCAAAGCCACGGTCTGAGTCGGTCGCCGGATTTCATTTCCGGCCCGTGGCTTCATCTTCCCGCGCCCTCGGCGCGTCCTCGTCTCGTCCGAACCCGTCCAGCCACACGGGTTAGGGAGGCGGTCAAACCGAACACCCAACATCATGCATAGACCTCTTTCGCGAGCCTTCCTGCTCGCCGCCCTCACGCTCGATATCGCCACCTTCGCCGCCGAACCCTCCGCCGGCACGCAAGTCCTCGCCCCCGTCGTGGTCAAGGCCTCGGCCGAGGCGCCCGACCAGGAATCCGCCGCCCCCGCCGTCGTGCTGAGCAGCCTCAAGATCGAGTCGATGGCGCAGGGCAACGTGGGCGACCTCCTCGCCGAGGTGCCCGGCGTGAGTTCGAGCTACTTCGGCCCGAATGCCGGCCGCCCGATCGTCCGCGGACTCGAAGGCGACCGCGTCAAGATCACCCAGAACGGCACGGCGACGTTGGACGCCTCCAGCGCGAGCCCCGATCATGCCGTCAGCGCCGACCCGCTCACGGTCCGTCGCGTCGAGGTGCTGCGCGGTCCGGCCGGCCTGCTGTATTCGTCGAGCATCCTCGGCGGCGTGATCAACCTCATCGACAACCGCGTCCCGGTGGAATTGCAGCCCAACCAAGTCACCTTGCTCGGGCGCATCGGTTCCGTCGACGGCCTGCGCGCCACGTCCCTCCTCGCCGAAGGTTCCGTGGGCAGCTGGGCCTACCATGTCGACGGATTCCATAAGACCACGGACAATCTCCGCACGCCGGTCGGCGTCATTTCGGACACCGCCAGCGCCTCGGATGGCGCGGGCGCGGGGTTCGCCTACGTCGGCAAGACCAGCCACCTCGGCCTTGCCTATTCCGGCCTCGACAGCAGCTACGGCGTCTCCGATCCCGGCGTGCTGATCGGCCTGCACCAGCGTCGCTGGGACATCGCCGGCGCGACCGACAAGCCTTTCGAGGCCGTCAAGAGCATCGAGTACAAGCTCAGCATCTCCGACTATCACCACTCGGAATACGACAACGGCGTCGCCGGCACGACCTTCGCGAACAAGGGCTGGGACGGCCGCGTCGACGTCGCCCTGGACAACCGCAAGGGGTTCGAGGGCGTGGTCGGCTTCGCCGGCGGGCTTTCCGATTTCACCGTGACGGGCGACGAGGCCTTCCTGCCGGTCACGCGTACGACCAACGCGGCCTGCTTCGGTTCGTTCACGAATCGCCTGGCGGATTCGACGTGGAGGCTGCGTTCGGGCTTCCGCCTGGAAGACGACAAGGTCTCCTCCGGAGATTGGACGCATGCCGGCATCCAGCCTGCGCATCCGGCGGACACCCGGAGCTTCGCCCCGCTCGCGCTTTCGCTCGGCGCGGTGAAGGAAATCGGCAACCACTGGGAGACCAGCCTGACCCTTTCGCGCACCGAACGGGCCCCGAACATGCAGGAACTCTATGCCGATGGTCCGCACCTCGGCACCAATGCCTATGAAGTCGGTTCGCGCTCGCTGGATGCCGAGAAGGCCGTCGGACTAGAACTGGAGCTGGCGAAGACCAAGGGACCGGTCGCCGGCAGCGTCTCGGTGTATTACAATCGCTTCAGCTCCTACGTCGCCCAGCAGCGCAACGGCTTCGGCCCCGACCTGACCTCTTCGGGCGGCGCGGACTACTCGGCGGTGCCTCGGTACGATTACGTCCAGATTCCGGCCGACCTTTACGGCGCGGAAGCCAAGACGACCTTAGAACTCGGTGGTCCCAGGCGCAAACTCGAGGTCTTCGGCGATTACGTCCACGGCGTGAACCATGACACCGGCGAACCGTTGCCGCGGCTTTCGCCTGGCCGGCTGGGCGTGGCCCTTGAAGGCGCCGATGCCGGTTGGGATTGGCGCATCGATTGCACCTATCACCTCGGCCAGCATGACGTGGCGACCAACGAGACACCGACCGCCGGCTATGCGTTGGTCGGCGCCTCCTTCTCTTATCCGTTCAAGCTGCAAGGAGGGGAGGGAACCTTCGGCTTGAGGCTGACGAACCTCTTCAACAGCCTCGGTCGCGATGCTTCCTCCTTCCTCAAGGATACCTTGCCGATGCCCGGACGCGGCGTCGAGGCCAGCATCAAACTCGTCTTCTGAAGATGGAGCCTGACACGCGAGACCGGGATAAGGAGCGGGCGCTGGCCTGGCTGGCGGCCATCGTTTCGACGGTCCTGCTCGTCTGCGTGGTGGGCGCGTTCGCCCGGCCCGTCGCGATCGCCCATTTCGACGTGAAGACCCGCGCGGACGATCTGGCCGCGGAAGTCTTCGTGCCGCCGCCCCAGGCGCCGGCTCAGGCCGCCGCGCCGAGCGAGGCCGTCTCCGCGGAGGCTGCGGCGGCGCCGGTGGCCGCGGTGCCTGATGTCGTCCCGGTGGCCGAAGCTGTCGCCCCGTTGGTCGCCCCCGTCCTGCCCGGGCTGGCGGCTTTGAAGTCTTTCGACGCCGCGTCGGCGCGTCCGACGACGGCGCCGGTGGCCTTCACGCCCGGCTCGGCCGGCGTCTTCCCCGATCCGCCTTACCCGCGCTGGGCGCGGCAGCAGGGCATGCAGGGCAAGCTGCAGCTGCTGGTCGACGTCGCTCCCTCCGGCGCGATCGCCGACCTCAAGGTCCGCGAGACCTCCGGGCATGACCTGCTCGACAAGCATGTGCTGGACTGGGTCAAGGCCAACTGGTCCTGGGCCCCCGGCGCGCATCGTCTCTACCTCGTCCCCTTCGTCTTCGAACTCCAATAATCTATGCAACCCATCCTCGCCAACGTCGTGGTCGA
>CAIWNE010000002.1 GCA_903913915.1 uncultured Opitutia bacterium
ACCTCTCTCAGGAATCGTTCGGGGCCAGTAATCGAATTCGAAAGTTCCAGGTACAGTTTTTCTTGTTCGTTTTCTGCAGCTGCCACCTGGCTTGATGACATCGCCTCTTTAATCATGGGGATTTCGACCGTCTTGAGCGAATTGATGTCGTCTGCCTCTCCCTTGACCAGCTTACGTTCCATCAGCTTTAAGAGTGCAAGATGGTATGCGTAGGCCTGGATCTGGTCCTTCTCGGACTTTGTTTCCCTGGCATGCCTTCTTTCCACGAATGCATGATTGCTGATCAGGAAAGGGTCGCCGCTGCGTATCGATTTAAGGCTCCAATCGTAGGCTAATTGAGCGTCGCGCGCGGTGCCCCTTCCTTTTTCGTACATCTCGGATAGGTGGCTCTGGGCGCCTGCATATCCTGCGTTTGCTGCAGTCGTGTAAGTGTTGAATGCTTCGCTGTAATTTCCGGCCATGCGGAACATGAAGTACTTTCCTTCTTGCATACGGCCTATGTCATCTTGCGCCCTCGGTTCCCCTTCTGCTGCGGCTTGTTTGAGCACTTCTAGGGCCTCGTTCCTTTTGTCTTTAAACAGGAGGAAGTAGGCTAGGCGAGTCTTGGCGATCGTGGGGGCGCCGTGGGATATGGCTTCATCCAGCCACCTGGCGCACATCTTCTCGTCTCGTTTTGTCCCTGCTCCATCGAAGTAACAACGGCTAATAAGTAGCATTGCTTCCGGGTTCCCGTTTTTGGCGCTTTCGTTTAGATACGAGAATGCCCGCTTGAGATCTGGGTTTGCCCCTAGCTTGCCTTCCTCGAGGCCGTAGAGTTTATGCCTGCCCATCAAGAGTTGCGCGAGCGGATCGCCTTCGTTGGCTTTCTGTTCGGCTTCCTTGATTTCAGATGAACTTAACGCCTGTATGCCTGGCTTCTTGGAACTGCTTCCTCCGCATGAGCAGAGTAGCGCCACCGCAGTTAGCACGAAGGTTTTTTTGAAACACATAAGATGCTGTGCATCAACAGTTTCATTTTTATAATAAGAGTCAACAGGGATAAGCCCAAAACCTGTCAACGCTGAACACCTCTCACATTGTGGGAGGTCAGCCGCGATGACTTCCGGCGTTCCGCGGGTTTTGTCGTGCGCATGGAGCACGGGCCCACAGTCGAACCGACGCCGGAGGCGGGGCCTCAACATAAACACGAGCCTGCAACGCACGGCTGCGCCCAACTCAGCCTCCCCACGCTAGATTCCGACGAAGGCCCGTGCTCCTCCCTCCCTCTCGGCTTCTTCCGTCTTAGCCCCCGCGAGCGCCTGTTCGTCGAGGGCGTCATGAAGCACGGTCGCTACCGCCAGGCTGCGCTCGACGCCGGCTACAGCTCCCGCAACGCCGCTTGGATCGCCAGCGACCTCGTCCGCCGCCCTGACATCCAGGCGGTGTTCCAGCAGCTTTGCCACCGGGCCGAGGAGCGCGTGACCGCCCGGGCCGGCGACTGCCTCGGCAAGGCCGAGTCCTATTCCTTCGACCTGGCCCTGGCCAAGGAGCGCCGGGCCGACGCCCAGCGCAAGGTCGACGAATCCGCCGACATGGTCGCCCGCGAGATCGCGGAGGCCGAGCTCGTCGACGCCCGCAAGGAGGAGGACCGCCTGAGCCGGATCTGCTCCGACTGGACCAAACTCGCCTTCCTCGCGATGGGCAAGGGCCTGCCCGAGTCCCGCGTCACCAACCACACCACCATCGTCACCGGCGGCCGCGTCATCGAGCCCGCCATCCTCGAGGCCCTCACGCAGGCCCGCCTCGACGGCGCCCTGGAGGCCGTGCCCGCATGAGCTCCGTCTTGTCCGCCAAGGAGCGCGAGCTCATCTCCTCGCCCTACGGGTTCGCCAAGTACCTGCTGGGCATCCCCGTCTACGATGGCCGTCGCAAGGACTCGCCCAAGCAGGGGAGGGAGGTCCGCGCCGCCGGCTCCTTGCTCTACACCGTCGACGAGAACCCCTCTTGGCAGCGCGAGGTGTTCGACGCCATGAAGGACTCCGGCGCCCGCGTGTCCCTCCGAACCGCCAACGGCTCGGGCAAGACCTCCACGATCATCACCGGGCTGATCCTCTGGCACCTGGCCACCTTCCCGAACTCCACGGTCATCAGCACCGCCGGCGTCGACCGCCAGGTCCGCGCCCAGCTCTTCCCCAACCTCCGTCGCCACGCCCACAAGCTCAAGGGCTGGAACTTCAACGAATCCTCCCTGGAGGTCACGGCTCCCAATGGCGCCCGCTGGATCGGCTTCACGACCGACAAGCCGGAGCGCGCCGAGGGCTGGCACGGCCGCGACGCCATCGCCAAGGACGGCGGTCCCGGCCCGCTCATGATTATCGTGGACGAGGCCAAGTCCGTCCCGACCGGCATCTTCGAGGCCTTCGACCGCTGCACCTACCAGCGTATCCTCTACACCTCTTCCCCTGGCGCCGCCACGGGTGAGTTCTGGAAGAGCCAGACTCAGGCGTCCTCGCCCTTCAAGCGGTTCGTCATCCCGGCGAGCCAGTGCCCGCACGCCGACCACGCCAAGAACGCCGTCGTCGTCGCGGCCCGCGGGGAGAAGAACCCGATGGTCCGCTCGGCCGTCTTCGCCGAGTTCACCGACGAGGATGCCAGCTTCGTCCTGTCACTCTCTGACCTGGAGCGTTGCCTTCAGAACCCGCCCGCCTTCGACCCGGCTGGCGGCCGCCGCGCCTTCTGCGACTTCGCCGCCGGCGGAGACGAGAACGTCCTCGCCCTGCGCGAGGGCAACCGCCTGCGCATCGTCGACGCGTTCCAGGACCGTGACACCATGGCCGCGGTCGGCCGCTTCATCGCCCGTTTCCGCGAGCTCAACCTCGCCCCTCACGAGATCTACGCCGACGCCGATGGCCTTGGTGCGCCCATGCTGGACCGGCTCCAGGAACAGGGCTGGAAGATCAACCGCTGCCGTAACGGCTCCGCCCCCGACGACCCCGAGGTCTACCGCAACTGGGGCTCGGAGACCTGGCACGATGGCGCCGAGCAGATCCGTCGGTGCCGCGTCATCCTCGACATCGACGAGGACACTAAGATGCAGCTCTGCGACCGCCGCATGGACCGCAAGTCCGACGGCCGCCTGGGCCTCGAGGCCAAGGACGACATGCGTCGCCGCGGTGCCGGTTCACCTGACCGGGCCGATTCCCTTCTGGGCGCCATGCGCGGAAGCCCCGCCCATGCCCCCGTCGACTTCATGGCCTCCGGCATGGCTCTCACCATCGACGACCGGCTCCGCCAGGAGCTCGCCGACGAGGCCGCCGACCAAGGCACCCTCGACGGCTCCTTCGCCGGCTGACCCTGACTTTCCCAACGACCCAATGAAGAACAAGACCCCAGTCCTCATCCTGCTGCTCTGCCTCGTCGCCACCGCGCACGGCGCCGACGCCGTCTCATCCCCGAGCCCCGCCGACGCGGCCGACCTCCAGAAGGCCCTCACCGGCCTGCTGCAGGACGCCATGAACGGCAAGGGCGGCTGGATGACGACCCTGCTCATCCTCATCGGCGGCCTGCGCCTCCTGGTTAAGCCCGTCATGAACGTCATGGGCGGCGTCGTCTGCGAGACGAAGATCAACGGCTACCGCACGACCTGGTGGTTCCGTTTCCTCGAGTACACCTTGGACCTTACCGCCTCGGTAAAGATCGCGCGCCCCGCGCCCGATGATGCGTCGCCACAGGCGACCGCCGATGATGCCAAATCCCCAACCGGGAAGGAGGACCCTCTCAAGTGATCGGATTGCTCTCCGACCTGGCCCGTGCGCTGCGCGACCTCATGGAAGTGCGGCGCATCCGGGCGAGGTGGGAGCTGCTCCGAGACATCCGGGCCCAATCCGATGCTACCGAGGACGAGATACTCCGCCTGCGCTCCGGCGATGCTGCTGATCAGCTTCGCGCTGACCGGCTGCGCCTGCGCCTCGAGGCAGACCTCGGCCTCGCTGCGGGGCTCGCCCAGGATCCTGCGCCTGCAGGCCGGGACGACCGTGCCGACCAAGGACGGGACCTACAGCCCGCAACAGGACGAGACCTGGCACAGCCAGGCGGACTACCTCCGCCTGGAGCAGGAAGCCCTGATGCTCAGCCGCGCCGCCCAGGCGCGTGACCAGAACCGATGAGCCGCACGCTGCACGACAAGGTCCGCATTGCGCTCGCCTCCCGCTCCCAGTGGGAGCTGAGGCAGTCGCGCTGGCAGGAGATGCGCCACGACGGCGAGCGCCGCCAGGTCCGCCCATGGAAGGGCGCGGCCGACATGCATTTCCCGCTCGCTGACATGCTCATCGAGAAGATGAAGCCGGCCTACGTGCAGCAGGCCTTCTCCGGCGACACCGTCGCCTCCTTCACCGGCCTGGATTCCGAGGGCGTCCGTTTCCAGGTCGCCGCCTCCCAGTGGTTCGACCACGTCCTCAAGCAGCGCAGCAACTTCGAGGACTTCCTCGTCCGCGCCGTCGACGCCATGCTGATCGCCGGCCGCGCGCCCGTGAAGGTCCGCTGGAACTCCGCCCGCTCCCGCCTGGAGTTCACCGTCATCCCCCCGCTGCGCTTCATCGTCCCGCCGTGGACCCGCTCGCTCCAGGAGGCCGACTGGATCTGCCAGGTGCACACCATCTCGGTCGACGAGTACATGCGCTCCGGGATCTACGACAAGGACCCCGACCTCGTGCGCTCCATCACCGGCCGCGGAAGCGAGGCCGGCATGGTCGCCGAAACCAACCGCCGACTCCGCGAAGGCGTCACGCACTCCGACCAGGAGATGATCGTCATCTGGGAGATCTGGCACCGCGACGACCAGGGCCGCTGGATCGTCTCCACCGCGAGCCCGCTCGCCTCCGACAAGCCCCTGCGTCCGGACTTCGCCTGCCCCTACGAGCTCGGGCCCTTCGCCGAGGGCGCCTGCCCGTTCGGCGCCTTCACCTACGAGCTCAAGGACGACGGCTGGCACTCGCCCCGCGGCATCCCCGAACGCGTCGCTCCCTTCGAGTCGTCCCTGAACAAGCTCTGGAACACCCAGATGGACTGGCTGACGCTCACCTGCCAGCCGCTCTTCTACACGCCCTCCGGCGGCCTCGAGAACAACGCCTCCATCACCTTCCGCCCCGGGCAGATCCTGCCCTACGAGGTCAAATCGGTGGAGTTCCCGCCTTCTCCGAGCGACGTGCCCATGCAGATGCAGCAGGCCCGCGGCGTCGCCGAGCAGCTCGTCACCGTTCCCGACTTCGGCCTTGGCGCCGCCTCCGGCGCCGTCGGCCACAAGGGGGCCAAGACCGCCACCGAGGCCTCCATCATCTCGCAGGTGATGGGCAACAACACCGAGCTACGCTCCCGCATCTTCCGCCGCGAGCTCGGCGAACTCCTCCGCATGGCCTGGGCAATCTGCGCCCAGCACATGACCGATGACCTCGCGTATTATTTCGACTCCGTGGCCGGCGAGCTTGATCCGGCCGCGCTCAAGGCCTCCTACGCCATCGAGCCGAACGGCTCCGGCGACTCCGCCAATCGCCCGCTCCAGATCCAGAAGGCCTACGCCCGGCTGCAGACCTTCGGCGGCAGCCCCTTCGTCGACCAGGGCGAGCTCGTGAAGTCCGCCCTCGAGGTCGACGACCCTCGGCTCGTGCGCCGCGTCTTCCGCGACCCGCAGCAGAAGTCCACCGACCAGATGGAAGACCAGGCCCAGGAGCTCTCCGTCATGGCCATGGGCTTCCCGGCACAGGTCCGTCCGACCGACGACCACACCGCGCACCTGCAGTGCATGGCCGGCTTCGTCCAGCGCCGCCTCCAGATGGGCGAACCCATCGACCCGGAGCTCGCCGTCCTGATCACGCAACACGGCATGCAGCACCTCGAGATGCTCAAGAAGTCCGACCCGGCCGCCGCCAAGCAGTTCGCCCCGATCGCCCAGGAGATGATGCAGATGGGCGCGGCCGCCGCCCAGGCCCTCCAGCTGCGCCAGCAGGCAAGGGCCCAGCAGCAACAGCAGCAGGCCGGACCTCAGCAACCGCAACCGCAACAGGCCCAGCCCCCGCAGGCCGCACCCGCTTCCGCATGAAGAACCGACTCCTCCGCTGGCTCCTCTCCCGAGACGAGCTCCGCCTCCTCTCCGACTACCGCACTCTGGGCAACCATCCCGGCGCCACGCTCGACGAGGACGACTACAACGCCTGGGCCCATTTCCTTTCCACCAACAGCGGCCGCCGCATCGACGCCGCCATGAAGGCGCTCGTCGCCGGCAAGTGCGCCACCGCCGTGTGGACGACCCCGGGCGACGAGATCCGCGGCAACGCCACCGCCCGCGGCTTCGCGACCTGCTGGGGCTCCGCCAAGGGGCTCGCCCTGCGCGCGACCGTCACGCCGGCGGAATCCGAATTCAACGGGGAGGACGCGCGGGCCTGACGCTCCGACCCCGAACCCGATCAGGCCGAAACACGAACACGAAGCACATGGACGACAAGAACCAGGACAGCAAGGAAACCGCCGCCGAGGCGGCCACCGCGCCCGCGCCCGCCGACATCATGGAGCTCGCCGAACAGGCGGACTCCGCGACCGCGGTGGACAAGGCGCCGGAGGCCGAGCCCGAGGCAGCCCAGCAGGACGACGGGGAAGCAGCGAACAAACCGGCGCCCGCTGCCGCCGAATCCCCGAGTCCGGACGAGCCGGTCAACGAGAAGCGGGAAGGGGACAGGAGCCCCTACGCCAAGGCCGTCGAGAAGGCGCAGAAGGACGGCGCGCGCCTCGAGCTGTCCTGGAAGA
>CAIWNE010000003.1 GCA_903913915.1 uncultured Opitutia bacterium
GACCAGCTCGTCGGATTCGATGTATTCGAGGCAGGCCTCGAGGGACATCTGGCGCATCGGCTTGATCTTGGCCGCGTCGTCGGAACCGGAAGCGCGCACGTTGGAGAGCTTCTTGTTGATGACGAGGTTGATCTCGAGGTCGTTGTCCTTGCAATGCTCGCCCACGATCTGGCCCATGTAGATCTCGTCGGCCGGCTTCACGAAGAAGTCGCCGCGGTCGTACAGACGGTCGAGGGAGTAGGCGGTCACGGCGCCGGCTTCGCCGCCGATCATCACGCCAGCGGCGCGACGCGGGGCCTCGCCCTTGACGGGCTCGTAGCCGAGGAGGTTATGGTACATGACGGCTTCGCCACGGGTGGTGGTGAGCATCAGGGTGCGGAGACCGAAGAGGGCGCGGGACGGGACCTTGAATTCCATGTGGATCCAGCCGCTGGTGCCGGCCTTGGCGTCCATCGAGCGGAGCTCGCCGCGACGGCCGAGGACGAGGGACATCACGTCGCTCTGGGAGGCTTCGGGGCAGTCGACGGCCAAGGTCTCGACGGGCTCGCAGAGCACGCCGTCGATGGTCTTCATGATCACCTCGGGCTTGCCGACGGAGAGTTCGTAGCCTTCGCGGCGCATGGTCTCGATGAGCACGCCGAGGTGCATCAGGCCGCGGCCCGAGACCTTCCAGGCGTCGGCGCCGGCTTCGCGGTCGACGCGGAGGGCGACGTTCTTCTCGAGTTCCTTGATGAGGCGTTCGCCGACCTGGCGGCCGGTGACGAACTTGCCGTCGCGACCGGCGAAGGGCGAGTCGTTGACGCGGAAGGCCATGGTCACGGTCGGCTCGTCGACGCTGACGGGCGGCATCGGGCGGGGGTTCTCGATGTCGGTGATCGTCGCGCCGATCTCGACGTGGTCGAGGCCGATGACGGCGCAGATGTCGCCGGCGGCGACTTCCTGGGCCTTGACGCGGCCGAGGGCCTCGAAGACTTCGACCTCGAGGACGCGCTGCTTATGCTGCTCGCCCGCGCGGGTGACCATCATGACGGGCATGCCCGGGGCGATCTTGCCGGCGGTGACGCGGCCGACGGCGATACGGCCGACGTAGTCGGAGTAAAGCATGGCGGTCACCATGATCTGGAGCGGATTGGAGAGGGCTTCGGCGCGGGACTTGAAACCGGCGGCGGCGCCACGGGAGGAACCTTCGGCGTAGGGCTCGGGGATCTTGTCGACGATGGTGTAGAAGAGGTCCAGCAGGTCCTTCGGGCGCTGGCCTTCCACGGTCTTGGCGCGGTCGAGGGTGCCCCAGCCTTCGCGGCCGGAAGCGTAGACGATCGGGAAGTCGAGGGCGGACTCAGGGGCGTCGAGGGCGACGAGCAAGTCGAAGACTTCGTTGACGACGGCGTCCGGACGGGCGGACGGCTTGTCGATCTTGTTGATGACGACGATGGGCTTCAGGCCGAGCGCGAGGGCCTTGGAGAGCACGAAGCGGGTCTGGGGCATCGGGCCTTCGAAGGAGTCGACGACGAGGAGGCAGCCGTCGGCCATGTTGAGCACGCGTTCGACTTCGCCGCCGAAGTCGGCGTGGCCCGGGGTGTCGATCAGGTTGATCTTATATTCCTTCTGGTCGCGAGGGTCGGTCCACTTGATCGCGCAGTTCTTGGCGGTGATCGTGATGCCGCGCTCGCGCTCGAGGTCGCCCGAGTCCATGATCAGGCCGTGCTGGCCGCCGGCGAGCTTGTCGAGGTCCTCGGCACGGAACATGCCGGACTGGTAGAGAAGTCGGTCGGTCAGGGTCGTTTTGCCATGGTCGACGTGAGCAATGACTGCGATGTTACGGAGATTCATCTGTAAAGGCCTTACGCATAGGAAAATAGGCCCTTGTGCAAGGGGAATAAGCCTCCGTTGCCCAATTATTGCGGGATTCAGGGCACCCGGCGGGGGGTGGCAGGCTCAGGCCAGCCCGTCCCGCTCCAAAAGGGCCTCCGGATCGAGGTCCCGGCCCATGAAATCGCGGAAGAGTTTCTCGGCCGGCTCGGAGTTGCCCTTGGCGAGGACCTTGGTCCGGAGCTCGCGGCCGACCCGGGGGTTCAGGACCCCCTCCTTGAGGAAACGGGTGAAGGCGTCGGCCTCGAGGGCTTCGGCCCACTTGTAAGAATAATACCCCGCGGCATAGCCCGTGGCTTCCGAGAACAGGTGGTTGAAGCGGCGGGCCATGGCCGGCCCCCGGCGGCTCGTGCGGGCCTGCCAGTCGGCGAAGTCCTCGTTCCAATGGGCGTCCAGGTCGCGGCCGCGGAGTTCCTCGGCCCGGATATGAAGGTCGAGGTCGAGCTTCGAGAAGGCGAGCTGGCGCATGCAGGTCGAGGCGGAGCGGAAATTGGCCGCGGCGTCGAGCTTGGCGAGGAGGTCCGAAGGCAGCGGGGCGCCCGTCTCGTGGTGGCGGGCGAAGACGGCGAGGGAGTCTTCCTCCCAGCACCAGTTCTCCAGGATCTGCGAAGGCAGCTCGACGAAATCCCAGGCGACGCGGACGCCGGAGAGGGATTCGACCTCGACCTCGCTGAGGAGATGATGGAGCAGGTGTCCGAATTCGTGGAAGACCGTGGTGACCTCGTCGTGGTTGAGGAGCGCCTGCTTGCCGGCGACCGGCGGAGTGAAATTGCCGCACATCAGGCCGAGGTGCGGGGCGAACGAGCCGTCGGGACGCGGCCCTCCGGTGCGGAAGAAGTTCATCCAAGCCCCTCCCCTCTTCGATTCGCGCGGGAACCAATCGGTGTAGAAAGAGCCGAGCAGACGGCCTCCGTCGCGCACTTCATAGAAACGCACCTCGGGGTGCCAGACGCAGATCGGCGCGCCGTCGACGCGCGGTTCGGCGGCGCGGACGATGGTCTTCGCGCCGGTGGCCTGGTCGACGTGATAGGTGTCGCGGGCGACGACCTGGATGCCGAAAAGGCCGCCGAAGAGGCGGAACATGCCGCCGATCACGCCGTCGACCGGGAACCACGGACGCAGGGCCTCGTCGTCGAAATCATACTTCTCTCGGCGCATCTTCTCCGACCAGTAGCCGAATTCCCATGGGTGCAGCGAACGGAGCGCGTCGCCGACCTTCGCGGCGCGGTATCGCTCGAGCTCGACGCCTTCGGCCTGGAACTTCGGGCGGATGCGCTTGCCGATGTCCTCGATGAACTTCAGCGCGGCCTCGCCGGTACGCGCCATGCGGCGGGCGGTGGTGAAGTCGGCGAAGTGCTGCTTGCCGAGCAGGCGGGCTTTCTCATGGCGCAGGGCGAGGATCTCGCCGACGAGCGCGGTGTTGTCCCACGCGTCCTTCAAGCCGACCTGGCCGAGGCCTTCCCAGCACTGACGGCGGAGGTCTTCGTCCTCGGCATACTGAAGCACCGGGAACACCGAGGGGGAATGGAGCGTGAAGCGCCAGGCCTCAGGCTTGCCCTTGGCGGTCGCGGACTGCTTCGCCGCGGCGAGCGCGCTGGCGGGCAGGCCCGCGAGGCGCTTCTCGTCGTCGACGAAGAGCTCCCACGCGTTGGTCGAATCGAGGACGTTCTCGGAATACTTCTGCGTCTTCTCCGCGAGCTGCGCGTTGAGCGTGGCGAGGCGGGCCTTGCCATCCGCGGGAAGGTCGGCGCCGTTCTCCTCGAAATCGGCCATCGTCTCCTCCAGGAAACGGCGGCGGACGCCCGTGAGGGCCTTGGCGTCGTCCGTGGCGGCGTAAGCCTTGAACACCGCCCAGAGTTCGGGATCGAGCGTCAGCGAGGTGAAGAACGCCGTGACCTCGGGCATCATCGCGTTGTAGGCCTTGCGGAGCTCCGGGGAATTCAGGACCGAGTCGAGGTGCGAGACCAGGCCCCAGGCGCGCGAGAGTTCCTTGGTGGTGGCCTCGAAGCCGAGGAGCACCTTCGCGTAGGTCAGGTCGGCGGCCTTCGTCTGCTTGAACGCCTCGACGTTGGCGCGGGCGCGGCGCAGGGCCTCGCGGATGTCCGGCTCGACGTGTTCGGGCTTCAGGCTGCTCCAGTCAAAAAGGAATTCTTCGGCAAGGAAAGGGTGCACGCCACCACCTTGCGGGAACAGGCCCCGATTTCAAGGCAACCCTACGTCCGAAAGCAGCGAGGGCTTGCGGGACGGGCCGGGCGGGCACACTTTGAGGCATGAGCAAGTTGGAGGCAGTGCCCGTCACCGGCATCGAGGTCATCCCCGTCAAGGGAGGTACCGCCGTATTCCTCGTGACCGCGCTCAAGACCATGGTGATCCAGGTGGACCCCGCCGTCGGCGAAGCCCTGCAGGGCGCCCTGGACGGCCGCGTGCCCGACCGCCCGCAGTCCCACGACCTCATGCTGCATCTCCTGCTCGGCCTGGACGCCGGCGTGGTCCATGTCGCCATCGTCGACGTGAAGGACGGCGTCTTCTTCGCCCGCATCCTGCTCGGACAGGAAGGCCCCGTCGCCCGCAAGATCGCCGAGGTCGACGCCCGTCCCAGCGACGCGCTCGTGCTCGCGGTCAAGGCCAAGCGCCCGGTGTTCATCGCCAAGGCGGTCCTGGACGTCTGCGACGACATGAAGGAAATGCTCGCGCGCCTGCGCAAGCAGGCGTGAGCGGCCCGCTCCCAGTTCCCGTCGTCGCCGGCACGCGCCCCTCGGTGCTCGCGCCGATGCAGGACGTGACCACCACCGGTTTCATGCGGGTCATCGGCCGCCGCGGCGCGCCCGACTGGTTCGTCACCGAGTATTTCCGCGTGCACGAGAGTTCGACGCCCGAGAAGCACATCGTCGATTCCGTCGTCAACCACGGCACCGGCCGACCGGTCTTCGCGCAGCTCATCGGCGAGGACACGCCGCACATGCTGCGGACCATCCGCGAGCTGCGGAAACTGCCCGTCGCGGGCATCGACCTCAACATGGGCTGCCCGGCGCCCAAGGTCTACCGCAAGAACGTCGGCGGCGGACTGCTCCGCGACCCGGCCAAGATCGACGAGCTCATCGGCGCCATGCGCCAGGAGATCCCCGGCCTTTTCACCGTCAAGATGCGCATCGGCTTCGACGGCCAGGAGCGCTTCGACGAAATCCTCGCGATCGTCGCGAAGCATCAGGTCGACCTGCTCACCGTGCACGGGCGCACCGTCAAAGGCCTCTACTGGTCCGAAGTGGATTACGCCGCCATCGCCAAGGCCGTGGCGTCTGTGCCCTGCCCTGTGGTCGCCAACGGCGACGTCACCTCCGCCGCCAAAGCCCAGCGCCTGACGGCCGAGACCAAGGCCTACGGCATGATGATGGGGCGACATGCCATCCGGAATCCCTGGATCTTCCGCCAGTGGCGCGAAACCCAGCATGGCCGGACGCCCTTCGCGCCGACGCTGGCCGACGTCCGCACCTATGTCCAGGAACTCGCCGACGAGTGCTGCGACGCCGCCAAGGCCACCGACAAGCAGGCCGGACGCCTGAAGAAATTCCTCAACTTCGTCGGCCTCGCCGTGGATACCGAAGGCAAGTTCCTGCACGACATGCGAAGGACGGACAACCTTCCCGACCTCCTGAAATGCTGCGACGCGCACCTGCTGGGCGCGCGGGCGCACGAAGCCTATCCCGATGAACCGCACCGCGGCCTCATCGCCCGGCCGACGCGCGAGACGCAGCAGGGCTGCGCGCTCTGAGCTCAGCGTGCGCGTAAGCCGGCCCGGATCCGCCGGTCGCGGGCGAGCACGAGGAGCAGCGGCCCGCCGATGACCAAAAGGGACCAGAGCCCCAGGACCAAGGCCCAGAACGTGCCGAGCCCGCAATAGCAGGACTGCTTGCGACGCAGGACGAAATACCACGGCAGACAGAGGGCCAGGCCGACCGCGGAGCCCGCGATGTTGCGTCCCACGAAGCGTTCCACCGCGTCGGCCTGCCCGCGCGAGCGGTGAAGCAGGATAGGCGTCCAGATGAGCCAGGACACCCCCCATGCCGCGAGGACCACCAGGACATAAGGCCCGGAATCAAAGGCCTTCGGGTCGGCCTTCGCGGAGAGATAATACAGGTCCACCGAGGCGAGCAGCGGGATCGCGACGAAGAGCCCGCCGAGGAAGGCCGCGGCGATGACGCGAGAGCCCAAGGAGGTCTTCTCCCCCGGAGCGGACGGGACAGGCAAGGGCACGAGCAACAGGCATGACTGCAGGAGCGCGAAGCCCCAAAGCAGCAGGATCCAGAACCAATCAGACCCAGAAGCATGGAAGAGACCGGCGCCGAGCAAGGACCTGAGCGTCAACGTGTCGGCATTCCAACCCACGAGCGCGACGACCACCATCATCACCGCGTGGAAGGCGAAGGCCAGCAGCACGGACAAGGCTAGGATACGGACAAGGATGCGGGGCATGGCGGGGCTCAGGTAACCCTATCCCGGAGGCCTGATAAGCCAAGGAAAAGCCCGGGACGACGGCCGCCCCTTGACTCCCGCCGTTTGCCCCTAAACTTGGAGACATGATCAACCTCACCGAAGCCGCTGCCCAGCAGATCAAGGTGCTCCAGAAAGCCCAGGCCAACCCCGAGTCCGTCCTCCGCGTCCTCGTCGAGACCGGCGGTTGCTCCGGCTTCGAATACGGCATGGCGTTCGACGTACGCAAGGAAGGCGACCTCGAATTCGAGAGCCAAGGACTCAGGATCCTCATCGACCCCACCAGCCACGCCTACCTCGACGGAGCCACCGTGCACTTCGACGACGGCCTTCACGGCAAAGGTTTCGAAGTCCGCAACCCCAACGCCACCAGCACCTGCGGCTGCGGCAAATCCTTCAGCTAAGCCCATGAAGCCCATCCTACTCCTTCCCGTCGCCCTCGGTGTCGCGGTCGCCCTGTTCGCCGCGAGTTCGGCCGACTTCAAGACCAAGCCATCGCCCTCCCCTTCTCCCGAAACCAAGCCCATGAACGAATCCGCCAAAGCCAAGATCCCCCAGGTGCTCGTCACCCTCGACGACGGCAAAGGTGGCGTCGGCAAGCCCACGCTGGTCGACAAGGTCGTCAAGACCGACGCCCAGTGGGCCGCGCAGCTTACGCCGGAGCAGTACTTCGTCACGCGTGCCAAGGGCACCGAACGTCCGTTCTGCGGCACCCTGCTCGACAACCATAAAGACGGCACGTACCACTGCGTCTGCTGCGACCTGCCCCTCTTCTCGTCGAACGCCAAGTTCAACTCCGGCACCGGCTGGCCGAGCTTCTTCCGGCCCGTCTCCAAGGAGAACGTCGCCACCATCACCGACAACAGCCACGGCATGACGCGCACCGAGATCCTCTGCGCGCGCTGCGACTGCCACCTCGGCCACGTGTTCGAGGACGGCCCGGCCCCGACCGGCCTGCGCTACTGCCTCAACTCCGAATCCCTCAAGTTCAAGGAACTCAAGGGAACGTCGGAGAAGAAATAACTTACTTCTTCTTCGCCTTCGACTTCGAGGCCGCCTTCTTCACCGGAGCGGCCTTCTTCTTGGCCACGACCTTCGCGGTCTTTTTCTTGGCGATGACCTTTGCGACCTTCTTGGCGACAGGCTTCTTCGCGACGACCTTGGCCTGCTTGGCAGGAGCCGGCTTGGCCTTGGCTTTGACCGCGGATTTCTTCACCGGGGCGGCCTTCGCCTTGGGAGCGACGACCTTGGCCGGATGGACCTTCGCCAGGCGCTTGGCCACGGCGGGTTCGACGTAAGGAGCGGGAGCCTTCGGGCGCTGTTCGACGGGGCCCTTGACGGCGGCCCAGAGCTTGTCGCGGAATTCCTGGATGCCTTCCTGCGAGTAGCAGGAGATCGGGATGACCATGTCCTTCACGCGTTCCTGGAACTTCTTCAGCTTCGCGGCGGCGGCCGGGAGGTCCATCTTGTTGGCCACGATGATGCGCGGCTTGGCGGCGAGGATCGGCGAGTAGAGGCGGAGTTCGCGTTCGAGGATGCGATGGTCGTCCCACGGCTCGCGATTCTCGCTGCCGGCCATGTCGATGATGAAGACCAGGAGCGAGCAACGCTCGACGTGGCGCAGGAACTGATGGCCCAGTCCGCGGTTCTCGTGCGCGCCTTCGATGAGACCGGGGATGTCGGCCATCACGATGCGGTCGAAGCGGTCGGTGTAGTCGATCACGCCGACGTTGACATGGAGGGTCGTGAACGGATACGGCGCCATCTTCGGGCGGGCGGCCGTGAGGAGATTCGTCAGCGTCGACTTGCCCGCGTTCGGGTAGCCCACGAGACCGATGTCGGCGATCGTCTTGAGCACGATGCGGAATTTGCCTTCTTCGCCCGGGTAGCCCGGGGTCGTGCGACGCGGCGCCTGGTTGACCGAGCTCTTGAAGTTCATGTTGCCGAGGCCGCCCTTGCCTCCGGCGAGGAGCACCACGCGTTCACCATGTTCGGTCAGTTCGGCCACGAGTCGGTTGGACCCTTCCTCGAGGACCTGCGTGCCCGGAGGCACCGGCAGGATGAGATCGTCGCCATCAGGACCGGCGCACTGGCGGCCCTGGCCCGGAGCGCCGTTGCGGGCGCGACGATGCGGCTGCCAGCGATAGGCCTGGAGGTCGCCCTCGTTTCGGTCGCACACCAGGATGACGTCGCCGCCCTTGCCGCCGTTGCCGCCGTCGGGTCCGCCCTTCGGGATGAATTTCTCGCGACGGAAGCTGACGCAGCCGTGGCCGCCGTCACCGGACTTCAGTTCAACCTTGGCTTCGTCGATAAACATTTGCGCTAAGGTAGGGCCTCCCCCGCCCCGAGAGCGAGGAGGAAAGGCGACGGCTTAGCGCTCCAGCCCGCGGGAACGGCGCAACCAGCGCTCGATCGGCGAGAAGAAGACGAGGTCGGCGAGGAGACCGACCAGCATCACCACCGCCATCACGCCCATCACCTGATCCATGCGAAGGAGTTCGCGCCCGGCGTTGAGCAACGACCCCAGCCCGAAGCCCGTGACGATCACGACGAAGATCTCGGCCGCCATCAGCGAGCGCCACGCGAAGGCCCAGCCCTGCTTCATCCCGCTGAGGACGCCCGGCAGGGCGGCCGGGAAGATGACGCGGGACCAGAGGTGCCATCCGTTGGAACCCATCGTCTGGGCGGCGCGGAGATAGAGCGGCGGGACGTTGAGGACGGATTCCTGCACCGCGATGACGACGGCCCAGATAGTCCCCATGACCACGACGAAGAGCACGGCCTCCTCACGGATGCCGAACCAGAGGAGCGCGAGCGGCACCCAGCAGACGGAGGGAAGCGTCTGCAGGCCGAGGGCCAGCACGCCGAGCGTATCGCGCACCCAGCGAACGCGGGCACAGAGGGCGCCCAGAGGCACGCCGAGCGCGGCGCCGATGGCGAAACCGATGACCAGACGACGCATCGTCACCCATGTGGCGGAAAGCAGTTCGCCGCTGAGGAGGGCTTCCCAGAACCACTTCAGGATATGCGAAGGAGCGGGCACCAGCACGGCGCGGGTGTCGGGACCCGTGCGAACGAACCATTCCCAGCCGACCAGGAAGAGGACGGCGATGACGGTCGGGATGACCGGACGAGGAAGCTTCGAGGCCATGGTCACTTGGCGAGATGGGAGGACAAGGCCGTGGTCACCTCGGCGGCGAGCGACGCGAGGGCGGGGTCGTTCATGCGTCGCGGACGCGGCAGGTTCACGTCGAACACCTGCTGGACACGGCCGGGATTGGGAGAGAAGAGCACGACACGGTCGCCGAGGCAGACCGCTTCGCGGATGTTATGCGTCACGAGGACGATGGTCTTCTTGCGCTTCGTGAAGATCTCCTGGATGTCGCCGTAAAGCTGCTCTCGCGTCAGGGCGTCGAGGGCCGAGAAAGGCTCGTCCATCAGCAGCACGCGGGGATTCGGGGCCAGCGACCGGGCTAGGGCGACGCGCTGGCGCATGCCGCCGGAAAGCTCGTGCGGACGGGCCTTCTCCTTGTTGCCGAGACCGACGAGATTCAGGTAGTAACGGGCGGACTCGAGGCGCTCGGCTTCCGTGAGGTCAGGCTTGAGACGCAGACCGAAGAGCACGTTCTCGATCGCATTGAGCCACGGGAAAAGAGCGTCCTGCTGGAACATCACCAGACGATCGCGTCCAGGAGCGACGACGGCTTCCTCACCCAGGCGGATCTCGCCTTCATTGGTGTGCTCGAGACCGGCGAGCAAGCTGAGCAAGGTAGACTTGCCGCAGCCAGAGGGTCCGACGACGACGAGGAACTCACCTTCCCTGACGTCGAGCGAGATGTCCTCAAGCGCCGTGACCTGACCGGCTGCTCCGTCGAAACGCTTGGTGACGTTACGAAGGGTCAGGGCCGCCGGGGCGGTGGACTTGGCGTGGGGAGAGCTCATGGAGCGAACCGAGAGGAAGATTTCAGGCAGAGGGCTGATGTTGTCAAGTTTAGTTAAGTTATCAGGATTAAGAAATTCGTCTAATTATTAGGCCCCGTAGGGGAGTTTCCTCCCTTCTACGGGGCCCGAGCTATCCAGCAATCCTCGGTTACTTGGCCAAGGGAGCCGAATCGGAGACCAGCGACTCGAGCAACGGCCCGATCGGGGCGTCACCGGAGAGCAGGCCGGAGTCCTTGGAATCCTTGAGCGCTTGGGAAAAGGCGGCCGTGAGACGGGCCTTGCGGGCGGCATCATCCTCCCGGGCGTCGAAAATCACCCGGCCGAGAGCCGGACCGATGAGCTCAGCCTTAGGCGGCGTCGAGCGGGTTTCGCCGGCGATGCCGGAGATGACCAACTTAGTGTGCCAGGCCTGGTCGGCGAGGAGCTTGTCGCGAAGCGCGTAGTGCGAACGGACGAACGCCTCGATGCCCTTGCCGTTCTTGGCGAGCGCGGTCTTCGAGGAAGTCAGCACCGTGATGATCGCATCCTTCTTCTCGAAAAGAACCTCTCCGCCGAATTCGCTGGTAAGACGGGTGACCCAAGGCTCGACCGTCCAGGCGGCGTCGATGTCGCCACGGGAGAACAGCAGCACGAGCTCGGCGTTCTGCGCCGGGATGATCTGCGCGTCGCCGCCGCTGACGCTGACCTTGAGGCCGCCATCGCGCAGCCAGACGCGCGCGTCGATATCCTGCGTATTGCCGAGCTGCGGCGTCGAGAGACGCCGGCCGATGAAATCCTTGGGAGACTTCAGTCCGAGGCCCTTGCGGACCACGAGGGCGTTGCCGCCGCGGGCGACGGGAGCCAGGACGCGGATCTCATTGCCCTTGGTTCGGACGTGGGCGTTGATGGTCGGCGAAGGCCCGATGTAAGTCAGGTCGATCGCGCCGGCGAGGAGGGCCTCGATAGCGGAAGGACCGGCGTTGAACGAGCGCCATTCGACCTTTGAACCAGGCGGAAGATGCGCCAGGTGCCAATCGGCGTTCTCGCGCTCCAGCTGACGGGCGGCGAGAGCCGGCGAATGCGTCAGGTTCGGGAAGAACCCGACGCGAAGGGTGACCGGCTCCTCGGCCCCCGTGGCCGAGGCGACGAAAGAGAGGAGTGCGGAAGCGAGAATTCTCATGAGCTCGAATCAGGCGATGACTCTGTTCAGAAGCTGAACTGATAGCGAGTCAGCAAAGCACGCTCAGGATGGCTGACGACCGCACCGGAGGGCGCGGCCGCCCCATGATAGAGCCCGAACCGGGTATATTCGAAGTCGACCGAGAAACGGTAAAGCCTGTTGAGGTACCAATTGACGCCGATGCCAAGCGTGTCCGCGGAGCGGGCGGACTTGGTCGGATCTGCAAAGCCGGTCGAACCGCCGTTGACGAAAGCCTGATCGGCGAAACGTATCGCCGAGAGTCGGCCGACAATTTCGACCGCCCCCCAAGTGCCTCCGGCGCGATCGAAATCATTCGCGGGGACCACGCCGTTGTAAGCGGCCTTCTCGCCCGTGAGCACGTATCCTCCTTCGAGCTGCCAGGCATGGTGACGCAGGTTGCCGACGGCATTCCCCCGCTTGACGTCCGCGGACGAGACCGCGTATTCGGCGAAGAGGCCGAAAGAGCCGTTGTAGTAGGAGAGCTGCGGCGAAAGACGGCTGACCTTGCCGTTAGCGTAAGTCCCGGAGTTGTAAGCGAAGATCGTCTGCTGGCCGTCAGACTTATAGCCGGACGTCAAGGCCCCCGAAGCGTCCTGCAGCCCGTAGCTGCCGCCCAGACCGAAGGAAAGACCCTTCAAGACTGATTCGGCATCTTTGATCCAGGGGGAGAGCATGACGCGGCCCGCGAAGTCCTTGCCGTCATTGGAATCAAGCTGAGTAGCGTTATTGCCGCCATCGACGGTGCCATTGAAAACTCCGACGGCATAGGTAACCCGACCATCGAACAAAACTCCGCCGAGCTGGGCCCCGATGTCACGGTTAGGCAACAGCTGAGAAACCGCCGACCGTTCAGCGAAGAACAAGGTAGAGGAATCCCCCTGCAGTTGCTCGAGTCCGACAGGCGTCTTGAAACGGCCTAGCTTGAGCTGGAACTCGGGCGAATATGAGGCGGTCACATTGGCATCGAGCAAGGTAGCCGAACTTGAGGCAAACTCCCCGATCAGCTGATATTCGGTGGTGCCGGCAAACTTACCCTCCAGACCTAACCTCGCTCGTCGGATCACGAAGGCATCGTTATCGATATTCTTGTCAAAGAACCACCGGGAATCGACCTGGAGGAGGCCTCGCAACCTCAGCGAGGTGGATTCATCAGCTGAAACAAGCGCGAAGCCCTTCTCCCCGCCCGCCGTCGTTTCGGCGCGCTGCAGGGGACGGACCTTGGCGTCGAGTTCGGCGATACGCGCCTTGAGGGCGTCGATCTGCTCTTGGACCGTCAGATCGGCGGCGGGGGCGGGGGCGGCCGAAGCGAACGCCAGAAGCGCGGCGAGCGGGAGGGTGGAATGCTTGATCTGGTTTTTCATGGGATGGCTTGGTTTGATGGTGGTGTTGGGTTTCTTTGGTTAAGGTGACATCATTAGTTATGATTAAATGATTAACGTCAAGATAAGAATACTGTTTTGATATGTTTTTATAACACTCATAAACAACAACTTATGAATTTAACGCAAAAAGGACCCACCTAAAGCATACCGAAAAGGTATGTTTAAAAGACTCGTCATCCCTCCCTTTCCTACCGCTTTACCAATCAGATAAAGTAATCCGGCAAGAGATTGGCCAAGAGTCCGTCCGTCAGCCTTCCCTTTCCGGCATTCTCAAATGTCTCTTCGCCCCCGGCAAAAGCGGGCCGTCGGCCAGAGGCCTGGTATTTCCGATGCGCGACCTGCACGACCGAACTCAACGTGTGACGATCCAAGATGTCCGAGATGGCATTGCGCACGTCGAGCATGAGCATGCGCAGGCCGCAGTTGGCTTCGTCGGGACAAGAGCAACGCTCATAGGCCGTATGCGAGGCGCAGGCGACCGGCGCGAGCGGACCCTCGATGTGACGGATGATTTGTCCCAGCGATATCTGTTCGGCCGGACGCGAGAGACGATAGCCGCCATTGCGGCCTCGCTGACCCTCGACGAAACCGCCGTCGCGCAGGTCGTTCATGATCTGCTCGAGGAACTTCTCGGGGATGTTGTCGGAGGAGGAAATCTCCGCCACCCGCAGCTGCTTACGACCGAAGGCCTCGCCGAGACCCAGGCAGATGAGGGCTCGGAGGGCATATTCGCCTTTACGGGATAGCTTCATCCTTCGTCTTGATATGACGAGGTCGGGAAGTGCCTCACAATTAAATAATCAGAAGGCTCCGGCCACGAACCAGAGACTGGCTCCGACGACCACGGCGGTAGCGACCCAGCCCAGCAGGCTAACCCAGCGCGGGGCGACGAAGACACCCATGAATTCCGCGTCACCGGTCATGCGCACCAAAGGCCAGCAGGCGAAGCCGAGCTGCAGGCTCAGGATGACCTGACTCCAGATGAGCAATGTCTCCACCCTCCCCTCTCCGGAAAAACCGATCACGAGCAAAGCGGGGATGAGCGCGGCGCCACGCGTCGCGGCCCGCACGACCCAGCCGCGACTCTTAACCTTGAGGAAGCCCTCGAGGACGATCTGGCCGGCCATGGTGCCGGTGATGGTCGCGTTCTGCCCCGAAGCCAGCAGCGCGACCGCGAAAAGCGTGCCCGCGAACGTCGCTCCCAGCACCCCGTCGAGGAGCCGATGCGCCTCGCGGATGTCCGTCACGGCGTCGGCCCGGGCGTGGAAGGCGGCGGCGCTCAGCACGAGCAGACCCGCGTTGACGAAGAAGGCCAGGCTCAGCGCGAGCGTGGAGTCCCAGGTGGCGAAGCGCAGGGCTTCGCGACGGCTCGCCTCTGTCTCGCCGAAATCACGCGAGCCGACGATGGACGAATGCAGGTAAAGGTTATGCGGCATGACCGTCGCCCCGATGATGCCAAGGGCGACGAAAAGCATGCCGGGGCGCGCGAGCACGGCCGTCGTCGGCACGAAGCCTTTCATGAGCTCGGCGATCGCGGGCTTGGCCAGCAGCAGTTCGACGCCGATGCAGACCGCGATAGTCAGGACGAGCACCGCGACGAGGGCCTCCAGCCAACGGTAGCCGAGGCGGGTGAGCGCCAACAGGACCAGCACGTCGAGCGCGGTGATGATGGCGCCGAAGAAAAGCGGCACGCCGAACAGGATCTGCAGCGCGATGGCCGAGCCGAGCAGCTCGGCGAGGTCGCAGGCCACGATGCCGACCTGGGCCGAAATCCAGAGGAATTTCGCGACGGCCGGCGAATAACGGGCCCGGCAGGCTTGGGCGAGGTCGAGTCCCGTCGCGACGTTCAGCCGCACGCAGAGATGCTGGAAGAGGATCGCCATGAGGTTCGACAACAGGATGACCCAGAGCAGCGCGTAACCGTATCGGGAGCCGCCTTCGAGGTCCGTGGCCCAATTGCCGGGATCCATGTAACCGACCGAGACGAGGAAACCCGGCCCGACGAAGCCCAGGAAACGACGGAACGCACCCAGGCGCGAGGCCTGGCGGGCGTCTATCGGTTCATCTGTCCTCATCAGCGTTGAGCATCACGGAGGACCCTGCCCTGTCAACCCGCCGCCCGCGCGGCCGAGACGACCGCCAAGACGGACCAGAGCGCCGTGCGCCAGGCATGGGAACGGATGAGTTCCGGCAGCGCAGGCGACGACGGACCTTCCTGCTGGAGTCGTCGATGACAGGGAACGGACCAGAAACCGGTCAACGCCCAGCAAACAAGGACCAGAAGGAGCCCGATGCATCGTCCCGCCAAGATGGCCAGACAGACATGACCGAACAGCTGGGCCAGCAGCAGAGGTCCGACGACCCAGCCGACCCGGCGGGTATAGGCTTCATGATAATCGGAAAAGCCCTCGGTGCGCCAGCGCGCGAAGTCCGGATAGGTGCAAAGCAGGATCAACCAGGACACCGCGGCCATGGCGACATCGACGCAAGCCGCGCCGGACTGGATCAGACGAAGGTCCATGAAGGCACCGAAACCCGTTTTGCCCTTTGCACAACCCGGCAAGACGTTAAACTCAAGCCATGCCCCGCCTCATCCTAGGCCTCCTCCTCGGCTCCTTCCTCGCGCTCGCTCGCGCCACGGCGCAGGAGACCCCGCCCAATTTCGTCATCCTCTTCGCCGATGACCTCGGCATCAACGACCTCGGCTGCTTCGGTCGAAAGGACCAGAACACGCCGAACCTCGACAAACTCGCCACCGAAGGCGCCCGCTTCACGCAGGCCTATGCCGCGGCGTCCGTCTGTTCGCCTTCGCGTGCCGGCCTGCTGACCGGCCAGAGCCCGACCCGGCTCAAGATCACGACCTTCCTCCCCGGACGACCTGACCGCGCCTCGCACCGCGTGCTAGCGGCGACGGTGAACGACCACCTGCCGACGGGCGTCCAGACGCTCGCCCAGCTCCTGAAGCCCAAAGGCTACGCCACCGCGGCCGTGGGCAAATGGCACCTCGGCGGCAAGGGCCACCTGCCGACCGATCACGGTTTCGACGAATACTTCGCCGGCAAGCCCAACCCCGGAGCCGAATCGCCCATGGGCGGCAAAGGCGAACTCGGCCACGCCGACTACGCGGTGAAGTTCATCCAGCGCAGCAAGGACAAGCCGTTCTTCCTGTACCTCGCGTTCGACAACCCGCACATCCCGCTCGCCGCCCCGGCCAAGCGCATCGAAGCCAACGCGAAGGCCTTCCACCCGACCTACGCCGCGCTGGTCGAGTCGCTCGACGTGGCCTGCGGCCGCGTCCTGAAGGCGCTCGAGGATAACGGCCTTTCGAAGAACACCTTCGTCGTCTTCGCTTCCGACAACGGCGGCGTGCACATCTCCGAGCTCAAGGAAAGCCCGCCGACCTACAACGCGCCGTCCCGCGCCGGCAAAGGCTATCTCTACGAAGGCGGCATCCGTACTCCCCTCATCATCCGCTTCCCCGGCCGCATCGCCACGCGCGAGGTCAGCGAACCGGTCGTCCTCGGCGACCTCTGCCCGACGATCTGTGCGCTGGCCAAGGTGCCTGCGCCCGCGCCGCTCGACTTCCAGGACATCTCGCCCCTGCTCTTCGACAGCAAACCGCCGGCCGATGCCAAGCCGCGCGCCCTGTTCTGGCACCAGCCGCACTACATGAACCAGGGCGGCAGGCCCGGCGGCGCGATGCGTGAGGGCGACTGGAAACTGATCGAGCAATACGAGGACGGCAGCATGGAACTGTATGACCTCGCCAAGGATCCGAGCGAGACCACCGACCTGTCCGCGTCCGAACCCGCCCGCGTGGCCGCCATGCGCGGCAAGCTCGAAGCCTGGCGGCGCACCGTCGGCGCCGAACCGATGAGGGCCAACCCCCGCTTCGGCCGCGCCTCCTGGGAGAACTGCTTCATCAAGATCGACACATCCAAGCTCAAGGCCCTGCCGACTTCCGAGGCCATGCGCCCGTTGCTCGCCGACTGGCACAAGGCGATGCAGAACCCGGCGACGGACGGCACGACCCCCCTCGTCTTCCTCGACGCACGCGACGCGAAGGTGAAGGCCACGAAGCTGAGATACGAAGACCTGCCGCAGAAGGACACGCTGGGCTATTGGGTGAACGTCGAGGACACCGCGTCCTGGACGTTTCAGGCGCCGCTGGCCGGCAAGTACCGCGTCTCGGTCCTGCAAGGCTGCGGCAAAGGCAACGGCGGCTCGACCGTCGCGGTCGAAGCCGGCGCCAGCAGGTGCGAATTCACGGTCGAGGAGACCGGCCACTTCCAACGCTTCGTACCCCGCGAGGTCGGCCAGGTCGAACTGCTGGCCGGCGACAACACCCTGACCATCCGCCCGCTGAAGAAGGCGAAGTCCGCGATCATGGACCTACGTCGCGTGATCCTGGAACGTGTCGACCAGCCGGGCCCGATGCGCAGCGCGGCCCTGAGCGCTCCGGCGATCAAGGCCATCAGCCTTACCGCCTTCCTTCCCTACCCCGAGACGGAGTGATCCGTCAGAGGGAGGCGAGGAGAGCGCGCAGTTCCTCCTCGGGCTCCTCATGTCCTTGCGCCACGGCCAAGGCGAGCGCTTCGCCGAAAATCGCCTTGGCGCCGGGCCTGTCACCGACGGCGAGGAGACTCTTGCCCAGCAGGATCCGCGGCATCATCCAGTCGGCCTTGGAAGCGGCCGCGAGACGCAGGTGCTCCACGGCCCCCGAAGCGTCGCCTTCGGTCCAAAGAGCCTGACCGAGCGAGAAACGGAACAGCGGATTCGCCGGATCGGCGGCGACGTGTCGGCGGAAGAGCTCGGATCGCGACATGCTCAGGCCTTGGTCTTGGACGACTGACGGAAGAGCACCATCGAGAGCCCGGGAAGGCGGACTTCGATCGAGTAGGGACGGCCCTGGCAAGGAATCGGCTGAGCAACCACGCCGCCGAGATTGCCAAGCCCATGGCCGGCGTAGTGCTTCGAGTCAGTGTTCAGGGCCTCTTCCCAGCGGCCCGGGAACGGGACCCCGAGCCGGTAGGTGCGTTCGAGCGGGGTGAAGTTGCCGGCGACCGTCCAAGCGCAATCGCGGCCGCGACGCTCGAAGGCCAGCACGCTCTGCGCGCCGTCATCGGCGACGAGCCAGTCGAAGCTTTCGGGCCGCAGCTCGTTCTCGGCGAGGGCGTCGTCGCCGACGTAGAGCTTGTTAAGGTCCGCGACCAGGCGCTGGACGCCGAGATGGATGGGGTATTCGAGCAGATGCCAGTCCAGCGAGGCATCGTACTTCCATTCGGCGAACTGGCCGAATTCGCAGCCCATGAAGAGGGTCTTCTTGCCCGGCCAGGCCCACTGCAAGGCCAGCAGACAGCGGAGATTGGCCGCCTTCGTGGCGTCGTCGCCCCCGTCCATCTTGCCGATGAGCGAGCCCTTGCCGTGCACGACTTCATCATGGGAGAACGACTGCACGAACGCCTCGGTCCACTGGTACAGCATGCCGAACGTGAGCTTGTCGTGATGGAACTTCCGGAAGAGCGGATCCTGACGGAAGTAATGCAGCGTGTCATGCATCCAGCCCATGTTCCACTTGAAGTCGAAGCCTAGGCCGCCTTCGGGGACGGACTTCGTCACGCCTGGGAAAGACGTGGACTCCTCGGCGATCATCGCGACGCCGGGCTGATAGAGGTGCACCAGCGAATTGACCTGCTTGAGGAATTCGATCGCCTCGATGTTCTCGCGCCCCCCGAAGCGGTTCGGGATCCATTCGCCGGCCTTGCGGGAATAATCGAGGTAAAGCATCGAGGCCACCGCGTCGACGCGCAGTCCGTCGACATGGAAGCGTTCGAGCCAGGACAATGCGGAGCAGACCAGGAAGCCACGGACCTCGTGGCGTCCGTAGTTGAAGATCAGCGTACCCCAGTCCTGATGTTCGCCCAGGCGGGGATCGGCGTGCTCGTAGAGATGCGTGCCATCGAAACGGGCCAGCGCGAAGAAATCGCGCGGGAAGTGGGCCGGGACCCAGTCCACGATCACGCCGATGCCGGCGCGATGGAGGGCGTCGACCATCGTCATGAAGTCGAGCGGCGAGCCGAAACGGTGGGTCGGCGCGTAGAAGCCCGTGACCTGATAACCCCAGGAGCCGTCGAACGGATGCTCGGAGGGTGGCATCAGTTCCACATGGGTGAAGCCCATCTTGGAGCAATAGGCGGCGAGCTGTTCGCCCAGTTCGCGATAACCGAGCACCCGGCCGCCTTCTTCGGGCACGCGGCGCCAAGAGGCGAGATGCACCTCGTAGACGGACATGGGGCGCGAACGCAGGTCGCGGCTCCGGCGGGCCTCCATCCAGGCGGCGTCATTCCAGACGAACTTCGAGAGGTCGCAGACGATCGCGGCGTGATTCGGCGAGGGTTCGAAATGGAGTCCGTAGGGATCCGTCTTCAGGAACGGCGTGGAGTCATGCGGCCCGACGATCTCGTATTTGTAACGGGCGCCGGCGTCCACTCCGGGGATGAAGATCTCCCAGATGCCGGAAGCGCCCAGATTGCGCATCGGATGGGCGCGGCCGTTCCAGAGGTTGTGGTCGCCCACGACCGAGACGCGGCGCGCGGAGGGAGCCCAGACGGCGAAGGAGACCCCCTTGACGCCGTCGAGCGTGCGGACGTGCGAGCCGAGCTTGTAGTGGGCGCGATGGTCGTCGCCTTTGCCCAGGAGGAACAGGTCGTCCTCCGTGATCGTCGGCAGGAAACGGTAAGGGTCGTCGACGACGCGGCTCACGCCGTCGGGATAGGTCACGCGGAAGCGGTAGCGGAAAAGCGTGGCGCCCGGGAATTCGACCTCGAAGACGCCGCTGGCATGCAGCTGCTTCATCGGGAGCGGCTTGTTCGGCCCTTCCGGGACGAGTTCGCAGGCGCTGGCCCAGGGGAAGAGCGAACGGGCGACCAGTCCGCCTCCGGCCAGCTGATGGAGGCCCAGGAAGCGATGCGGGGAGGTCTCCGTGGCGTCCACCAGGGCGGTCAACTCTGCTGGACTGAGGCGCATCCCCGAAGACTCCACGCGAGGCGGAGGGTCGGCAAGCGCTCATTGCCCGAAAATACTTGAGGGAAACCCCGGAGCGACAACTCTCGACGGATGCCTGGCCGTCGTTTCTGGATCCTTGCCGCAAGCCTCTCCTTGACCGTGGCGACCTTCGCGGCCGACCCCGCCAAACCTGTCGGCAAAGCCGGCGCCGACCAGCCGAACATCAGCGCCAAGACCTTCGCCTCCGAAGAAGGCGGCAAGGTCCTCGTCGCGATGGACGGGCACCTGGAGACCAAGGACGCCTCGATCGACGCCCATACGATCCGCTTCGACTACCGCACGGGCATCATCACCGGCGAAGGCAACGTCGTCTACGCCACCAAGAACCTCCGCATCATCGGAGAGAAGATCGAGGTCGACCCCGGCCACGACACCATCCTGGCGACGAACGTGCGCTTCGGACGCGCGCCTCTGTATTTCACCGCGGATTCGCTGAAGATCGTCAAGGGCGACAAGACCATGCGCGGCCTGCGCATGTGGAACAGCGAGCCCGAGCCGCTGGGCATGCACCTCAAGATCGCCGAGGCCGCCTACGTCGAGGCCGAGGACCACCTCACCCTCCGCAGCGTGACGCCGCACGTCGCCGGCATCCCGTTCTTCAACCTGCCCTATTACGGACAGGAAGGCTACCGCGACATCCCTTACGACCTCTACCTGAACACCGGCAGCGAAGACCACCTGGGCCGCTACCTGCGCACGACGTTCCTGATGCGCCAGGGCCCGTCCCTCTGGGTCGGCGGACTCTTCGACGTCTACGGCAAGTCCGGCCTGCTCGTCGGTCCGGCCTTCCGCTACGACAACAGCAAGCAGCCCGAAGGGGGCATCGTCTGGAAGGGCAAGTTCGAGAGCGGCTACATCAACGACCGCGGCGACCTGCTGACCGACGTCTATGGTCGCACGCCCGATCGCCAGCGCGCCTTCGTCCTAGGCGAGATCAACGGCCGCACGATCGACGACGTCGAGATCGCCGGCAACATCTTCGGCCAGACCGACCCCGGGGTGATGCGCGATTTCCGCCCGAACCTGATCCGCGAAAGCGGCAACCCGCAGGCGAACCTCGAGATCTCGTCTCCGTACCAGGGCGGCTATCTCTCCGCTTCGCTGACGGCGAAGACCGACAACTACCAGGACATCGTCCAGAAACTGCCTGAGATCCGCTTCGACCTCCCGCAACAGTCGATCGACGAGAGCGCCTGGAATCGCCGCAGTTTCGTGAGCTTCGGCTACTTCTCCGAACGCCCCTCCGCAGACCTGCCCCTCGCGAACTTCCAGCCGGCCACCTTGGCCAGCGGAGCCTGGTCGACCGCCCGTCTCGACACCTATTACGGCATCAATCGCACCTTCGTCCTCAGCGACTGGCTGACTTTCAAGCCTGTCGCCGGCGTCCGCGCCACGGGATGGTCCGAAGGCATCAATGGTACCGGCACCGCCGCCAAGGTCATCGCGCAGACCGGCTTCGACCTCGAAGGCCTCGCGACCGGATCCTGGGACCTGCAGGCAGACAAGTGGGGCATCGACGGACTCCGCCACAGCATCCGCCCTGTCCTGCAATACCGCGTCATGCCCGGCGCCGACCGAGACATGGGCACGCTGCCGCTGACGCAGCGAGCCGTCTCCACCTCGGTCTTGGAAGAAGTCGACCTCGCCGATCGCCTCGACCCTGCCTCCACCACCGACAGCCAGGTCGTGCGCTTCGGCCTGCGCAACACCGTCGAGACCCGCGACGCCAAGGTCGGCACCCGCGAACTGCTCCGCGCCGACGTCTTCGCCGACTGGCGCCAAGGACCGACCGACGCCGAGACGGGCCGCAGCGACCTGCAGTGCGCGATCAGCCTGACGCCCGCCCCCTGGGTCTCCCTGAGTTCCGGCCTTCGCCTGCCGAACGGCGGCGGTGCCCCTCTCGAGTCCATCCAGAGCCTCGCCTTCAACTCGGGCGACTTCTGGCGCACCACCGTCAGCTGGGTCGAGCTCCGCGATGTCACCTTGGCCCGCCAGCTCATCTGGGAAGGCCGCGTCACCCTGAATTCCGTCTACTCCCTCGTCGCCGTCCTCAATTACGACGCCTTGGCCGGCCAGACCACCTACGAAAGCGTGAGCCTGGTGCAGCGCATCGCCAACTCCTGGGAATTGGAATACGGCGTGATGCAGCGGCTGGACCCTCTTAACAACGGCCGGAGCTCATTGGGCTTCCAACTGCGGGCCAGATTATTCAAGTTCTGAACGTGACGGACACCCCTCCAGACTCCCCTTCGGTCCCCGAAGACGGCATCTTGCCGCCGGCCGACCTGCCCATCCGTCTCGACGTCTTCGAAGGGCCGCTGGACCTGCTGCTTTTCCTGATCCGCAAGAACGAGATCGATATCTACGACATTCCGATCGAGAAGGTCACCCAGCAGTACCTCGAGATCCTCCGCACGCAGGAGAAGGACAACCTCGAGCTCGCCGGCGACTTCTTCGTCATGGCCGCGACGCTGATGTACATCAAGAGCCGCATGCTCCTGCCGGTCGAAAGCCGTCCCGAAGAGGAAGTCGCCGCGACGGACGAAGGTCAGGACCCGCGCTGGGCGCTCGTCCAGCAGCTCATCCAGTACAAGCGCGTCAAGGAGACGGCCGCCATCATCCGTGGCCTCGTCGACGACCGGCAAGGCCTGCTCAGCCGCTACGTCGTCCAGCCGCAGGGCGAGGACGCCGTCGTGCGCCCCGTCGCCCCGGCCGACCGCATCGAGCTCTGGAACACCTTCAATCTCGTCCTCCGTCGCCTCGCCGAGCGCATCCAACCCGGCAACATCACGACCGAGACCGTCACCGTCTCCGACCGCATGGAGACGATCCTCGCCCGCCTCGAATCCGAGAGCACCTTCGTCTTCACCAGCCTCCTGCCCGAACGCCCGACCGTCGGCTACCTTGTCGCGACGTTCCTCGCCTGCCTGGAGCTCGCCCGACTAGGTAAGCTCAAATTGGAGCAGGATGCCTCCTTCGCCGAGATCAACTGCTCCAAGGCCGAGCCCAACGCCGCGCCGAATGCCGGCGAAGCACTGGAAGGAAAGTCGGAATTCGACGAACCGACGGCCCCGTCGGAGTAAGCCGCGGGCTTGAAATCGTCGTCCGGCCGGCCAGAGTGATTCCATGGCTCGCGCAAAGCGTCCCTCTAACCGCCTCCTCGGCATCGGCCTCGATGCCCAGGACAAGCACAAGCGCATCACCCGCGGCGAAGGATTCAACCTCGTCGGCGGCTCCGAAGAGACCCATGAGCGCATGACCGAAACCGTGATCAAGACGACCGAGGACCTCGGCCGCAAAGGTCGTACCATCGCCGACGCCCATCCGGAAGAACTCGCGGACCTCCTGCGCAAGCACGACCGCGGCGCCTGAGACCAAAAAGGAGCTACAGACGGGTTGACTCACCTGTTTCGCAGGATTTGACTCCTTCTCCCCACAAATGAGCAACGAGCTGCCCCCTCCCCCGCCCCCTCCTCCTGCTGACGGTGACAACTCCGCTCCTCAGGCTCCTAAGCTTAAACTCAACAAGCCTGTCGGCATCGTCCCCCCGCCGCCCCCCGCTCCTTCGGCTGACGTTGGCGCTGCGATTCCCCCGCCCCCTGCCGCGACCGCTCCGGCCACAGCCGCTACCGCCGCCACTCCTCGCCCCGTCGTGGCTCCGAACGTGAGTCGCACCGTCGGCAATGTCGCCGCCGCATTTGACGTCCTCGCCCTCGTCGCTTCACTTACGGGCGTGGTGCTCCTGGCGCTCGAACTCTTCGTCAAATCCAAAGGTTAAGTCTCTTTCATGGCCTCCGACCTCATCCTCAATCTCGATAACACCAACTTCGACGCCACCATCAAGGCGTCGACCGTCCCCGTCCTGGTGGACTTCTGGGCCACGTGGTGTGGTCCGTGCAAGCAGATCGGCCCCGTGCTCGATCAGCTCGCCGTCGAGATGAACGGCACCGTGCAGATCACCAAGGTCGACGTGGACACGAACCAAGCCCTCGCCCAGCAGCTCGGCGTGAACTCCATCCCCGCCCTGTTCCTCTTCAAGAACGGCGTCGTGGTCGACAAGATGGTCGGCGCCCGTCCGAAGGGCGACATCGCCGCCTTCATCAAGAAGCACGCCTAAGGGCGGACAAGGCCGCCAATAAGAAAGGCCCGGGATCGCTCCCGGGCCTTTTTGTTGCCACCTGCTCCGAGGCCTTACTTGGCCTGAAGCGGGTGTTCCTTCAGGAGATCGGCCGGATTGTACTGGCCACGGTTACCGATGGCCTTGCGGATTTCGGCGACCTTGGTGTCCATGACGGGCTCGGCGGAATTGCCCCAAGCCTGACGGACGTACGTGGCGATGTTGGCGATCTGCGCATCCTTGAGGCCTGCGCCGATGTTCGGCATGTTGCCGTTATACTTGGCGCCATTGACTTCGATCTCACCGGCAAGACCGGCGAGGATGGCCTTGATCATGCGTTCTTCCGTGCCGGCGACCCAAGGAGACTTGGCGAGCGGAGGGAAGGCGCCGGGGACCCCGAGACCGGTCGCCTGGTGACAGGCGGAGCAATTCGCCAAGAAGAGTTTCTCTCCCTTGGCGGCATCGGGTTCGAATGCGACCGGACCGCCGGCAACGGCGGCCTTGGGCGCGTTCAGGTCGAAGGCGGAAGGCGAGAAGTCGGCGGAGTTGCGGGTGATATAGAGGCCGGCCCAGAAGCCGAATCCGCAGAACAGGAAGACGACGAGGATCGGCGTCAGGGAGAAACCCTCGGCCGGCTCGTCCTTGTCGCGCGAGAGCTGCGAATGAACCTCCACGAGGCGTCCGTCGGAAGGTCCGTCGGAGCCAGCGCCGGAAGGACCCCGGCGGTTGCGGTTGTTATCAGGATGACGGTTGCGGTCGTTCATGGGTTCACTGCTTCAGTTTGGCTTCCGGCGAGGAGTAATCCTGGCGGAGGGATTTGAGATAAGCCACCAGAGCGACGGCGCGCTCCGAAGGGACGATGCTCTTGCCGTCGGCGGAGCGACCGTAGAGATACGAGTAGGACGGGTGCGAAGCCGCGCCGCTGGCGGCGGGGTCCCGGAGGAGGGCTTCGAGGTCGATCTTGCTGGTGCGGGCGCCGTAGTTGGCGAGATCCGGGCCGAGGCGACGATCGCCGAGGAGGGCCTGCTTCTGCTGCACGTAGTCGCGGGCGACGGAACCACGGACTCCGTAGCCGCGGGCGATGTCGCTACCCTGTCCGGCCGGCCGGACCTGCTGGGTATGGCAGCTGACGCAACCAAGGGAGACGTAGACAGCACGGCCCTGGATCGCCAGGCCGGGTTCACGGGACGGGAAGAGCGGACCGCCGTCTTCGGCAGGCGCGCGACCAAGCGAGCCGAGCTGCGCCTGGCTGCTGATGACCAGCGCGCCGAAGGGCAAGGCGACGGCCAGGAAGACGCCGGCCAGGAGAGTGTTGAGATTCTTCATGGTTGGTCCGGATTAGTCGTGACGGCCTTCGGAGGCCGGAGCGGAAGATTTGAGGATCATGCCGAAAGCGTTGAGGGCGAAAGCGACGTGACCGACGAGCAGGAGCACCGCGGAGATGATCAGCACGAAGTTCCAGGCGGAGCCGGCCTTGACGACCTGCTGGAGGGAGACGGCGGAGTCAGCCAGCAGCTTGCCTTCCTGCCAACCGCCGAGCAGCAGGCCCGCCAACATACCGAGGGCGCCGAGGGCGGTGGCCCAGAAGTGGACATGGACGAGCTTGGCGGAGGGCCAGAGGGATCCAGTGAGGCGAGGCAGCACGAAGTATGCGGCGCCGAAGAGGACCATCGTCGCGAAGGCGTAGGTCAGGAGCTGCTCCTGGCCGGCGGCGAAGGAAGTGAAGCGGACCACGGCGTTGTAACCGCGGAAACCGAACACCGCGTTGAGCACGCCGAAAAGCGTGAAGGCGATGGCGCCGAAGCTCACGAAGCGGAGCGTGGTGTCGTTCCAGGCGCGCGCCCAACCTCCTTCGGAGGAAAGGGTGCCGTGGAAGTTGATCGCGGTGATGATGACCGGGACCATCAGCATGGCGCCGGCCACGATGCCGACGGACTGGAGCCAGAGCGGCACGGGGCCGCCGACCAGCGCGGCCGGACCTGTCCAGCCCGCGAAGAGGAAGAAAGTCCAGAAGCCCACCGGAGCGAGGTAGTAGCCGCTGATGGTCCGACCGAGCACCTTCGGCAGGAAATAGTAGACCGCGGCGAGGGCTGAGGCGGAGACCCAGAGCAACAGGAGGTTCGAGATGAACCAGCTGTGGGCGACGGCTTGGACGACGCCCGAAGCCGGCTGCCAGAGGACGAGGAGCTGCGCCAGGAGGTAGGTCAGCGGGAAGGCGAACGAAGCGCCCACCACGAACCACTGGGAGGCGAAGTTGTGTCCCGTGGGACGACGCGCGAAGGCGACGATCGGCCAGAAGCCGGCGAGCAGGAAGGCGACGGCCAGGACCGGTCCGACTTCGCGGGGGAAATCGAGGAGGCCGAAACCGGTCTGATGGCCGGCGAAGATCTGGACCACGCCGTAAGTGAGGGCGAGATTCCAGACGGCTCCGCCGAGGGTCGCGAGCCAGCCGTTACGGAGCTCGAAACGCCCGAGCTGCGAAAGCAGCCAGAGGTTCAAGGCGAAGAAGGCGTTGAAGCCCCAACCGTAGACGAAGAGATTGCGCTGGACGGAGGCCACGTGACCGAAGGTGAAGACTTCGCAGTCGCGGAACGGGCCGCCGGCGACGGCACCCTGCTGGAGGGCGGCGACGACGCCGAGGATCGAGGCCGCAAGCAGCCAGATCACAGCGGAGACGAAGAAGAGGAGGAACGGGCCGCGAAGCTGGGCCTCGACGCGCGAGAGACGCGAGTCACCCTCGGGAGGACGGCCCTGCGGGCGGCCGGAACGATTTTCCTGAGTCATCGGTTGAAGTAAGTTGAAGGATTATTTGAGGCCGAGTTCGGCTGTGGTCCAAGGAGCGGTGCGACCGGCGGTGGCGGCGCGGACGGCCTTCACCTGGTCGACGGAGACCGGGTTCCCCTTGTTGCCGAAGCTCTGGCGGGCGTAAGTGAGGACGTCGGCGATGTCCTGGTCGTTCACGCCGGGGACCGGAGGCATCATGCTGTTGAAGGTCATGCCGCCGACGGTGATCGGGCCCATGAGGCCCTGCAGGATGAACTTGATCGGCAGCTCGGGATTACCCACGACGATCGGCGTCTCCGAGATCGAAGGGAAGACGGGCGGAAGGCCCTTCCCCGTCGGCTGGTGGCAGGCGATGCAGGTGCGTCCATAGACCGCGGCGCCGCGCTTCATCTGCTCTTCGGAAGCCTTCACGAAGGCGCCGGCGGCGACGGGGGCGCCGGCGGGAGCCGGAGCCGGACCTGCGGCGGCCTGAAGCTTCGCGACGACCTTGTTGTCGGCGACGATCAAGGCGGCGGCATCCTTGACGGGAATGCGATAGGTGCCGTCGGCGTTGCGTCCGGGCTCGTTGATCAGGGCGAGGCCCTTCTTCGTGTTCTCGGCGCGCAGGACCTTCTGGGCCGCGCGGCGGTCGGCTTCGGCGTTGGGAGCCTTGCGCACGGAAAGGTAGACGTAGCCCGTCACGATGAGCGCGGCGGCCGCGAAGCAGACGATGCGCAGCCAGGAGGCGATCTGGCCGGGAATCAGCGGGCGATTACCGGAGGAAGGTTGTTCACTCATGATAGTTGATGGACTCGAGAATGCGAGGGTCGTGGACCGGGATGGTCTCCTGCTTGGACGCGCTGCGCAGGAAGAGCGCGATGACGATGGCGCCGAAGCCGGCGATCGCCAGGAGGTCGAGGAAGAGCGACGAGGTCAGGAAAGGCGTCACGACGAAGCCTTCCGGGGCGGACTTGTCGTAGACCTGGCGAGGCAGCGCGTTGAACCAGAGGTCGACGATGCCGCCGATCAGGATGATCCAGGCGACGGTCAGCAGGCGACCGGCGACGATCTTCGTGCGGTAGAAGAGCAAGGAGAGGAACGGGAGCAGGAAGAATCCGAAGATCATGTACATCGACACGCCCCACCACTGGTTCTTGAGGCCGGTCGCGGGGTCGAATTCGCGGATGTTATACCAGAAGGTCTCTTCCGGGATGTTCGCGGTGTAGATCAGGAAGTACTGCGAGAAGCTGATGTACGCCCAGAACACCGTGAAGGCCAGCATGAGACACCCGAGTACATGGCGGTGGGCCTGGTTGAGGAGGCCGTCGAGCCAGCCTCCGTTGGACAACCTGTAGGTGAGGATCACCGTGACCGCGAGGGCCAGACGGATGGAGAGCGCGAAGAACCACACGCCGTACATGGTCGAGAACCAGTGGTACGACAGGGCCATCAGGCAGTCGAAGGCCAGCATGGTCAGCGTCACGGCCGAGAGCGGGATGCCCACGGCGGACACGGCATGGAGGCGATGGGTGTGGCCGGCGGTGCGGTCGGTGTCCTGCGCGAACGACCAGCGGCGCAGCAGCGTGGCGAGCACGCCGAACACCAGCACGTAGAGGCTGACGCGGATGAGGAAGAACTTCTCGTTCAAGAACCAGCTCTTGGCCTGGAGGATCGGGTCGTGGCCGACGGCGTGTCCGCTCGGGAGCACATGCGCGGCGTCCGTCCAATCCCAGAGGGCGTGGCGGAAACTCGTGCTGAAGGCCAGCGGGGCGACGCCGAGGACGATGACGACCGGGAGGGCGATGATGAGGAGTTCCCAGTTGCGGCGGATGATCGGAGCCCAGCCGGCGTCGAAGACGCGGGTGATCATCGTGAGCATCAGCATGCCGATCAGGACGGAGATCCAGAAGAGCGAGCCGACGAGGATGGAAAGGGCCTGGCGGTTCTCGTGGTGGGCCACGCCGGCGCAGGCGAAGTACCAGAGGACGGCCATGGCGACGACCCCGGCGCCGAGGAATTTCTTCCAGTGGGCGGTCAGGGCGTGAGGCGAAGAGGAGCTCATGTGCGGATTACTTGATTTGGGCCTTCACGGCGGCGGGGACGAGGTCAGGCGGGCAGTTCTGCGAGAGCTGCAGGGCGCGCACGTAGGCGACGACGGCCCAGCGCTCCTCGGGGGAGAGCTTGTCGCCGTAACCCATCATGGTGTTCTTGCCGTTGGTGATGACGTCGAAGATCTGGCCGTTCGGGTAGGCGCGGATGAGCGGCGTCTGGAGGCTGGCGATCGTCACGATGGCGGCGTCGCCTTCGATGGCGGAGCGCACCTTCATGATGCCGTTGCCGTCGGCGGCCTGGCCGTGGCAGACGGCGCAGTAGATCTGGAACTTTCCTCGACCCACATCCAGCGTGTACTGGGTGACCTTGTAGTCGTTGAGCTTGCCCTTGGTGAAGCCGAGCGACTTCTCCGGGAAGCCTGCGAGGAAGGCGCCCTTGGCGTCCTTGCCCGTCACGAAGGAGGGATTCAGGGATTCGGCGCGCTTGAAGTCGGCCGAGAAGACCTTGGTCGGCTCGAGGGCGTTGCCGCGGGCGACGGTGCCGGCGACGGGCGGACGGGCGTCACGGCCGTCGGCGAAGAACGTGTTCTCCCCCTGGGCCTTGTACTTGTTCTGGTAGTCCATGTCGTCGAAGACATAGACGGGCGTGTCCTTGGACTTCTTGCCCTGGAAGCCGAGGAAGCTGATCGTGGCGACGACAGCGACGGCGAGGAATGCGAGATAGCGGCTCATGGGTGCGGATTAGTCGCGGATGACGGTGATCTCCTGGCCGCCGAGCGACTGGAGGAAGTTGCGCGACTCATCGAGGTGGAACTGCGGGTCGCGGGCCTCGAGGACGATCATGAAGGTGTCGTCCGACACGCGGCTGAAGTTCGGGAGCTCGAACAGCGGGTGGTTATGGCGCGGGAGTCGGTTGAAGATGAACTGGCCGAAGAAGGTGCCGAAGGCGGCGAACAGGATCGTGCATTCGTAGAGCACCGGGAACGGGAAGATCACGCTCCAGTAGGGCTTGCCGCCGACGATCAGCGGATAGTCGTAGGAATTCGTGTACCAGGTGAGCAGGCAGCCGGTGATGAAGCCGGTGACGCCGCCCAGCAGGGTAAGGCGCGGCACGGGCGAGCGCGGCATGCCCATGGCCTGGTCCATGCCGTGGATCGGGAAAGGCGTGTGCACGTCCCAGTTCTTCCAGCCGGCATCGCGCACCTTCTCGGCGGCGTGAAACACGTCGGAGACCTTGCGGAAGGTGCAGGCCACGCCGTGGATGCGTTCGTTGCGTTCGTTCATGGTCGGGTTACGGCTGGAATCAGTGGGCGTGGGGGTCGGCCTGCGGCGCGACCATCTTCACCTCGGCCATGGGCAGCAGAGGCAGGAAGCGCACGAACAGGAGGAAGAGGACGGAGAAGAAGCCGAAGGTGCCGAAGAAGGTGAAGATATCCACGATCGTC
>CAIWNE010000004.1 GCA_903913915.1 uncultured Opitutia bacterium
CTCGACCTCCAGGTCGAAGTCATCCACCGCGTCGCCGCCGAAGTGCAGAAGGAACAGAAGGTCAAGATCGCCTACTCCGTGGGCACGATGATCGAAGTTCCCCGCGGCGCCCTCACGGCCGACGAAATCGCCCACACCGCCGAGTTCTTCAGCTTCGGCACGAACGACCTCACCCAGACCGCGCTCGGCGTCAGCCGCGACGACATGGGCAACTTCCTCGGCGCCTACACCGAGAACGAGATCTTCAAGAAGAACCCGTTCGCCACGCTCGACCAGACCGGCGTCGGCCAGCTCGTCCAGATCGCCATCGAGAAGGGCCGCAAGACCCGTCCCGACATCAAGCTCGGCATCTGCGGCGAACACGGCGGCGAGCCTGAGTCCGTCAAGTTCTGCCACCGCGTGGGCCTGTCCTACGTCTCCTGCTCGCCTTACCGCGTGCCGGTCGCCCGCCTCGCCGCCGCCCAGGCCGCGATCGAGGAGAAGCGCTCCGCCAAGAAGTAAGCCTGCCGGACAGGACCAAGCAAAGGGGCGCACCGCGAGGTGCGCCCCTTTTTTGCGCCTTGGTAAAAACGAGAGGACGGACGGAGCGGGCCGGTCTCAGTTGCCCGTCGCCTTGACCATCAGGTAAAGGCAGCCGAACAGCGCCGCGGCCAAGGCGACGAACACCCAGAAGATCGTGAGGCCCTTGCCCTTGGTCGCGCCGCGCGACGAGCGCTGGGAGCGACGGAGCCGACGGCCGCGCGAGCTGACGCGCTGCACGGCGACGTTCGGGAAATCCTGGCCGGCGACCTCCTCGACCTTGCCGTAGGCGTAGCCGAGCTGGATCAGTTCGGCGAAGGCGCGCGCCTTGCGGGCCGGCGGGAGTCGGTCGAAGCCGTTGCACTCGCGACCGACGACCAGACGCTCCAATCCGAGCATGGCATCGGCGGAAGGACGGACGGAAGGATGGGGCTCGGGAGCGCTCACTGAGGAAATCGATGAGCCGGTTTTATCAGTCCGGTAAGTCCTTGCGACAAGTCGATATTCGGCTTACCTACCCAATATAATCAGCCTTCCCCGCTGACGAAGCATGCCCTCCTCCGCCTCCAGCCGCGAACTTCCCGTCGCCCTCAGCATCGCCGGTTCCGACAGCGGCGCGGGCGCCGGCATCCAGGCGGACCTGCTCACGTTCGCCGCGCAAGGCGTGTTCGGCACGACCGCGATCACCTGCCTGACAGCGCAGAATCCGCGCGGCGTCTCCGGCATCCAGGCGAGCCCCGCGGCGTTCGTCGTCGAACAATGCGCGCAGGTCGCGGCCCACTTCCACCCGAAGGCCCTCAAGACCGGCATGCTGCTCAACGCCGAGATCGTCCTCGCCGTCGCCGGCTTCATCCAATCCTCCGGCATCCCCGCCGTCGTCGATCCCGTCATGGTCGCTTCGAGCGGCGCCACCCTGCTCGCCCCCGACGCCATCGCCGCGGTGCGCACGCGGCTCATCCCGCTCGCGGCGCTGGTCACGCCGAATCTCGACGAGGCCACGATCCTCCTCGGACGTAAATCGCTCGGCGGTACCGACGAGGCGCTCGAGCTCGCCAAGGCGTATGGCGTGCCCTTCCTGCTCAAGGGCGGCCATGCCGAAGGCGATGACCTCACCGACTGCCTCGCGTGGCCGACGGGCGAGACCAAGGTCTTCCAGGCCCGCCGCGCCCCGAACGTGGACACCCATGGCAGCGGCTGCACCCTATCGGCGGCCATCACCGCCCAGCTCGCCAAGGGCAAGAGCCTCTCCGAAGCCGTCACCATCGCCCATGCCTACCTCCAGGGTGCGATCCATGGGCCGTTACAAGTGGCAGGGCTGAATTGCATTAGGCACCTCTGAGAGGACGAGGGGTAGGGTTAAGCTTGTTTTGCTTAAATTTAGGCATTTTAAGGCTTTATGGGCTACCCTTGCCCCTACCCCTACCCCTGCCCCTTTTTCAGCCACTTATTCACACTTGCCCCCGCAAGCCGGCCACCTTTTCTAACCCATTCCCTGCAGGCCCCGCCTGCCCCCTAAGACCATGCCCAAAAAGAACGCCGCCAAGAACTCCACCTCCTCCGCCCCTTCGGCCGTCTCGGCCAAGACCGGCGTCAAGATGCGCGGTTGCGACGTCATGGTACGATGCCTCGAGAACCTCGGCGTCGACACGATCTTCGCCTACCCCGGCGGCGCCTCGATGGAGCTCCACCAGGGCCTGACCCGCTCCAAGAAGATCCGCACGATCCTGCCCCGTCACGAACAGGGCGGCGCCTTCATGGCGCACGGCTACGCGCGTTCGACCGGCAAGCCCGGCGTGTGCATGGCCACCTCCGGCCCCGGCGCCACGAACCTCGTCACCGCGATCGCCGACGCGCACATGGACAGCATCCCGCTGGTCTGCATCACCGGCCAGGTCTACCAGCAGTTCATCGGCCGCGCCGCGTTCCAAGAGACCGACTTCTACGGCATGACCCTGCCGATCGTGAAGCACTCCTTCCTCGTCCTCGATTACAACGAGCTGCCGAGCATCATGTACAAGGCCTTCAAGATCGCCACCACCGGCCGTCCGGGTCCCGTGGTGATCGACATCCCGAAGGACATCCAGCAGCACGAGTGGGTCCCGGTCTTCCCGAAGAATCCGGACGACGTCTCGATCCCCGGCCTGCCGACGCCTCCGAAGTGCGCCGACAGCGAGCTTGAGCAGGTCCTGCGCCTCATCGAAGGCTCCAAGCAGCCCACGATCTACATCGGCGGCGGCATCCTTTCCGGCGACGCCCACAAGGAGCTGCGCGCCTTCGCCGAAGCCACCGGCATCCCCGTCGCTTCCACGCTGATGGGCCTCGGCGCCTTCCCCTGCGACCATCCGCAGTCCCTCTACTGGTACGGCATGCACGGCACCGTCGCCGGCAACTGGGCCGTCTGCAAGAGCGACCTCCTCATCACCATGGGTGCGCGCTTTGATGACCGCATCACCGGAGCCATCGAGAAGTTCGCACCCGACGCGACCATCGTCCACATCGACATCGATCGTTCGGAGCACCAGAAGAACAAGTTCGCGGACTACCCGATTCATTCTGAAATCAAGCACGCACTCGGCCGCATGGTCACGCTCGCCAAGAAGGGCTTCAAGAAGCCTGACCTGAAGAAGTGGTACGAGACCATCAACGGCTGGAAGAAGGAGCACCCGTATCCGTTCAGCTACGAGCGCAAGACCAAGCACATTCTCCCGCAGGAAGCCATCGAAGTCCTCTTCGAAGAAACCAAGGGCAAGGCCATCATCGCCACCGGCGTCGGCCAGCACCAGATGTGGGCCCCGCAGTACTACCGCTTCAACGAACCCCGCCGCTTCATCAGCTCGCTCGGCGCGGGCACCATGGGCTTCGGCCTCCCGGCCGCCATCGGCGCCAAGGTCGCCAACCCGGACACCCAGGTCATCGACATCGACGGCGACGGCTCGTTCCTTATGAACATCCAGGAGCTCGCGTGCATGAAGATCGAGAAGATCAACGCGAAGATCCTCATCCTGAACAACCAGCACCTGGGCATGGTGGTGCAGTGGGAAGACCGCTTCTACGCCGGCACCCGCGGCCACACCATCCTCGGCGACGCCAAGAACATCGGCTCTCCCGACAACCCGGGCGGCCTCTACCCTGACTTCGTCAAGATCGCCAACGGCTTCGGCATCAAGGCCCGCCAGGTCATGAAGCGCGAAGACCTCCGCGCCGCCATGCGCGAGATGCTGGATCACGACGGACCTTACCTCCTCGACGTCATCGTGCCCTACACCGAGCACGTGCTGCCCTTCATCCCGCAGAAGAAGTCGGCGATGGAGATCCTGACGAAATAATCCCGAGAGGGATCATTCCAGGGGGCACGTGGGCAAGGTGACACGTGGACAAGGGGAATAAGTGAACGGGGGCGCGAAAGCGCCCCTGCTGCTTTTGGGACGATACAGAACTCAAGGGGAAACCGGAGACCGGAGAAATGGCTGAGGAATGCATTCTCAGGTCCCGGGTCTAGGCCATCGGGTATCTGGTGCGGGTATTCAGGTACAGGTACTGGTCCCGGGTCTGAGACCTGAACCTGTGCCTGCACCCGCACCTGCAGCAGAGACCTGAAAGGTCGGTATTTTTAACTCAAGGGGAAACCGGAGACCGGAGGATGTGCTAGGGTTATCTACCCCCAGCTAACATTCCGGTCTCCCGATGCTGCCCCCTTTGAGCGTAGCCTCGCCGGTCTCCCTTTGCATCCAACCCCATGCCCACGTGTCCCCTTGCCCACGTGCCCCCTCCTTGCGACTACGTCGCAAGGCTCAGTGCCCCGCCAGCCAGCGCTCGGCTTCGATCGCGGCGCGGCAACCCATGCCGGCGGCGGTGATGGCCTGGCGATAGACGTGGTCAGCGCAGTCGCCCGCGACGAAGACGCCCGGGACGCGGGTGCTGACGGTGTTGGCGCCGGCGACGAAATAACCGCCTTCGTCGACCTCGAGGGCCGGCGTGAAGGCCTGGGAATTGGGCACGTGGCCGATGGCGACGAAGACGCACTTCACGCCGAGGTCGCGGGCGGCGCCGGACTTCTCGAGGACGCGCAGGGTGTGCACCTTCTCGTCGCCGAGGATCTCGGCCGGGGTGACGTTGAGCACGAGCTCGATCTTCTCGTGGGTCTTCACGCGCTGGACCATGATCTCGGAGGCGCGGAAGGTGTCGCGACGGTGCACCAGGTAGACCTTGGAGGCGAAACGGGTGAGGAAGAGGGCTTCCTCGCAGGCGGAGTCGCCGCCGCCGACGACGGCGACCGGGACGTTGCGGTAGAACGCGCCGTCGCAGGTCGCGCAGGTGGTGACGCCGTTGCCGCCGTAATATTTCTTCTCGCCGGGGATGCCGAGGAGGCGGGGCGAGGCGCCCGTGGCGATGATCACGGCCTTGGCCTCGTAGGTGGCTTCGCCGCCCTTGAGCTTCTTGACCGGGCCGGAGAAGTCGACGGAGTCGATGCGGTCCCAGGCGAACTTGGCGCCGAAGCGCTCGGCCTGGCCCTTCATGTTCGTGATGAGCTCGTTGCCGTCGACGCCGTGGACGAAGCCGGGGAAGTTCTCGACCTCGGAGGTCGTGGTGAGCTGGCCGCCGGGCTGGCCGCCTTCGAGCACCAGGGGAGCGAGGCCGGCGCGGGCGGCGTAGATGGCGGCGGTCAGGCCGGCGCAGCCGGTGCCGAGGATAAGGACGTTTTCAGCCATGGGTATGTCTCATCTTGAGGGCGGGAGCACAGCCGCAAGGCCGAAAACCCGATGTGAACAACCCGAGTCAAGGCTTGCCCCGGGGGGTGGGGTCGGGGTTTGCTACCTCTCGCTCCCGGACCCATGTTTCTCAGCATCCTCAAGCTCTTCGCCGGCAGCCACCACCGGAGGTTCCTCCGCAAGTGCGCTCCCCTCGTCAAGCGGATCAACGCCCTCGAAACCGAGTATCAGAAACTGTCTGACGAGCAGCTCCGCGCCAAGACCGCCGAGTTCAAGGAACGCCACGCCAAGGGCGAATCCCTCGACGCCCTCCTCCCCGAGGCCTTCGCGGTCGTCAAGAACGCCGCCCGCCGCCTCTGCGGCACCAAGGCCATCGTGTGCGAACATGAGCAGACCTGGGAGATGGTGCATTTCGACGTCCAGCTCATCGGCGGCATCGCCCTCCACCAGAACAAGATCGCCGAGATGGCGACCGGCGAAGGCAAGACCCTCGTCGCCACCCTGCCCCTCTACCTCAACGCCCTGACCGGCCGGAACTGCCAGCTGGTCACCGTCAACGACTACCTCGCCCGCCGCGACTCGGAGTGGATGGGCCACCTCTTCCGCTGGCTCGGACTGACCGTCGGCTGCATCCAGAACCAGATGCCCGGCGACGACCGCAAGGCCGCCTACGGCTGCGACATCACCTACGGCACCGCTTCGGAGTTCGGCTTCGACTACCTCCGCGACAACGGCATGGCCCTCTCGCCCGACGAGCAGGTCCAGCGCGACCACTACTACTGCATCGTCGACGAGATCGACTCCATCCTGGTCGACGAAGCCCGCACCCCGCTGATCATCTCCGGCCCCGTCGCCGAGGAACGCGAACCCGCCTTCCCACGCCTCCGCCAGCCGGTCTCCGGCCTCGTCGAGCTGCAGATCCGCCTCGTCACCCGCCTGATGAACGAGGCCCGCGAGGAGCTCGAGAAGCTCGCCGAGGACAAGGAGCCTTCCGCCGACACGCTCGACAAGCTCTGGCTCGCCGCCCACGGTATGCCGCGCAACCGCATCTTCCTCCGCCTGATGGAGAACGGCCGCTGGCGTAAGCTGCTCGAACGCCACGAAGGCGTGCTCGCCTCGGAGATCGAGAAGGACCGCCGCTTCCACCTCAAGGAACGCCTCTACTTCGCCGTCAGCGAACGCAACCACGAGTCCGACCTCACCCAGCTCGGCCGCGACACGCTCCGCCCCGGCGAACCCGACGCGTTCGTGCTGCCCGACCTCCCGAGCCGCTACGTCGAGCTCGACAACGACGCCTCCCTCACCCCGGAACGCCGCGCCGAACTGCGCGCGGAAGCCGAGGCCGCCTACGCCCAGGTCTCCGAGGACATCCACGCCATCGGCCAGCTGCTCAAGGCCTACACGCTTTACGAGAAGGACAAGCAGTACGTCGTCCACGAGGGCAAGGTGAAGATCGTCGACGAGAACACCGGCCGCATCATGGAAGGACGCCGCTGGTCCGACGGCCTGCACCAGGCGGTCGAAGCCAAGGAAGGCGTCGCGCTCGAGAAGGAGAACAAGACGTACGCGACGATCACCATCCAGAACTACTTCCGCATGTACCAGAAGCTCGCGGGCATGACCGGCACCGCCGAGACCGAAGCTTCCGAGTTCCACGACATCTACAAGCTGACGGTCGTCGCCATCCCGACGCACCGCCCGTGCATCCGCACCGACGACAACGACATCGTCTTCAAGACCCGCAAGGAGAAGTACCAGTTCGCCATCAAGGAGATCGCCGAAGCCCACAAGCGCGGCCAGCCCGTCATCGTCGGCACGGCCTCCGTCGAAGCCTCCGAAACCCTCGGCCGCATGCTCGCGATGGCCAAGGTCCCGCACAAGA
>CAIWNE010000005.1 GCA_903913915.1 uncultured Opitutia bacterium
ACGAGCCCTCTCCGTCGGAGTGCACGATGAATCGTGCCCCTACCATGGTTCGCCCTGGGGCGAACTGGGGATGTATGGCATCAAGGTAGGGCCGACCATCCTTGGTCGGCCGCGGTCGAGCAGGGATGCTCGACCCTACCCGATGCAGTGCTGCCACCCGCCACCCGAAACGAACCCGATAGGACAGCACGTACGCTGTCCTACCCTCGATGCAGCTATTTCGTTACGCGGTCAGCCCTACCAGTTGCCTCATCTGGTCAACTGAGCCTCTGGGCCTCCGGGCCTCTTTTTCGTCCCGTTGCCCACGTGCCCCCTGTCACATCACTTATTCCACGGCGCCTTGGCCAACAGCAGTCACATGCCGCACCAATCGGTGACGCCGGCGAAGATCAGGCCGGCGCCGACGAAGCCGCTGAGGCCGTAGAAGCCGGGGTGGACGAAGGTGCCCAGCATGACGCCGGTGAAGACCATGGTGCCCGCGGCGATGCGGACTTGGCGCTCGATGGAGATCATGCCGCCGGCGTCCTTATCGATGGGCAGGCCGGCCTGCTGGCAGGAATTCGTGCCGCCTTGGACGACGAGGGTCTTGAGGCCGCTCGCCGCGAGCTTCCTGGCCGCGACGCGGGCCCGGCCGCCAGAAGCGCAGAGCAGCACCACGGTCTTCTGGTCGTTGCCGGCGAGCAAGGCGCGGACGTTGAGGTCGGTGACGTTCTCGAGGGGGAGGTTCACCGCGCCCTGGACGCGTCCGGAGCGGAACTCAGCGGGCGAACGGACGTCGAGCAGCAACGCGCCGGAGCCGGCTTCGGCCATGACGTTCAGCGGGTGGAGCTCATCATGGCTGTCCTTGGCCAGCGTACCCGGGGCGCCGCAGGCCTTGACCGTACCGCAGGCGGACGCCGCAGGAGCGATGTCCAACGGCCGACGCAGGGCGAGGTCGCGGACATACGTGGCGCCGCTGACATTGTAGGCGTCGAAACCGTTTTCACGCAGGAGACGCGTGCCGACGTGGGCGCGGAGGCCGCTATGGCAGACGACGGCGGTGCGCTTGGATTGGTCGAGTTCGCCGAGGCGATCGCGGAGGGTGTTGAGCGGGATGTTGCGCGCGTGGTCGGCGCCGATGAGCTTGAGCTCGGCGCATTCGTCGGCGTCGCGGAGATCGACGACCTGGTAGCCCGACAGGTCGACGTCGGGCTGGATCACCGGGGCGAGGCCGTCGAGGTCGTTCATCGCGGCGAAGGCGGCCATGTGCAGCGGATCCTTGGCAGAGCCGAAGGGTGGGGCGTAGGCGAGGTCGACCTGCGCGAGGTCGCGCACGGTGCCGCCGAAGTGCAGGAACGAGGCGACCACGTCGAGGCGCTTGTCGATGCCCGCGCCGCCGACCGCCTGGGCTCCGAGGATGCGGCCCGTGCCGGCTTCGTAGACGAGCTTCAGGGTGAGCGACTTCGCGCCAGGGTAATAGCCGGCGTGGTGATTGGCGGTGATGTGGACCGCTCGGGCCGAGAGGCCTCGCTTGAGAGCCGACTTCAGGGAGTCGCCCGCGATGCCGGCGCCGAGGCCGAAGACCTTGATGATGGCCGTGCCCCAGGCGGCGGGCGCCTTGGCCGACTTGCCCGTGGCGGCGTGTTCGCCGACGAGACGGCCGGTGCGGTTGGCGATGCCCGCGAGCGGCATGCGGCCGCGCTGGCCCGTGGTGCCGATCAGGTATTCCGCGGCGTCGCCGACGGCGTAGATATCCTGGTCAGCCGTACGCTGGTATTCGTCGGTCAGGATGCCGCCCGTGGCGCCCACGCCGAGGCCGGCGGCGACGGCGAGCTGGTTATAAGGGCGCACGCCGAGGCCGAGGATGACCAGATCGGCGTCGACCGTGACGCCGTTCTCGAGGACGACGCCGGTCGCCGCGCCCGCGGCTTCGCGGATCGCGCTGAAGCCGGAACCGGAGAGCAGGCGGATGCCGTGACGGAGCAGTTCGCGGCGGAGCGGCTCCGCCATCTCGGCGTCGAGCGGAGGCAGGACCTGGCCGCCTCGTTCGATGAGCGTGACCTCCATGCCGCGTTCCTTGAGCTGTTCGGCGACTTCGAGGCCGATGAAGCCTGCGCCGACGACCGCGACTTTCTTCACCGAAGGCAGCTGCGCCAGGATGCGGTCCATGTCCTCGATGTTACGCAGCGAATGCACGCCTTTGGCGCGGACGCCGGGGACGTCCGGGGTGAGCGGGGCCGCGCCGGGGGCGAGTATCAGCTTGTCGTAGGATTCGTCATATTCCGTGCCGGCGACGTGGTCGCGGATGCGCACCGTCTTCTTGGCGCGGTCGATCGCGAGGGCTTCGTGGCGGACGCGGACTTCGATGTTGAAGCGCTTCTTGAACATCTCGGGCTTGGCCACGAGCAGCTTGGCGCGGTCCTGGATGACGCCGCCAAGGTGATAGGGCAGGCCGCAGTTGGCGAAGGAGACGAAGGAGTCCTTCTCCAACATGATGATGCGGGCTTTCTCGTTCATGCGACGGGCACGCGTGGCGGCCGAGGCGCCGCCGGCGACGCCGCCGACGATGAGGATCTTTGGGGAGGGGTTCATGGGATTATTTGGCGAAATGGGAACGGATGCAGCCGAGGATCGTCAGGCAGCCCGCATGGGCCACGCGGTAGCGCGCGACGCGACCTTCGCGGTCGGCGGCCACCAGGCCATGGGCGCGCAGGCGCATCAGGTGCTGGCTGACGGCGGCCTGCGGCCGACGGAGGCGGGAGGTGAGTTCGGAGACGTCCAGCGGGCCTTTCTCGAGGGCCTCGACGATGCGGAGGCGGTCCGGGTGCGACAGCGTGCGCAGGGCCGCGGCGCAGTGCTTGAGGATCTTCGGATCGAGCGGACTCGGCTTGGACATATTCAAAAGTTTGAATGTGTTAAGGCGGAGAGGCAAGAGGGAAGAAAAGGGGTAGGGGTGCCGTTTCAGGTGACGGGTCTCGGGGTCAGGTGCGGGTTTGGGTGTAGGTCCCGGGACCTGTGCCTGAACCTGAACACCTGAACCAGGTACCCGATGGCCGAGACCAGGGACCCGAGAACGGTATCCATTTGAGAGATGTATCAAGGTAGGGCCGAGCATCCCTGCTCGGCCGCGGCCGGCCAAGGATGGCCGGTCCTACCAAGATGCATCTAGGGGCACGACACTACCCCGATACTCAATACTCCGGACTCTATACTCTTTTACTTCGCCTTCGCTTCCGCTTTCGCGACGAGAGCGAAGATCCCGGCGGTCATGGCGACGAGTCCGGCGTAGCAGACCCACTCGGACAGGCCGAAGAGTTCGGGGAGGCGAACCTTGCCGTAGGCGCCGACGGGCAGGATGTTCGCGGCCACCCAGTCGAAGCTGAGGGCGTAGGTGATGCCGCCGACCATCATGCCGGCAAGACCGGCCAAGGCGTCGATACGGCCGGTGGCGATCGCGGCGAGACCTGTGCCGGGGCAGTAGCCGAGGAGGACCATGCCGACGCCGAAGATCGCGGCACCGAGGCCGACGGCGAGAAGGTTGAGGTCCTTGATGTGGTACTTGGCGAGATCCTGGCCATGAAGGAGCGCGATACCGACGCCGCCGACGGCGATGGCGGTCATCATGACCTTGAGCACCGTGAAGTCACGGAACTGGAAGAGGCGTACGATGACGTCGAAGTCGGTGACTCCTCCGCGGTGCAGAAGGAAGCCGAAGAGGATGCCGAAACCGATGGCCGACCCGAGGAGACTGGTGCCGGTGAGGAATGCGAGGGGGAGATGCATGTGATGGGTTCTCGGCTAGAGGTTAGGCCTGGGTGGGTCGGCCGTAGAGCAGCTTCGCGGTGAGGATACCTGAGGCGAACATCACGATGAAGAACAGCCAGCCGCTGGCGGCCAGCTGGAGGCAGCCGCTGATGCCGTGACCGCTGGTGCAGCCGTCGGCGAGGCGCGCTCCGTAGAGGATGATCACGCCTCCGAGGAAGGCCGCGATGAGGCGCTTGGTCTTGGACGGGCCGAAGTTTTCCGTCCACACGTTCGATTCCGCGGCGAACTTGAAGACGCCGCAGAGCAGGGCGCTGAGGAACGCGCCGATCACGGTGCCGACAAGGAACAGGGTGCTGTAATCCCACGTCGGAATCGCGGTCTTCGCCCAATAGGTATTGGTGGCGACCTTATCCGCACCGAGGAACGGCATGGCGCAGGCGCCAGAGGCCTGGGCGAGGCCGGTGGACATGCCGAGCGGTTTGTTGACCGTCGAGAATGTCAGGATGCTGAGCAGGCCGATCAGCGCGCCGACGAGGTAAGGATTCCAGCGAGGATTCTTCATGTGGTGTGCTTCTTGGAGTAGTTCCATCGCATGTTGTTCCGAACATAAAACACCTCTGAATCTTGAGTGAGGATTTGATGATTGGGGTGCGGCGCGGCCTGAGGTGCAGGACGATCCGAGCTTCAGGAGGTTGAGCATATTATTCAGGTGCCGGATGACGAAGCTGAGGCAAGGGGGGACCGGGAACCGGAATGTTAGCTTGGCATAAAGGTTCCCCAGCCAATCACCCGGGCCCGGTTTCCCTTTGAGTCATGCATCAAAGTGGGGCCGAGCATCCCTGCTCGGCCGCGGCCGGGCCAGGAGGGGCGGGCCGACC
>CAIWNE010000006.1 GCA_903913915.1 uncultured Opitutia bacterium
CGTCCTCTGGCTCGCCCGCGAAGGCACGTATATCCGCGAAGCCAAGGATGCCAAGCTGGCCTACCAGCGCCTACTCGAGACGGTCAACGCGATGCTCGACTACGACAAGAACATCGAGATCTGGATCGAGCCGAAGCCGAATGAGCCGACCGACCAGGCCTACGTGCCCACCATCGGCCACGCCCTCACCCTCTCCTACGCCTCCAAGGACCATAAGCGCGTGAAGGGCCTGATCGAGTCCGCCCACGCCATGCTCGCCGGCCTCGACGCCAGCGACGAGATGGCCTTCGCCCTTGCCCACGACAAACTCGCGAGCGTCCATCTCAACGACCAGAACGGCCTGAAATATGACCAGGACAAGAACTTCGGCGGCGCCAACCTCCGCGCGGCCTTCAACCAGGTCCGCGTCCTCGAGGAGTCCGGCTACGGTAGCCGCGGGGAATTCATCGGTCTGGACGTCAAGGCCATCCGCACCCAGCGCGGCTCGCCGGTCACCGACCACCTCAAGAACAGCCGCGAGCTGTTCCTTGCGCTTGTGGCCAAGGTCCGCACGGTAGACCAGAAGCTCGTCCAGCAGTATCGCGACGCCCGCGACTACGAAGCGCTCGAGCTCTACATCCTCAAGCACATCATGGGACTGAAGTAAGTCCCGCCCTCTCCCCCTCATGAAGCAGTATCGCCTCAACCGCCTCTTCAACGCCACGTCCAAGCGCTGCTTCGACGTCGCCGTCGACCACGGCTTCTTCAATCAGCCCGGATTCCTGCAAGGCATCGAAGACATGCGCCAGGTCGTCGCCACGCTGGTCGACGCCGGCCCAGACGCCATCCAGCTGACCGTCGGCCAGGCCCGCCACCTGCAGTCCATCCCGGGCAAACAGAAACCGGCCCTCGTACTGCGCACCGATACGGCCAACGTCTACGGCAAGGAACTCCCGGCCACGGCGTTCAGCCTGATGATCGAGGAGACGATGCTGCAGGCCGTCCGCCTAGACGCCGCGTGCGTCTGCGTGAACCTCTTCCAGATTCCCGGGGCGCCCGACGTGACCGCGCAGTGCATCGAGAACATCCTCAAGCTCAAGCCGCAGGCCGATTACTACGGCATGCCGATGATGGTCGAACCGCTGGTCTTCCAGCCCAACGCCGTCGCCGGGGGCTACATGGTCGACGGCGACCTGACGAAGATCCTCCACCTGGTCCGTCAGGCGGTCGAGCTCGGCGCCGACGTGATCAAGGCCGACCCGACCGACGACGTCTCGCAATACCACAAGGTCATCGAGACGGCTTCGGGCATCCCGGTGCTCGTCCGCGGCGGCGGACGCGTCAGCGACAAGGAAATCCTCGTCCGCACCGAAGGCCTCCTCAAGCAGGGCGCCTCGGGCATCGTCTACGGCCGCAACGTCATCCAGCACCCCAACCCGCGCGGCATCACGCAGGCGCTGATGGCTATGGTGCACCGCGACGCGTCGGTCGACGAATCCCTGAAGCTCATCTGAGCCCCGTGCCTTCCCCCGCACCAGCCCTCCTCGCCCGCCTACGTGACATCGTGGGCGCCAAGCAGGTGCTGACGTCGCCGGAGGACACGATTCCCTACGGCTTCGACGGCACGGCCGCCCTCAAGGGGCCGGTCGGCGTCGTCGTGCTGCCCGGCTCGACCGAAGAAGTGGCCGCCGTCGTCAAGCTGGCCAACGAACAGAACATCGCGATCGTCACGCGCGGCTCGGGTACCGGCCTCAGCGGCGGCAGCATCCCTTCGGCAGGCTGCATCGTCCTCTGCCTGACGCGTCTCGACAAGATCCTCTCGGTCGACGCCGCCAACCTCACCGTCCGCGCCCAGTGCGGCGCCATCACCGCCGCCATCGATGCCGCGGCCAACCGGCACCGCCTCTTCTATCCGCCCGACCCGGGTTCGATGAAGATCAGCACCATCGGAGGCAACGTGGCCGAGAACTCCGGAGGCCTCCGCGGTCTCAAATACGGCGTCACCCGCGACTACGTGATGGGCCTCGAGGTCGTGCTGCCCGACGGACGCATCGCCCATTTCGGCAACGCCTGCGTCAAGGACGTCGCCGGCTATTCGATGAAGGACCTCTTCATCGGCTCCGAAGGCACGCTTGGCATCATCACCGAGATCCTGCTGAAGGTCCTGCCCCGTCCCGCCGCCCGCCGCACGATGCTGGCGAGCTACGACCGCATGGAGGACGCCGCCCAGACGGTGTCCGATATCATCGCGGCCAAGATCATTCCCTGCACGCTGGAGTTCCTCGACCGCATGACCATCGGCTGCGTCGAGGATTACGCGAAGATCGGCCTGCCTCGCGATTGCGAAGCACTGCTGCTCATGGAGACCGACGGACATCCGGCCGCGGTCGCCGACGAAGCCGAACAGATGCTGACCCTGGCCCGCGCCCGCGGCGCCCGCGACGTCCGTGTCGCTCGCGATGATGCCGAAGCCCTGCAGCTCGCTTCCGCCCGCCGCTCCGCCTTCTCCGCCCTCGCCCGCGTCCGTCCGACCACGATCCTCGAGGACGTCACCGTCCCGCGCGACAAGCTCGCCGAGATGGTCGCCTTCATCGCCGATGCCGCCAAGAAGCACAACCTGCTGGTCGGCACCTTCGGCCACATGGGCGACGGCAACCTGCACCCGACTTTCCTGACCGACGAGCGTGACACCGAAGAGATGGCCCGCGTCCATGAAGCCCTCGAGGATATCGTGACCAAGACCCTCGCCCTCGGCGGCACGATCACCGGCGAACACGGAGTCGGCCTCGCGAAGAAGGCCTGGCTCCGCCGACAGGTCGGCGAAAACAGCCACGACCTCATGCGTGAGATCAAGCGCGCCTGGGATCCTCGCAACCTGCTCAACCCAGGCAAGATCTTCGACTGAGGGATGAAGCCTTCGCTCAAACTCCTCGATTACTCGATCCTGCAGCAGTGCATGCATTGCGGGATGTGCCTGCCGGCCTGCCCAACCTACGACGCCACGAAGAAGGAACGCCACAGCCCGCGCGGACGCATCTCGCTCATGCGCGCCGTCGCCGACGACGAATTGAAGCTCACTGCGGCCTTCGCCGACGAGATGAGCTACTGCCTCGGCTGCCTCGCCTGTCAGACCGCCTGCCCCGCGGGCGTGGATTACTCCAACCTGCTCGAGACCGCCCGGACCGAAGCGCAGTCCGCGGGCCTCAACCAGACTTTCACCAGCCGCTTCTGGCGCGCGGTCACCATCCGCGGCCTGTTCATGCGCCCGCGCCTGCTCCGTTTCGCCGGACGCCTGCTCTGGCTTTACCAGCGCCTCGGCCTGCAGACCGCCTTCCGCAAGATCGGCCTGTCCAAGTTGCTGCCCAAGGACCTCCGTCGCCTCGAACCGCAGTGCCCGACGATCGCGACGAAGTTCTCGCCGCAGCTGATCCGGCCCCTCGAGACGCCCTCCAAGAAGACATACCGCGTCGCCCTGCTGACCGGCTGCGTCCAGGACCTTGTCTTCGCCGAGATCAATCGCGACACCGCCGACGTCCTCCTGGCGAACGGCTGCGAGGTCCACACGCCGCCCGTCCAGCCCTGCTGCGGCTCCTTGCATGCGCACAACGGAGAGGCTGATGCCGCCAAGACGCTCGCCAAGCGGATGATCGACCTCTTCCCGCCTTCGCAGTTCGATGCGATCATCACCAACGCCGGCGGTTGCGGCAATCACCTCCGCCACTACGGCGCGCTGCTGGCCGACGACCATAAGTACGGGCCCCTGGCCAAATTCTGGGACTCCAAGCTCCGCGACATCCACGAATGGATGATGGAGCACGGTTGCCGCGCCCCGCAGGCCGGCCTGGGTGACCTCACCGTCACCTATCACGACTCCTGCCACCTCACGCACGGACAGAAGGTCACCAAGCAGCCACGCGACCTCCTCAGGCTCATCCCGGGCCTCAAGCTCGTCGAACTCCCCGAAGCCAATTGGTGCTGCGGCAGCGCCGGCATCTACAACCTCACCCAACCCGAGCAGTCCGAACAGCTCCTGGTCCGCAAGGTCGGGCACGTCCTCGCCACCGGCGCATCGGTCCTCGCCACGGCCAACCCAGGGTGCCACCTTCAGATCGCCCGCGGCCTCCGCCAAGCCGGCTCACCCATCACCCTCCTCCAACCCGTGACATTGCTCGCCCGAGCGTATCGCGCGGAGCGCTGAAATCCTCCTGGCCAACTGTTCAACGATTCAACCCATCCACTTCACCTCATGTCTCCCGTAAAAATCGGCATCATCGGCGGCGGCCTCATGGGTCGCGAAATGGCCAGCGCGTTCGCCCGCTGGTGCGCGCTCACCGACGTCTCCGTGCACCCGGTCCTCACGGCCGTGGCCGACCTCAATCCGGCCACGCTGTCGTGGTTCGATCGCATCCCTTCGTGCGCGCAGAAGACCACCGACTACAAAGCCCTCCTCGCCAACCCTGACGTCGACGTGGTGTACGTGGCCGTCCCGCACAACCTGCATGAGCAGCTCTACTGCGACGTGCTCGCCGCCGGGAAGGACCTCTTCGCCGAAAAGCCGTTCGGCATCGACCTCGCCTCCGCCCGACGCATCCACGCCGCCGCCAAGGCCAGCGGCCGTTTCGTCCGTTGCAGCTCCGAGATGCCCTTCTTCCCCGGCGCCCAGCGCGCCTTCGAACTGGCGAAGTCCGGCTCGATCGGCCGCATCCTCGAAGTCGTGTCCGGTTTCCACCACAGCAGCGACCTCGACCCGACCAAGGCCGCGAACTGGAAACGCATGAACGCCCTGTGCGGCGAGGGCGGCGCCCTCAACGACCTCGGCATGCACGCCTGCCACATCCCGCTCCGCCTCGGCTGGAAGCCCTCGCGCGTCTTCGCCCAACTCCAGAAGGGCTACCCGCAGCGCCCCGACGGCAAGGGCGGCGTCGCGAACTGCGACACCTGGGACAACGCCCTGCTCAACACCTGGATCAAGGTCGGCGGACATGACGTACCCATGCGCCTCGAGATGAAGCGCCTCACGCCCGGCGCGACCAACACCTGGTATATCGAGATCTTGGGCACCGACGGCGGAGTCCGCTACAGCACCGCCGACACCAAGGCCCTCTGGCTCTTCGAACGCGGCAAGGAGCAGTTCTGGAAGCGCACCGACCTCGGTTTCGGCACGCCCTTCAAGACCGTCACCGGCGGCATCTTCGAGCCCGGCTTCGCCGACGTCATCCAGCAGATGTGGGCCGCCTACCTGATGGAGCGCGCCGGCCTGCTCAACGGCCGCTTCGGCTGCGCCACTCCCGACGAAGCCGTCGCCACCCACGAGATCTTCGCCGCCGCCCTGCAGTCGCAGGCCGAAGGCACGGTCGTCTCGCTCTGAATCTCATGCCCAAAACTCCCCGCCAAGGCATCCTCGCCGCCGGCAATTTCATCGTCGACTACGTCAAGGTCATCGACGGCTACCCGGCCCAGGACATGCTCGCGAGCATCCTGAGCGAGTCGCGCTCCAACGGCGGCGGCCCTTACAACGTCCTCAAGGACCTCGCGGCGATGAAGGCCGACTTCCCCCTCGCGGCCTGCGGGCTGGTCGGCGACGACGCCAACGGCCAGTGGATCAAGCGCGACTGCCTGAACCACCGCATCGACGTGGGCATGCTGCACCTGAGCAAGGACCACCCGACGTCCTACACCGACGCGATGACCGTGCAGTCCACCGGGCGCCGCACCTTCTTCCACTGCCGCGGCGCCAACGCGCATTTCGACCTCAAGCACTGCGGCTTCGGCAAGACCAACGCCCGCATCCTGCACCTTGGCTACCTGATGTTGCTCGATCGCATGGACACCTTTGAAAACGGCCAGACCATCGCGGCCAAGCTGCTCTTCAACGCCCGCTCCGCCGGTCTGGAGACCTCGGTCGACATGTGCAGCGCCTCGCACCCGCAGTTCCGCGAGATCGCGCTCAGCGCCCTGCCCCTCACGGATCATCTCGTGATCAATGAGATCGAAGCAGGACTCACCCTCGGCGAAGTCATCGCCCCCAAGAACGCCGGCTGGCTCCTCCGTTCCGCGGAACAGCTGCTCTCGCTCGGCGTGAAGAAGACCGTCACCATCCATACCGAACACGGCGCCGTCTGCGCCACGGCCGAAGGCCTCCGGATCAAGCAGGCCTCGCTCAAGCTGCCCGCCGGTTACAGCAAGGGCGCGACCGGCGCCGGCGATGCGTTCGCCGCCGGCATGCTCTACGGACTGCACGAAGGCCTCGAGATGCAGGATCGACTCAAGCTCGCCGTCTGCTGCGCCGCCGCCTGCCTCGCCGACCCCACGCCCTCCAAAGGCCTGCGTCCGGTGAAGGACTGTCTCGCGCTCGCGGAGCAATTCGGGTTCGGGGAGTTCTGACGACGGCCCGGCGACAGACGAGAAGGAAGGCTTTTTTTGATTCCCACGGAATGGTCCGTGGGCCAAGACTGCCCCTTCCAACATGCGTCCGCTTGTCTTTGCCGCCCTGGCCACCCTTTCGCTCCGTGCTGCCGACCATTACGTCAGCATCCAAGGCAACGACGGCTGGTCCGGCCTGCTCGCCACTCCCAACGCGGCCCATACCGACGGCCCTTTCCGCACCCTGCCCAAAGCGCGAACCGCCGCCCGGGCCGAACTCAAGACGGGCGCCAAAGAGAGCACCGTCCTCCTGCGCGAGGGCGTCCACGAAATCACCACGACCCTCAAGCTCGACGCCGGCGACTCCGGACTGACCATCGCGGCCTTCCCCGGCGAGCATCCGATCGTCATCGGCGGCAGCGTCATCAAGGACTTCAAGCCCTACCAAGGGAAGATCCTGCAGGCCGACGTCGGCGCCCAAGGCTTCAAAGGCACCTACTTCCGTCAGCTGATCTTCGCCGGACGCCGTCAGCACCTGGCGCGTTATCCTAACTTCGACCCGCAGAATCCTTACACCGGCGGCTGGGCCTACGTGGACGGAACCTACGTCCCGATGTACAAGGACGACCCTGCCGACAGCAAACGAGAGTTCAAGGTCCGCCCCAAGGATCGTCGCGTCTGGGCGCACCCCGAAGAAGTCGAGACCTTCATCTTCCCCCGCTATAACTGGTGGAACAACATCGTCCCCGTCGCCACGGCGGACAACGATACCGGCGGCGTGACGCTCACCAAGGATTGCTCCTACCCGATCCGCGCCCTCGACCGATATTATTTCCAGAACGCCCTCGAGGAACTCGACGCCCCCGGCGAGTGGTACCTGGATAAGCGCACCTGGACGCTCTATTTCTGGCCCGAAGAGCCGCTGAACGGCCGCCCCGTGTTCGCGCCCAAGGTCCGTACGATTATCGACGTCAGCTCGGCCAAGCGCGTCACGCTCCGCGGCCTCACCCTCGAATGCGCCGAAGGCACCGCCGTCACCTTCGGCAAGTGCGAAGACTGCCTGTTCGTCGGCAATGTCGTGCGGAACGTCGGCGACTACAACGGCCACGGCGTGAGCGTCGGCGGCGGCCTGCGCAACGGCGTCGTCGGCAACGACATCAGCCACGTCGGCTCCAGCGGCGTCAGCCTGAGCGGCGGCGACCGGCTGAAGCTCACGCCCTGCGGCAACTACGCGGACAACAATTACATCCACCACGTCGGGGAATACTACAAGCAAGGGGTCGGCGTGAGCTTCTCCGGCGTCGGCATCCGCGTCGCGCACAACCTCATCCACGACGGCCCCCGCATGGGGATCATGTTCTTCGGCGGCAACAACAGCGTCGTCGAGTACAACGAGGTGCGCCACATGAATCTCGAGACCTCCGACACCGGAGCGATCTATACCGGCGGCCGCGACTGGATCTCCTCGCGCGGCGCGGTCATCCGCCATAACTATTTCCACGACATGATCGGCTTCGGCCAGGACGGCAAAGGCCGGTGGGAAAGCCCGACCTTCGCCTGGGGCGTCTACCTCGACGACAATACCGGAGGCGTCGATGTCATCGGCAATCTCATCGTCCGCTGCTCCCGCGCCGGCATCCACCTGCATAACGGCCGCGACAACGTCATCCGGAACAACGTCTTCGCCGACAACGGCCTCGCCCAGCTCGAATACAGCGGATGGACGGTCGACCATCGTTACTGGAAGAGCTTCGAGCAGGACATGATCAAGACCTACGAGAAGTTCATCGTCGAGCCCGTCTGGCAGCAGATGCGCCATATGGACCTCCACCCGGCCAAGGCGCCGCTCGCGGACGGCACGATCATGGCCGGCAACGTCGTCGAGCATAACATCCTCGTCGCCTCAGGACCGAAATCGAAGGCGTACAACATCAACCGCGTCAACTTCACCCACAACAGCTGGAACCAGAACCTCCTCTGGCACGACGGCCTCCCCGTGCTCACCGGACGTCAGGGCGCCGGCAAGGCAGTCGGACCGAACTTGGTCGCGAATCCGGGCTTCGAGGAGGGACTCGACGGCAAGACCCCGAAGGGCTGGGGCTGGCAGATCCACCCGCCCGCCGCCAAGGCCGAACTCGTCTCCGACGCCGCCAGCGGACAAAACGCGTTGCGGATCGACGCCGCGCCGCCACAGGTGAACAAAGCGCAGAAACTCTGGCTGAACTTCGTCAGCGCGCCGATCACGACGCTCCAACCTGGCAAGACCTACCGATTGAGCGCGAAGGTGAAGCCGTCCCTGCCCGGCATGAAGATCAACCTGATGCTCCAATCTTACGTCGACAAGGTCTACTTCTGGACCAGCCCGCATGGCGGCTACACGATCGGCGTCAAGGACACCGGCTGGCAGGAGGTCTCCGACACCTTCACCCTCCCCTCGCAAGGAGAGAAATCATGGCACGAACAGATGAAGGCCTTCAGGGTGCGCATCGACGTGCTTCAGGAGACGGGCAACATCCTGGTCGACGATGTCGCCTTGTCCGAAGTGGAGAAGGTCGACGAGTGGCAATCCTGGCAGTCCTTGGGCGCGGATCGCGATTCCGCCGTGGCCGACCCGCTCTTCGTCGACGCCGCGCACGGCGACTATCGCCTGCGCCCGGAATCTCCGGCGCTCAAGCTCGGCTTTCAGCCGCTGCCTTTCGACCAGATGGGCCCCTACCAAAGCAAGGACCGCGCGACCTGGCCGATCGTCCAAGCCGAAGGCGCCCGCGAGCATCCGCTGGTCGTCCAGCCGATGAAGTGACGGCCGCATAATAGCCCTCAATCGAGCGAATAAAGCCCGTCTATAAGGTTCCCTTCCGATCAAGGAGGGCCATGCTCGGCCGCACCCCGCCCTCGCCCCATGACTCCCGTCCTTTACCTCCGCCTGGCCACGATGGTCTTCCTCCATTACTTCGTGTGGAGCTGCTGGTACAACACGATGGCCGTATACCTTGGTAAGCTAAATTTCACCGGCACCCAGATCGGCCTCGCTTACGGCACGACCGCCATCGGCGCGCTCGTCTCTCCCTTCCTCATCGGCGTCATCGCCGACCGCTACGTCCCCGCGCAGCGCCTGCTCGGCGGCCTGCACCTCCTTGGCGCCGCCCTCCTCTGGTGGATCTCCCAGCAGACGACCTTCGGCCTCTTCTACCCGTCGCTGATCCTATACACGCTGACCTACATGGCCGGCCACGGCCTCATCAACACGATCAGCCTCTCGCACACGCCGAATCCCGCCAAGTGGTTCCCGGTCATCATGGCCGCGGCCGCCGCGGGATGGATCGCCGCCGCCAACGTGATCAACTTCGCCGCCCTGGCCGACAACAACGGCATGTTCAAGCTGGCCTGCGGCATCGCGGTCGCCATCGGACTCTACGCCTTCACCCTGCCGAACACCCCGCCCAAAGGCGACGCCGGCCCGGTCTCCGCGAGCAAGCTCCTCGGCCTCGACGCACTGAGGCTCTTCAAGGACCGTTCGTTCGCCACCTTCATGATCAGCTCTTTCCTGATCTGCGTGCCGCTGAGCTTCTACTTCACCTGGACCGGCGCGTTCCTCAGCGAGATGAACGTGGCAGACTACGCGTCGAAGATGACGCTCGGTCAGGTCTCGGAAGTCGGCTTCCTGCTGCTCCTGCCGCTCCTGCTTCCCTTCCTCGGCGTCAAACGAATCCTGATCCTCGGCATGGCCGCGTGGGCCGTCCGCTTCACGCTCTTCGCCTACTTCCACCAGCAACCCACGGCCACCTGGATGGTCCTCGGAGGCATCCTGCTCCACGGCATGTGCTATGACTTCATCTTCGTCATGGGGCGCATGTATGTCGACAAGGCGGCCGGCGAAAGCCTCCGGGCCTCGGCGCAAGGGCTCATCGCCGTCTTCACCCACGGCGCCGGCATGTTCGTCGGCTCGGTCCTCTCCGGCATCGTCGCCCAGCATTACACGAGCCCTGCCGGCGTCCACGACTGGAAGTCCATCTGGCTGGTCCCCGCCCTCATGAGCGCCGTGCTCATCCCGATCTTCCTCGCCCTCTTCCACGAAAAGACGGCCGAATAAGGCGGCCGTCCCCAGGCCGGAAAGTTTTGCGGCAAGTTTTTGACAAAGTCCAAAAGTCCGTCTTTATCCGGGTCGATGCGCGACCCGGAAACCACCCTTCGCCAGCACGACCTGCCCGTCACGGCGCAGCGTGTCGCCGTGCTCCGGGCGGTCTCCCGCCATCCCCACGCCACCGCCGATGAGCTGGCGGAGGGCGTCCGCGGCGAACTGGGCACGATCTCCCGCCAGTCGGTCTACAACGTCCTGAACGTCCTGACCGACAAAGGCATCATCCGTCGCATCCAGCCGGCCGACTCCGCCGCGCTCTACGAAGACCGCATCGGCGACAACCATCACCACCTCGTCTGCCGTTCGTGCGGACGCACCGAGGACGTCTGCTGCGCGGTCGGCGAGGCCCCGTGCCTCAAGGCGCACTCGCATCACGGCTTCAAGATCGACGAAGCCGAAGTGATCTACTGGGGCACCTGCCCCGCCTGCCAGAAGAAGCGCTAACATTTCCCCTGCACTCCGTACTCCAACTCTCCCTAATAACATGTCCGACATCTCCAAATGCCCCGTGATGGGCCACCTGGCCCCGCAGAACCGCCACACCGCCGCCGCCGGCATGAACAACGGCGACTGGTGGCCGAATCAGCTCAACCTGAACATCCTTCGCCAGAACTCCGCGAAGAGCGACCCGCTCTCCCCGGGATTCAACTACGCCGAGGAATTCAAGAAGCTCGACCTCGAAGCCCTGCGCAAGGACCTCGCCGCGCTGATGACCGATTCCCAGGAATGGTGGCCGGCCGACTACGGCCACTACGGCCCCTTCTTCATCCGCATGGCCTGGCATAGCGCCGGCACCTACCGCGTCACCGATGGTCGTGGCGGCGCCGGTTACGGCACGCTGCGCTTCGCCCCGCTGAACAGCTGGCCGGACAACGCCAATCTCGACAAGGCCCGTCGCCTCCTCTGGCCGCTCAAGCAGAAGTACGGCCAGAAGATTTCCTGGGCTGACCTCATGGTCCTCACCGGCAACGTCGCCCTCGAGACCATGGGCTTCAAGACCTTCGGCTTCGCCGGCGGCCGTCCCGACGTCTGGGAACCGCAGGAAGACATCTACTGGGGTCCGGA
>CAIWNE010000007.1 GCA_903913915.1 uncultured Opitutia bacterium
ATACATCCCCAGTTCGCCCCAGGGCGAACCATGGTAGGGGCACGATTCATCGTGCACTCCGCCGGAGAGGGCGCGGCATAGCCACGACCCACCCTTCGGCCGCCCTGCGGCGGCCGGCGCCCCCCGGACACGACGCCGTCGCATCCCTACCTGTCGCTCGACTTTTCGCCCCTGACGGGTAGAACTCCTTCATGTCCAAAAAGTCCGCCAAGCCTGTCACTTACCCTGAATTCCTGAAGGAACTGCTCGAGGCGAAGTCGCCGACCGGCCACGAGTTCGCGGCGCAGAAGGTCATCGACGACCATGTCGAGAAATCGGCCGACAAATATTCCAAGGACGCCCTCGGCAACCGGATCGCGGAGCTCAAGGGCGACGGCGGCCCCACCCTGATGTTCGCCGGCCACATCGACGAGATCGGCCTGATCATCTCGCACGTCGACGACCGCGGCTACCTCTACTTCGAATTCCTCGGCGGCCATGACCAGATCATCCCCTCCGGCCGCCGCCTCCACATCCTCACCCGCAACGGCCCCGTGCTCGGCATCACCGGCAAGCGCGCCGTGCACCTGCTCTCGCCCGAGGACCGCAAGCGCGTCCCGGAACGCCATGACATGTGGATCGACATCGGCGTGAACAACCGTGCCGACGCCCTCGCGATCGTGCGCATCGGCGACCCCGCCATCTACACCGACGGCCCGGAAATCCTCCGCGGCAGCATCGGCGTCGCCCGCGCGTTCGACGACAAGGCCGGCGCCTACGTGTGCATGGAAGCCTTCCGCCGTCTCTCCAAGGAGAAGAAGCTCGCCGCCCGAGTGGTCTCCGTCGCCACCACCCAGGAAGAGATCGGCACGCGCGGCGCGCAGGTCGCCGCCCAGGGCATCAACCCCGACGTCTCCATCGCCGTCGACGTCGGCCACGCCACCGACCACCCCGACGCCGACAACCGCAAGTTCGGTCGCTTCACCCTTTCCGGCGGTCCCATCATCGCCCGCGGCCCGAACATCAACCCGCTCGTCTACGACCAGATGGTCGAAGCCGCCGAGTCGATCGGCATCCCTTACCAGGTCGGCGCCGAGTCGCGTCCGACCGGCACCGACGCCCGCGCCATCCAGATGGCCGGCCCCGGCGTCGCCTGCGGCCTGCTCTCCATCCCTCTCCGCTACATGCACACCCCCGGCGAAGTCGTCGACCTCAACGTCGTCGAACAGTCCGTCCAGCTCCTCGTCGAGTTCGCCTGCCGCGTGAAGAAGAAGCAGAGCTATAGCTGGTAATAGCCAAGAGGTAGGGACAGCACCACGTGCTGTCCTGAAGGCCGCCCAATGGCGGCCTTTTTGTTTACGCCAGATTTAGGACAGCACGTGGTGCTGTCCCTACCTCATGCCCCCATTTGACCCCGCCCCTAATCCCTCCAAACTCAAACCATGCCCTCCCCTGCCATCGTCTGGCTTCGCCTGGACCTTCGCCTCGCCGACAATCCGTCGCTTGAGGCGGCGGTGAAGCATGGCGGTCCGGTCATCCCGGTCTTCATCCATGACCCGGAGGCCGAAGGACATTGGCAGCCCGGCGGCGCGTCGAAATGGTGGCTGCACCACGCGCTGGTGGACCTCGCGGAGCAGTTCGAAAAGGTCGGCAGCCCGCTCGTCATCCGCCACGGCGATTCGCTCGCCGAGCTCAAGCAGCTCGCCAAGGAGACCGGCGCGGAAATCGTCACCTGGAACCGGCGCCACGAGCCCCTGATCATCGAGCGCGACACCCGTGTGAAGACCTCGCTGCGCAACGCCGGCCTCAAGGCCGAATCGTTCAACGGCAACCTCCTGCACGAGCCGCACCTCGTGAAGACCCTCGCCGGCAATCCCTTCCAGGTCTTCACGCCGTTCTGGAAGAACTGCCTCGCGAACCTCAAGTTCGGCATTCCGCTCAAGGCCCCGAAGAAGCTCACGCCTTTCGAAAAACCGCTGAAGTCGGTCGACGTCGCCAAACTCGGCCTGCTCCCGAAGATCAAGTGGGACACCGCGTTCCCGAAGCATTGGGACCCGACGCGTGTCGGCGCCGAGAAGCGCCTGAAGAACTTCGTCGCCGCCCCGGTGAAGGATTATCCCACCGAGCGCGACATTCCCAAGAACGACGGCACCTCGCGCCTGTCTCCCTACCTGCACTTCGGTCAGATCTCGCCGCTCGAGATCGTAGACGCCGTGCGCACCGCCGGACACCTCGGCACCAAGGGCGGCGAGAAATACGTGGCGGAGGTCGGCTGGCGCGAGTTCGCCCAGCACCTCATCCATCACTTCCCGCAGACCCCGGACCGTCCGCTCCGCAAGGAGTTCGAAAAGTTCCCATGGCAACCGGACAAGAAGCTCCTGCGCGCGTGGCAGGTCGGCCGCACCGGCTACCCGATCGTCGACGCGGGCATGCGTCAGCTCTGGCAGACCGGCTGGCAGCACAATCGCGTGCGCATGATCGCCGCGTCCGTGCTCGTGAAGCATCTCCTCCAACCCTGGAACGAAGGCGCCAAGTGGTATTGGGACACCCTCGTCGACGCCGACCTCGGCGCGAACACCATGGGCTGGCAGTGGGCCGGCGGATGTGGCGCCGACGCCGCGCCGTATTTCCGCGTCTTCAATCCCGTCCTCCAGGGACTCAAGTTCGACCCCGACGGCGACTACGTGCGTCGCTGGGTGCCCGAGCTCGCCAAGCTCCCCGCAGAGTGGATCCACAAGCCGTGGGAAGCCCCGATGCACGTCCTCGCCGAAGCCGGCATCAAGCTCGGCAAGGATTACCCCGTCCCGCTCATCGGCCTGACCGAAGGCCGCGACCGGGCACTCGCGGCCCTCAAGGGGATGAGGCCGGAATGAGTCGCGATCGTCTCAAAGGGAAACCGGAGACCGGATAATTGGCTTGGGGCCTTGGGTAGGGCTGACCGGCTCGGTCAGCCGAGGTTGAGCGGGCCGCTCAACCCTACCTAATTACACCCTATGTCGTGACGCGGTCACGACCCTACCTATTGCATCTTCTGGTCAACTGAGCCTCTGGACCTCGGAGCCTCTATGCACGCCCCCTTGCCCACTTGCCAACTTGCCCCCTGCCGCCGATTATCCTCGCCATGAGCACCCCCTCTGGCTCGTCCGCCGTTCCTGAACGTCTGGTCTCACTCGATGCCTATCGCGGGCTGACGATGCTGTTCATGGCGTCGTCCGGCTTCGGCATCGCGCAGATCGCCAAGGCCCATCCTGATTCCGGCTTCTGGGAACTCCTCCGCTATAACACCTCGCATGCCGCGTGGATCGGCGGCGGGGCGTGGGACATGATCCAGCCCTCGTTCATGTTCATGGTCGGCATGGCGCTCGCGTTCTCGTCGTCGCGTCGCAATGCCGAAGGTCAGGACCAGAGGAAACTCTTCCTGCACACCCTCTGGCGGGCGTTCGTGCTCGTCGCCCTCGGCGTCTTCCTGACCACCGGCAGCACCAACAAGCAGCCCGTTTTCGGCTTCCACAACGTCCTCGCCCAGATCGGCCTCGGCTACGTCTTCCTCACCCTGCTCGTCGGACGCGGATGGAAGGTCCAGCTCGGCGTCATCGGCATCATTGCCGCGGGCACCTGGGCGGCCTTCGCGCTCACCCCGATCGCCGGCCCCGCCACCGATTACAAAGCCCTCGGCATCACCAGTCCCGACCAGGTCCTCGGCGGCTTCTGGGCGCATTGGAACATGAACGCCAACTTCGCGGCGTCCTTCGACCAGTGGTTCCTGAACCTCTTCCCGTGCGAAAAACCCTTCGTCTTCGACAAAGGCGGCTACCAGACCCTGAACTTCGTGCCCTCGCTCATCACCATGATCCTCGGGCTCATGGCGGGCGAGAACCTGCGGTCCGACAAGACCGCCGGCGAGAAACTCAAGTGGCTGCTTCAGGCAGGCGGCATCTGCCTCGCCCTCGCGCTCATCACCGGCACCACGATCTGCCCTGTCATCAAGAAGCTCTGGACGCCCTCGTGGGCCTTCTACAGCGGCGCGGTCGTCTTGTGGGTCTTCGCCCTCTTCTACTGGTTCATCGACATCAAAGGCCGCAAAGCGTGGACCTTCCCGCTCGTCGTCGTCGGCATGAACTCCATCGCCATCTACCTCGCCTACCAGCTCACCGCCAGCTGGATCCGCTCCATCGGACGCATCTGGCTCGGCAACGGCCTCTTCGAAGGCACCACTGGCGCCTTCGCCCAAAGCCTCCTCGTCCTCGGCGTCCTCTGGACCTTCTGCTACTGGCTCTACCGTCGGAAGGTGTTTATCCGGATCTAGGTAGGGGCAGCACCGCGTGCTGACCTAGTTGCCTTGGGTAGGGCTGACCGGCCCGGTCAGCCGAGGTTGAGCGAGCCGCTCAACCCTACCTGAGATGCATCCTTTGTCGTGACGCGGTCCCGACCCTACCCAAGATACCGCAGCATCCTATCCGGTTTCCGGTCTCCCTTTGCCTCTTTAGTCGCACCAACCGTTAACCGCTTACCGCAAATAACTTATGCAGATATTGCATATTGCCACGGATGGGTCGAACGGTTCCAATCGGGAGGTGGCCATGAAAACGACTAAGACGAAAGCGCACCGCGATGTCTTCTCGCTCGCGGCCACCCTCGGCTATGCGTCGAAAGACCTGGCCAAACTGCGAGCGAAGGCGGACGAGACGGACCTCACGGCCATGCTCGAGGCGCGCCGTCAGGCCGCCGGCCTGACCCAGGCCGAAGTCGCCCGCCGAATGGGCGTCACCCAGTCCACCGTCTCGCGCCTCGAATCCGATCGCTGGCAGGATATCCGCCTCGGCGAACTGGACGCCTATCTGCGGGCGGTGGGGTAATGGGTTAGGGCAGCACCGCGTACTGCCCTAGTTGCCTTGGGTAGGGCTGACCGACTCGGTCAGCCGCGGTTGAGCGAGGCGCTCAACCCTACCTAATCACATCCTATGTCGTGACGCGGTCCCGACCCTACCCAAGATACCGCAGCATCCTATCCGGTTTCCGGTCTCCCCTGCCTTTTGTTCGGCCCTTCCCCATCGCATCCCTGGCCAACTGGCCAACCGATCAACGGGTCAACTTCATTGCCTCCACCAAGGCCTCCGAGTCTCTCGCTCCCAGCTCACTTCACCCCTCGCTGCTTGAGCGCGAGCTCGATGCTGGCGGCGACTTGCTTGGCCAGTTCGGCGGAACCTGCCTTGGTGTAATGGACGTTGCGGGGCAGCTGGATCTCGGAGAGCCGAGGCAGTGCGGTGGCGTAGAGGTCGTCGATCGCCACGCCGTGCTTGGCCATCACCCGGCGGGCGACTTCGTTGTATTTGAGCACGTCATCGGGCTGACGGGGCGGATCGACCTTGCCGACGGGAACCGGCGTCGTGGAGCACCAGACCACGGCCGCGCCGCTGGCCTTGAAGGCCGTCACCAACTGGGTGAGGTTCTTCTCATAATCTTCCAGCGAGACCTGATGGCCGTCGGCCGTGGCGTAAGGCTTGTTGTCCTTGCCGCCCGTACCGAGCTTCAGGTCGTGCAGACCGAAGTTGAAATGGATCACGTCCCAGGAGCCGTCGGCCGGAGCCAGCCACTCCTTCAGCTTCTGGACGCCGCTGCTGCTCGGACCGGCGTTGCCGGCCACGCGGTGCACGTTGGCCTTGCCGGCCAGCAGCCGGCGCACCTCGTCCGTGTAACCGATGCTGATCGAATCGCCGATGATCATCACCCGCGGCAGCTTCGGGTCGTCGCGGGACGGAGCCTGGCTGGCCTTGCCCGCATCGCCCGGCTCGGCGGCCACGAGCGCCATCGGCGCGAGGAACAAGGCGGCAAGGAAGGAGAACGTGAGCTTCATGGGGTGGTCGCTGACAGAGCAATAGACCCGAAACCGACGCAATCCAATCGGCAACTTCGGTCAACTACAGCCGGAGAGGATGGGATTCGAAGGAAATTTCCGCGTTCGTATGTCGTTGAACTTCAACAACTGAACTTTTTTGCGGACAGTTTGCGGACAAATTATTCGCCAACTCTGCTAACTCTGTGAGCCATTTTTTGGCACGCAAGCATGATTCGACTAAACACGATGGGCAATGAGACCGACCAAGGCGGAGGGCCCCCGATGGGCGCTTCCTTCGGACAGTTCCGCTCGATACTCCGTCAGCTCATCGATGGCCAAGTCGGCGAACTCGCGGGCAAGAAGCTCACGTGAATATAGCCGCTCGATGTCCGGCGGGCCGCCGGTCCGCAGTTCCAGTTGCGCCTCGGCGTATCCCAGCAAATGAAGGGTGCCGCCCGGTGCCAAAGCCGAGCGCATGCGGGCGAAGAGCCGGGCGCGCTCCGCAGGGGGAGCGAACTGGATGAAGATCGCGACGACGTGGTCGTAGCCTTCCCAGCGAGGCCAATCCTCCCAGCCGCAAACGCTCCGGCGAACGGCGACCCCACGACGACGGTCGAGCTCCCGGGCCCGGCGGTCGCCCTCTCCTGAGACATCGAAGGCGTCGACCTCCAGCCCCAAGCTCGCCAGCCAGGCCCCATGACGTCCAGAGCCATCGGCAACGACCAAGGCCCGCTGGCCTACAGCGAACCGATGCCTCTGACGGACGAGGAATTCGTTGGGCTCCTCTCCAAAAAGCGAGGGGGACCCCGCGTAGCGCTGGTCCCACCCTCCGGTGGGGTCGACCACCCCGCTCATGCGACGAAGGGACGCCGCCTACGCCAGAGGTAATAAAGCACAGGCACGGCCATGCGACTGACCAGCAGCGAGGCGATCTCGCCGAACATCAGGCTGATGGCGAGGCCCTGGAAGATCGGGTCGGCGAGGATGACCGCCGCGCCGACGATCACAGCCAAAGCGGTGAGGAGCATCGGCCGGAACCGCACGGCACCTGCTTCGATGACCGCTGCGCGCAGGTCCTCGCCCGCCGCCAGCTTCAGCTCGATGAAGTCGACCAGGATGATGGAGTTGCGGACGACGATGCCGGCGCCGGCCATGAAGCCGATCATCGAGGTGGCAGTGAAGAAGGCCCCCATAGCCCAGTGCGCGGGAAGGATTCCGATGAGCGAGAACGGGATGGCCGTCATCACGATGAAGGGCGTGAAGTAATCCCGGAACCATCCGACCATCAGCATATAGATGAGCACGAGCACGGCGGCGAAGGCGATGCCGAGGTCGCGGAAGACCTCAAGGGTGATGTGCCATTCGCCGTCCCACTTGAGCGCGGGCGCGAGCTCCTGGTCAGGCTGGCCGAGATGGTGGATACGCAGCCCCGGACTGATCGCCTCGATACGGCGCTGCATCCCGAAGAGCGCGTAGGCCGGACTTTCGACGGTGCCCGCGACGTCGCCGACCACATAGGTCACTGGCTGGAGGTTCTTACGGTAAAGGCTACGCGCGGTCTGGGCCTTGACCGGCTGGACCAGTTCGCGCAACTCGAGCGACGGCGAGACGCCCGGACCGGCAACCGGCAAGGCCAACGGTGCTTGCGGAGAACCGTGCCAGCGGGCGCCGAGCTCGAGCACGACGGCAACCTCCTCGCGTTCATGCGCCAGCCGGGCGGACGACACGGGCAGGCCCTGCGTCGCGAGCTGAAGCATCTGACCGACCTCGGCGACCGCCAAGCTGCGTGCGGCGGCCTTGGACTGGTCGACCACATAGGTCACCTGCGACTGCGGGGACTCGACATACCAATCGACGTCGACGACCCCCGGGGTGGACTCGAAGACCTCGCGCACCTTGCCGGCCAGCACCACGCGAGCGGACTCGTCAGGCCCGTAGACTTCGGCGACAAGCGTCTGAAGCACCGGCGGCCCGGGCGGAACTTCGGAGACGGCCAAGGTGGCGCCGGCATGGCGTGCAAGCGGCAAGAGCCTCTCGCGCACGCGCTTGGCGATGGCATGGCTCTGGGCGGCGCGATCGTCCTTGCCGACGAGGTTGACCTGGATGTCGGCGATGTTGGCCCCCCGGCGCAGGTAAGAATGGCGGACAAGCCCATTGAAATTAAACGGGGCGGCGGTGCCGACGTAGACTTGGTAATCGGCGACCTCGGGCTCCAGGGCCGCAGCCTTCGCGAGCTCCTGCGCGACCTGAGCGGTGCGCTCGAGCGTCGTCCCCTCGGGCATGCGCAGCGAAACCTGGAACTCCGACTTGTTGTCGAAAGGCAACATCTTCACCTCCACGGCGCCGAACGGCACGAGCAGGACGGCGGCAAGCAACAGACCGACGATGCCCCCGAGAAAGAGCCAACGCGCGCGAGCCTGGTCGAGTAATGGTCCGATGACCCGGAAATAGAGCCGCGTGAGGAAATCCTGCGGCACCTCGTGGCCATCCGCATCGGCCTTGCCGGCATGAGCCGGCAGGTGCCGACGCAGGGCACGTACGGCAGCCCAAGGGGTGATGGTGAAAGCGACGAGCAGCGAGAACGCCATCGCCGCGCTGGCGCCGACCGGGATAGGACGCATGTACGGTCCCATCAGGCCGCCGACGAACGCCATCGGCAGGATCGCGGCGATCACGGCCCAGGTGGCCAGAATGGTGGGATTACCCACTTCGTCCACCGCCTCGATGGCCACCTCGACCAGGGGACGCCCCTGCTTCGCAGGAAGCCTGAGGTGACGCACGATGTTCTCGATGACCACGATGGCGTCGTCGACGAGGATGCCGATCGAGAAGATCAGGGCGAACAGCGTGATGCGGTTGAGCGTGTAACCGTAGAGGTAGAAGACCAGCAGCGTCAGGGCGAGGGTCGCGGGGATGGCGAGGAGCACGACCATCGACTCACGCCAGCCAAGGAAAAGAAGGATGAGCAAAGTGACGCCGAAGACGGCGATACCCATGTGAAGGAGCAGTTCGTTGCTCTTTTCCGCAGCCGAGTGGCCGTAGTCACGGCTGATCGAGACGGAGACATCCGAGGGAATGACCTTGCCGCGGAGAGCGTCGATACGGGCCCGAGCCTGCCGGACCACCTCGGTGGCGTTGGCACCGGGACGCTTGGCGAGAGTCAGGGTGACCGCAGCCTCCGCCACCCCTTGGGCACGGCCGTGGAAGACATAGTCGCCGGGATCGTCCGCCGCGGCGCGCACGCTGGCGACCTCGCCCAATCGGACCGACCGACCACCACGCTCGCCGACCACGAGGTCGCGGAAAGAAGCTTCGCTCGTAAGACCGACGCCGACCTGGAGATCGACCTGTTCGCCGCCGAAAGCACGCGAGCCGAGCTGCCTAGGACGATTGGAGGCCTGGATGACACCCATGACCTGCTGCGGCGAGATGCCTAGGGCCGTAAGTTGCTCGGGGTTGAGCTGAATTCGCAGGGTCAGTCGGCGCCCGCCGATGATCGTGGTCTCGGCGGCGGCGGGAAGAGACTTCAGCGACTCCTCGACCTGAGCGGCGATGCGACGTAGCTCAAGGTGGTCGTAGCGGGCACCGTGCAACGTCACGGCGAACACCGGGACGTCGTCGATCGTACGCGAACGGACCGAGACCGGAGGCAGACCGGCAGGAAGGACATCGCCGCGACCAGCCAACTTGGCTTGGACGCGGGCGACAGCGACGTCAGGGTGGGTGCCGACCTCGAAGCGCGCGATCAGGAGCGCGCCGCCGGGGGACGAAGTGACGTAAAGATACTCGACTCCAGGCACCTCCCAAAGGACCTTCTCGAGAGGACGCCCGAGGCGACTCTCAGCCTCCTCGGCGCTGGCACCAGGCATCGCAGCCTGGACGTCGACCATCGGAACGAGAATCTGCGGTTCCTCTTCGCGGGGGAGCATCATGACCGCGAAGGCACCCGCGCAAAGCGAGGCCGCCACGGTGAGCACGGTCAGCTTGGAGTTGATGAAGAGCGCGGCGAGCCGTCCCGCCAGTCCCTGGGCTTGGGGCTTTTCCATGACAGGTCAGCGCGCGGTGACGCGGGCGCCCTCCACGAGTTCGTCGACGGGGGATTCGACAACCTGCTCGCCACCCCGGAGCCCCGAGGCAATCTCGACCCTGCCGCCCTCGGTTCCGGCGACGCGGACGAGCCGTAGGACCAGTTTACCCTCGGCATCAACGGCCCAGACCCGCTCGATCTGACCATGACGCTGGATAGCGGAAGCGGACACGAGGACGCGGCGCCGTGGTTCGGCGGGCCAGTAGACCGTCACAGCCCTGCCTGCGGTCAAAGTGTCATCCGAGACGGTCAACAGTACGCGTCGGTTAAGGCTCCTAACGTCGGCCGAGCCGGCGATTTCCTTCACACGCGCCTTACCCTGCCGGCCAGCGCTTTCAAAGTCCACCTCCGCGCCGACGGCCAGACTGGAAAAGGAAGAAGGAATACCCGTCTCGATCTCGACCGTACCCTTAGCGTGCACCTCTACGAGGATACGCCCAGGCGTGGCCAGGTCGCCGACATCGACGTGCTTGCTGCTGACGACTCCGGCGAAGGGCGCACGAAGGGTGAGATGGTCGACCAAGGCCTGGACCGCCGCGAGGTTGGCCTGTGCGGCGGCCAGCCGGTCCTTTAGGTCGGCGACCCCATCGCGGGTCGCCGCACCCTTGGCGAGAAGACGGGATTCCTGGGCGTAGGAGCGCTCAGCTTCGCTGGTCGCGGCTTTTGCCTGGGCCAGTCGCGCCTCGAGCTCGGCCGAACCAAGGCGCACAAGCACGTCTCCGGAAGCGACGCTGGCGCCGAGCTGAGCAGGGACGGCGATGACGTCGCCCATGACCTGCGCAGCCACCGCCCCCTGTCGACTGGCGCGGATAACGCCCGAGACAGGCAGAAGTGCCGGCGTCTCCACGACTTCGGCCTTGATGAGCTTGACGGCGGGCGCTGCGGGCAAAGAAGCGGCCGGCATCTCGGCGGACGGACGACAACCAGCTATGACGAGAAGGGACGCCGACAGGAAAAAGAACGTTCGCATATGGGAGGAGTATCGTGGAATCAGGGAAAGAGAGCCTGGCCGCAGGCTCGCCGCAGCGCGATGCGGGAGGCGACCTGGTCGGACTCGGCCGCAGCAAGCTGCATACGCGCGTCAGCCAAGCGGGACTCGACGCCGATCAGCTCGGCGGACAGCGCCCGGCCGGCTTGAAAGCGTTCGCGGGTCAGACGTGCGCTCTCATCGGCCTGCTCGACCGCGAGGCGCGAGACCCGCAGGCGGCTGTCGGCCTGCTCGACGAGCAACTTCGCCCGAGCAAGGTCGAAATCCATCTCGGCTTCCATCTTGCGCAGCGAGAGTTCGGCGGCACGCAGCTCGGCCCGGGCGGCACGCGTACGCGAAGCGGATTCCTGGGCGTCGAAGATGTTATAGCGAGCGACGAGACCGGCGGACCAACTCGTGCCGGAGCCGGAGCGGACCCACCCTTGCTCATTCTGGTAACTGGCTTGGAAATCGACCGTAGGGAGGCGCCCTGCCTCGGCGAGGGCGACCATCTGGCCAGCCGCTTCCACACGCTGGCGCATGGCGAGAAGTTCGGGACGGGTGGCGCCATCAGATGATTTAGAGAGATCCGCAGAACCGACCTCAGCCAAGGGGGCCAGTTCGACCGACTCGCCAGCGGGACGTCCGAGCAGGATCAGGAGGCGCCGGGCGGAAAGGCGCACGAGCGAGTCGGCGATGAGCAACTGCTGTTCGACCTGCGCAAGCTGCACGGAAAGGTTGAGACGCTCGGCCTTGAGCAGACGACCTTCCTCCTCGGAGGCCTGGGCGACCTTGAGCGAAGCGTCCAACGCAGCGCGGCTGGCGGACAGTGCCTCGTGCAGGCGGCCCGCCTGTCGGCAATCGAGGAAGGCCCGGATCACCGCGGTGGAGATCTCGGCGAGGTCGGCCTGCGACTGATGAGCGCTGGCATCGCGCTGCGCGGCCGCGGCGCGCGCACGGGCGACATCGGCGCCGCCAGCGTAGAGCCGATAACTGAAATCGACGGCGGCGGTCGCGTTATCAAGACGGCCGGGACGATTGAAGTCCACCGAACCGTCGAAAGATCGCTGACCAAGGATCATGCCGAAACCGCCCAACGGGGAGTTCGTCTGCGCATACGATCCACGCAGGCTCAAGCGGGGCCAGAGCATGGACTGCGCCTCACCCTCCAGGGCGGAGGCGAGCTCCAGCCGTTCCCTGACCAGGGAAGCGTCCGTACCGGAACGCAGGGCTTCCGCGACAGAAGCCGGCAAGGTCAACGGCACGCCGGCGGACATAGCCCCGACAGGAGCGAGTCCGGCCAACGTCATAAGCAAAAGCAAGGTGCGGCGCATATTCATTCGGATCGTCCAGCCAAGGCGAGCAGCAGCCCGATCGTCGCGCCGTAGATGGCTCCCCTCAAGGGGGTGGCCACCAAGGGGCAAGCTCCGCCGGAGCAACCGCCGAATCGGCCCATCAGGCCGCCGACGACCGCACCCAGCAGGATCGGGACGAGGAACCTCATCGTCGGGCTCCGGGACCGGTGATGACTCCGTTGGCGTCGATCCAACCCATCTTACCGAGGAGCCAGACGGGCGGACAGAAGCCAGTAAAGACGGACTGGATGAGGTTGGCGCCCGCGAACACGGTGAGCCAGACCCAGCTGGCATGGACGTAGTGGGTGAGCAAGACGCTGACGAGGACGACGGTGCCGGCGAGGAGACGGATGAGGCTTTCGGATTTCATGGTTCGTATTACGATATAATTATTTAGTTATATGCTTGAGTGTGTCAATCCCCTTCTCCAGCCTGCCCTCATGTCCGCGAAAAAGAAACCCATGCCGCCCGCGGTGCTGAGCCACGTGGCACGCCGGTTCGCGCTTCTGGGTGAGCCGACCAGGCTGGGCATCCTCCAGTGCCTGATGGACGGCGAGCTGCCGGTGAACGACATAGTCCGGGCCACCGGGGCCAGCCAAGCCAACGTCTCACGCCACCTCAAGGCCCTGCACGACGCCGCGCTCGTCTCACGACGCCGCCAAGGCATCCAGGTATTCTACGGCATCGCCGACCCTTCCCTGTTCCGTCTCTGCGAGATCGTCTGCGTAAGCCTCACCGACAAGGCCATGGCCGAAGCGCAAGCGCTGCGACGGCATTCTTGATCGGCCAGACCCAGCCCCTCGCGCTCACAGCATGCTCGAATATCAAGTCCACGCCCACCGCATCGACGCCCATGGCAGCGAGGTCGCGGCCAAGCAAGCCAGGCTGGTGGTCGACACGGACCCGCAGGGCCGGGCCGATGCGTTCAACCCGGCCGAGATGTTGCTCGGGGCGCTTGCGGCCTGCATCATCAAGGGAGCCGAACGCGTCCTCCCCACCCTCGGCTTCTCTCTTCGCGGTCTGGAGGTGAAACTCCATGCTGTCCGCCAAGATAGCCCACCCAAGATAGTATCGATCGACTATGTGATTGCGGTCGACACGGATGAGCCAGACCACCGCATCGAGCTTTTGCACACGAACATCCGTAAGTACGGCACCATCTCGAACACGCTCGCTCTGGCCGTGCCGATCGATGGCACCATCCGACGCAGGTAACTGCCAAAGAAAAGTCTTTTGCGGGGCCGAATACGGGGTCAGGCCGCTCCCTTCTCGGGAATGTGACTTAACTCGCTCGTTCTTGCCGAAATTAGTCGCACGCTGAACCAAGAGCGGCCTGACCCCGTTGGCCGGGAGAAAATACCTACGAGATCCAGCCCTACCAAAGGAAAAGGACAGCACGTGTTACTGTCCCTACCTCAGATACAGCGGATGCGATGTGATCGCCTCCCTACCCTTACGCGAAGTAATCCACGCCGCCCTGGAAGAGGGGCTGGTGCTTGTCGCCGGGGATGTTCTTGGCGACGTGCGCGCCGGTGCGCTCGGAGTGGCCCATCTTGCCGAGCACGCGGCCGCACGGGCTGGTGATGCCTTCGACGGCCTCGAGCGATCCACACATAATGGGGTCAGACCCTATTAATGGGGTCTGACCCCATTGTGCTTTGGCGGTCACCGGATTCAACCAACGCAAGGGTGTCGCTCGCACGGAACCGTAGTAAAGGTTGAAACCATCCACGTAGAGCCAAGTTCGCATGGCCCTAAAACAATGCAGGGGCGGCTCCTTGCGGAGACCGCCCCGCGTCCGGTTCTGTAGGTAGCCGGAGGGATGTAAGCAGATAGTTGCAAAAGCCGGAGGTCATTTCAAGTCGTTTCAAAGCGGATACGTTCCGCCCACGGCGAAGTTAACCCGAAACAAGCAGGGGCTAATGCTGGGGAGTTGGCTTCAGGATGGAGAACGAAGGCGGGTAAGGCTGACCGGCCCGGTCAGCCGCGGTTTAGCGGGCCGCTCAAACCAACCAAGGGCAAAGACGGCGGGCTCGGAGAGCCCCCCCTACCAGAACACAA
>CAIWNE010000008.1 GCA_903913915.1 uncultured Opitutia bacterium
GGGCGATGAGGGCTTCGCAGAGGGCGCGGGACGTGAGCGTGCCGGCCGCGAGGCGGCGGCCGAGTTCGGCGGCGGAAAGCGTGTGGAGCGCGGCGGCCATGGCTTAGGATTCGTCGTCCACGACGCGCGGGACGGAGATCTGCCCGTCGCGCGAGGCGGGGGCGATGCAGGTGACGGCTTCGGCGCCGAGGACCGGACCCGGCTCGTCGGAGCGGAGCGCGGCTTCGTCGACGACGCGGGCGTCGTCGATCGTCGCCGGCAGGTCGGCCTCGGCCAACGCCTGGAAGTGGCCCAGGATCTGGCTGAGCTGCGACGAGTAGAGCGCCTTCTCCTCGGCCGTGAGGCTGAGGCGGGCGAGCTTCGCGAGATGATCGATGTCGAAACCTTCGGCCATGGGCATCAGCGGCGGACGGTCCAGCCGGCGCCCTTCTCGAGCGTGGCGATGACGACGCCGAGGGCTTGGTTGGTTTCCTCGTCGGTGAGGGTGCGGGCCGCATGGCGCCAGCGGATCTCGAAGGCGAGGCTGCGGTGGCCTTCGGGCAGGCCTGGGCCGGTGAAGACGTCGAAGCAGTTGACCGACTCCAGCGCGAACTCCTTGCCGGCGGCCTTGGACGCGCCCTGGCGGACGCGGCTTTCCACTTCGGCGACGGCGACGCCGACCGGGACGATGACCGCGACGTCCTTGGTGACGGGCGGGAAGGACGAGAACGCCTCGAAGCGCGGGACCTTGCGGGCCTCGGCGAAAGCCGTGCGCGGGAAGCAGACTTCGCCGGCGATGACGGAGCTCTTCAGGCCCAGGGAGCGCGTCCAGCGGAGGTCGAGCACGCCGCAGGCGCCTTCCGCGGCGCGGCCACGGTCGACGAGGGCGGCGGCATGGTCTGCCTGCCAGAGACCGCCGGTGGCGGCGGCGAACGAAAGACGGACCGAAGCGACGCCGGCGAGGGCGGCGGCATCCTGGAGGAGACGCTTCGCGCGGAGGGCGTCGAAGGCCTCACGCGACTTCCACGAGCGCGTCACCGGTTCGGCGACGATCGCGAAGGCGACGGAGAGGAATTCGCGTATCGTGCCGTCGGCCTGCGGACGGAAGACCGTACCGACCTCGAAGAGGCCGCGCGGGTCGGCGTGGACCGAGAGGTTGAGCGCGAGGGCGCCGGCGAGGCCTGGGACGAGCGAAGCGCGGAGGTGCGTCTGCTCGGCCGTCAGCGGGTTGTCCATCGCGACGAGGGCGGCCTTGTCGGCGCCGAGCGTGCGTTCGAGTTCCGCGGCGTCGCGAAGCGAGTAGTGGCAGCACTCCGTGAAGCCGGCGCCGACGAGACGGGCCGAGACTTCGCGGGTGAAGACGGACGTCAGCGCATCCTCGTCGCCCGGCAGCGGAGCGATCGGACGGCCCGCGGGCACCTTGTCGGTGCCGTGGATGCGGATGAATTCTTCGACCAGGTCGATCGGACGGGTGACGTCAGAACGGAAGGAAGGCACCAGCACCGAGAAGCCGGCGGCGGAAGCCTTCACCGTGAAACCGAGACGGGCGAAGGCCGCGGAGACGTCGGCGTCGGCGACGGGCGTGCCGAGCTTCGCGGCGACATAGCCGGCGGACAGTTCGATCGTGACATCGGCGCGCGGAGGCTTGCCCACGGCGACGGCGGGACCGGACACCTGGGCGCCGGCGAGTTCGACGAGAAGGTCCGTGGCGAGGCGCGAGGCGAGCTCGACGCCGGCCGGATCCACGTCGCGGGCGAAGCGGTGGGAAGAATCGGTCGACACGCCGATGCGGCGGGCGACGCGGCGGATCTCGCCGGGACGGAACCAGGCGGCCTCGAGGAGGACGTCGGTCGTGGAGTCGGTCACGCCGGAATCGGCGCCACCCATCACGCCGGCGACGACGAGCGGGCGCTGGGCGTCGGCGATGACGCAGACACCGGGCTCGAGCTTCACCTTCTTGCCGTCGAGCAGGACGATCTCTTCGCCCTCGCGGGCCGGGCGGGCTTCGATGCCTTCGGAGACCTTCTTCGCGTCGAACGCGTGGAGCGGCTGGCCCAGTTCGAGCAGCACCCAGTTCGTGATGTCGACGACATTGTTGATCGGACGGAGACCGGCGGCCTCGAGGTCGCGGCGGAGCCATTCCGGGCTCGGGCCGACCTTCACGTTCTTCAGCGTGCGGAGCGTGTAGTAAGGGCAGAACTCGGAGGACGAGCGGACGAACTTCACCGCATCGGCGGCGGAGGGCGCGGCGGCGAGGCCGGCGGCCGTCTTCACCGTGAGCGGCTTGAGCGTCAGGCCGAGCGCGGCGGCGAGGTCGCGGGCGACGCCACGGATGCCGAGGCAGTCACCGCGGTTCGGCGTGACCGAGATCTCGAGCACCGTGTCCGGCGCGCCGAAAAGGGAATTCAGCGGCGTGCCGAGGGCCGGCTGACGCGGCGTCAGGATGAGGAGGCCGTCCTCGCCCTTGCCGAGGCCGAGTTCTTCGGAGGAGCACATCATGCCCGCCGAATCGACGTCGCGGAGCTTCGAGACCTTGATCTCGAAACCGCCCGGCATGACCGTGCCAGGCAGAGCCACCGGCACGCGGTCGCCCGCCTTGAAGTTCTTCGCGCCGCAGACGATCTGACGGATGGAGCCGTCGCCCACGTCGACCTGGCAGACGCTGAGGCGGTCGGCCTTCGGGTGCTTCTCGAAGGACTTGATCTCACCGACCACCACGAGAGGCAGCGGGGCGAGGCCGAAGGTCGTGACCGACTCCACCTCGAGGCCGAGCATCGGGAGGACTTCCGCGACGCGCTCGGCGGTGACGCCGGCGAGGTCGAGATGACGGGAGAGGGCTTGGAAAGAGACTTTCATGGCTTAGGCGAACTGGCGCAGGAAGCGCGTGTCGTTGTTGTAGAAGTGGCGGATGTCGTCGATGCCGTGGACCAGCATCGCGATGCGTTCGAGACCGAGGCCGAAGGCGAGGCCCGACCATTCGTTCGGGTCGAGGCCGCAGAGCTCAAGGACCTTCGGGTCGACGAGGCCGCAGCCCATGATCTCGAGCCAGCGATCGGAGAGGCGGCCCAGGTTGGGCGAGCGGAGGTCCATCTCGAAGGACGGTTCCGTGAACGGGAAGAACGACGGGCGCAGGCGGATCTCGGCGTCGGCGCCGAACGTCTCCTTCACGAAGAAGTCGAGCACGCCGCGCAGGTCGGCGAGCGTCACGTTGCGGTCGATCCAGAGCCCTTCGACCTGGTGGAAGTTGGCGGAGTGCGTCGCGTCGACGGCGTCGCGGCGGAAGCAGCGGCCCGGGGCGACGATGCGGAACGGCGGCTTGCGCGAGAGCATCGTGCGGACCTGGACGCTGGACGTGTGCGTGCGCAGCAGGATCGCTTCGTCGGCCTTGCGGGGCGCGTCGGCGGAGCGGAACGCCTTCGGCATGTAGAGCGTGTCCTGCATGTCGCGGGCCGGATGGTCCGCCGGCGTGTTGAGGGCGTCGAAGCAATGCCACTCCGTCTCGACCTCGGGGCCTTCGGCGACGACGAAGCCCAGCTTGCGGAAGGAAGCCAGGATGCGTTCGCGGGTGCGGGAGAGCGGATGGAGCGAGCCCGCCGGGGCGTCGGGACTAGGGAGGGTCGGGTCGACGGAGGCGCCGAGCGCGGCGGCGATCTCGGCGTCCTCGACCTTGACGAGGAGCGCGGCGAGGAGTTCCTCGACGGACTTCTTGGCCTCGTTGATGAGCTTGCCCACGACCGGGCGTTCTTCCTTCGAGAGGGTGGCCATCCCCTTCATCACCTGGGTCAGGGAGCCGTTGGGGCCGACGACGCGCGCCTTGAAGGCTTCGAGCTCGGCGCGGGTGGCGACGGCGGAGGCTTCCTGGGTGGCGGCGGCGACGAGTTGGGCGAGCTGCTGCTGCATGGGTTGATTTGTGCGGCGGCGGGGAAAGTCGGCAAGCGAAAGCACCTTAAAACAAAGAAGCCCCGGAGGGCCGGGGCTTCGTGAAAGGACGTTGAGTCGTCTTAGGCGAGCGCGGCCTGGGCCTTCTTGACGATCGCTTCGAAAGCGGGGGCGTCATGGATGGCCAGTTCGCTGAGGTTCTTACGGTCCATCGTGATGTTGGCCTTCTTCA
>CAIWNE010000009.1 GCA_903913915.1 uncultured Opitutia bacterium
CTCGTCGTCAACCGTCTCCGCGGCACGATCAACGTCTGCGCCGTCAAGGCCCCGGGCTTCGGCGACCGTCGCAAGGCCATGATGGAAGACATCGCCGTCCTCACCGGCGGCCGCTTCGTCACCGAAGACCTCGGCATCAAGCTTGAGTCTGTCAAGGTCGCCGACCTTGGCCGCGCCAAGCGCATCGTCGTCGACAAGGAGAACACCACGGTCATCCAAGGCGCCGGCAAGTCCGCCGACATCCAGGGCCGCGTGAAGCTCATCCGTCGCCAGATCGAAGAGACCACCTCCGACTACGATAAGGAAAAGCTCCAGGAACGCCTCGCCAAGCTGGCCGGCGGCGTCGCCGTCATCCACGTGGGTGCCGCGACCGAGACCGAACTCAAGGAGAAGAAGGACCGCGTCGACGACGCCCTGCACGCCACCCGTGCGGCCGTCGAAGAAGGCATCGACCCAGGAGGTGGTGTCGCCCTCCTGCGTACCGTCAAGGCCATCGACTCCGTGATCAACAGCCTCGTCGGCGACGAGAAGATCGGCGCCCAGATCGTCCGCAAGGCGATCGAAGAGCCGCTCCGCACGCTGTGCTTCAACGCCGGCGTCGAAGGTTCGCTCATCGTCCAGGAAGTGATGCTCAAGCACAAGGGCGCCGAAGGCTATAACGTGGCCACCGGCGAATACGAAGACCTCATCAAGGCCGGCGTCGTCGACCCGACCAAGGTCACCCGTACCGCCATCACGAACGCCGCATCCGTCGCCGGACTGCTGCTCACCACGGAGTGCCTCATCACGGACCTCCCGGAAGAGAGCAAGCCCGCCGCCGGCGGCGACCACCACGACCACTGAGGTCGCTGAGCGATCGCTCCCGAACAACGGCGCCCATCAGGGCGCCGTTTTTTTGTGCCCAGGTCGCCGGCGGTGCGGGGGCCTTTCATTTTTACGACAGCTTCCCCGTCGGAGGGGCGGGGAATGCCCATTTTTTGACGATTCCGCGGATTGCTTCCGAACCCGGCGTGGTTTGGCTTGTTTCACACCCCTATGCGCCCCCTCGTCGCTCTCTTTTCAGTGTGTCTTTCCGTGCTGGCCTTCGCGGCCCCTGTCGAAGGTCCCGTGCGTGTCCTTTATCTGGATGCCGCCGGTGACGAGCAGGCGGCCGTCGGCCCGCTCCACCCGCTGATGGCCGAGCTCGGCCGCGACGCCATCTGGTTCGACTATGCGACGGGTGTCACGCCGGACGCCGCGACGCTCGCTCGCTTCGACGCCTTGGCGGTGAAGCCGAAGGCCGATGGCTCGCCCGCGCTGAACGGCGACATCAAGCTGCCTTCGGGCGCCATCATCCCGGTCCTTGTCATCAAGGCCGATGCGACCTCCGCCGCCTTCCGCGCCCAGCTCGAGGCCGCGCTCCCCGCCGCCCGCAAGGCCGCCTGGCAGAAGTTCCTGGCACAGCGCGACCCCGAGGTCCGCGAGAAGCACCCTCAGGTCGCCAACTATGAGAAGCGCCCCGAGCCGCTGACCTTCCAGAAACCTTTCTCGGTCAAGGGCAGCATGGAGCGCACCCAGGTCCCGGCCGACATGAAGCTGGTGCTCTTCGCTTCCGAGCCGGACATCATGAAGCCGATCGCGTTCGCCTGGGATGCGCGCGGCCGTCTCTGGGTCGCGGAGACCTCGGACTACCCGCACGGCGTCATGGAAGACCAGCAGCAGGGCCATGACAAGATCGTGATCTGCGAGGACACCGACGGTGACGGCAAGGCCGACAAGTTCACGGTCTTCGCGGACCACCTGAACATCCCCACGAGCTTCACCTTCGCCAATGGCGGCATCATCGTCTCCCAGCCTCCGAACTTCCTGTTCCTCAAGGACAGCACGGGCGGCGACCATGCCGACATCCGTCAGGTCATCCTGACCGGCTGGGGTATCCGCGATACGCACGCCCAGGCCAGCAATCTTTCCTATGGTTATGACAACTGGCTGCGTGGCGCGGTCGGCTACAGCGGCTTCGCCGGCGAGGTCGGCGGCGAGAAGAAGGGCTTCGCCCAGGGCAGCTATCGTTTCTCCGCCGATGGCGCCAAGCTCGAGTTCCTCCACCAGTTCACCAACAACACCTGGGGCCAGAGCGCCAACGCGGCCGGCGACGATTTCGGCGGCACGGCCAACAACGCCCCGATCTTCTTCGGCGGTATTCCCGCCACTGTCGTGCCGAAAGGCTCCCGCGCGATGACCGCGAAGAAGATCAATCTCGTCGACAAGGCGCATACCATCACCCCTAACTTCCGCCAGGTCGACGTCATGGGCGGCTACACCGCCGCCGCGGGCTCCAACTTCATCTACTCCGCGCAGCTTCCGCCCCGCCTCCAGGGTAAGGCGATGGTCTGCGAGCCGACCATGAAGCTCATCTCGCTCATGGACGTCCAGCCTGACGGGGCCGGTTATGTGGCTAAGGACGCCTTCAACCTGGTCGCCAGTTCCGACGAATGGATGTCGCCGGTCTTCTCGGCCGTCGGTCCGGACGGCGCCATCTGGTTCGCCGACTGGCAGAACTTCATCATCCAGCACAATCCGACCCCGACCGTGAACCGCGGCGGCTTCGACGCCAAGACCGGCGTCGGCGGCGCGCATGAGAACGACCTGCGTGACCACGCCCGCGGCCGCATCTACCGAATCGTCTGGGACAAGCCCGGCGCCGTCGCCAAGGCCGCCCAGGGCGATTCCGCTTCCGAGCTCGTCGCCGGTCTTTCCGCCAGCACGCAGTACGGCCGCCTCCAGGCCCAGCGGCTCATCGTCGAAGGCAAGAAGAAGGATCTCGCCCCGGCCCTTCGTGAACTCGTGGTCAAGTCGCCCGCCGAGGTCGGTGCGATCCATGCGTTGTGGGCCCTTCAAGGGCTTGGCGAACTCGACGCCGCCACCCACCAGTCCGCGCTCCTTTCGGCTTCGCCTGAACTGCGTCGCAACGCGATCCGCGCCCTCGGCGCCGATGACGCCTCCCAGAAGCTCTTCTTCGGTTCCGGGGTCGTGGCCGACAAGGCTCCGGCCACCCGTCTCGCGGCCTTCGTCAAGCTTGCCGAGTTCCCGACGACGCCCGAGGTGCAGACTCTGGTCCGCCAGCTTTCCGCCGATGGCGCGGTGAAGGCGGACGAGTGGCTGAACGACGCGGCCCGCCTCCTCGCCAAGAAGCATAAGACCGCGACTTTCGTGGAAGGGCCGAATCTGCTGCCTAATCCGGGTTTCGAGGAGCTGGCCGCGGACAAGAAGCTCCCTGCTGGCTGGAAGCGTCGCGACTATGGCAATCGTCCCGGCAACAAGACCGCCTCATGGGCGATCGTCAGCGACCCGGCGCTCGTTCATTCCGGCAAGAACGCCGTGCGCGTCGTCGCCCGCGGTGACGATGATACGAGCCTCTTCGCGGACGTCGAACTGAAGCCGAACACGGAGTACCGCCTGAGCGCCTGGATCCGGACGCATGCGATGCGCGGTAAGGCCAGCCTCAACGATCACATCGGCAGGGCGGAGACCGAGAAGATCATCGCCCGCGAGTCCGATTGGGCCGAGGTCGACGTGATCTTCAACAGCGGCAACCGCACCAAGGCCAGCATCAACCTGCTGCAGGTGGCGGCCTCCGGTGATGCGATCTTCGACGACGTCAAACTGTGCGAACTGACCATGGTCGGCGAAGCCCCGGTGACCGCCGGCGTCCCCGCCCGGGGCGAGGAGATCTTCTGGAAGCACCCGGTCGCGGCTTGCATGAACTGCCATATGCTGCGCGGTAAGGGCAGCACGATCGGTCCCGCGCTCGACGGTATCGCCACGCGCGCCACGCCGGCCTACATCCAGGAATCGCTGCTGGAGCCGAACAAGGTGCTGGCCAAAGGCTACGAGAAGCTCGGCGTGTCCCCGATGCCTCCGATGGGCCTGATCCTCAAGCCGCAGGAGCTCGAGGACGTGAAGGCGTTCCTCCAGACCCTGAAGTAAGCGTTCGGTCCCTGTCCCAATCTGTTTGATTCGGGGCAGGGGCTACCTATGCCTGTCGGTCATGTGCTCCGTCGAACTGAAGAAGCCGATGCATCCCGCCTTGATCCTCCTGGGTCTGGCCGCCGTGACCGGCGTCTCGGCCGCTGTGCTCTACTGGGGCGTCCCTAACACCGAGTTCCATGGCCTCCAGACGGGCATCTTCTTTCCGTTCGACTCCGAATTCGACGACGCGCGGTTCATGGACAACAAGATCAAGTGCGACTCGAAGGAGGTCACCGCCGAGGTCCGGAAGGCCTTGCAGCAGGTCAAGCCCGACTATCCCGTCGCCCAGGCGAGCGTCACGCTGACCAATTATCAGTCAGGCTATAAGTTCCATGTCAGCTACGTGACCTACTACGGCCAGCGCCTCGCGTTCGGCGGCGAGAAGCTCTTCCGCCGCGGCACGCAGGTCGGCGAGCCGAAGCTCGACGCCGAGCTGAAGGCGAAGGACGCCGCCTTCGAGAAGGCGATCCGCGACGCCATCGAGGCCTACTTCAAGTCCAAGGGCGCTCAGGGCTGAGGGCAGGGCTCCCTCACTTCTTCGCTTCTTTGATCCGGACTTCCTTGGCGGCGGGACGGGCCTTCAGCGTCGCGGCCCAGCTGGGCTGCTCGCCCGGCTTGATGGACCACACCGTCACGTCGTCGACTTCCATGTGGCCGGCCTCGAGGCCGCCGAGCATGACGGCGTGCAGTTCGCTCTTATAGCTTGGGTGCTTTCCGTAGAACGTGGGGCCGTCCTGGAACTGCACCAGCACCTCGTCGGCGCGGCGTTCGACCATCACGACGACCCATTTGCCGGCCTCCAGCCGGAAGTCCTTGGCGACGTCGAGCTGCAGCGAGTCGCCGTCGGCGAGGAGCATTGCGCCGTTCTCGCCCCAGGTGACGCGGGCGACGTGGTGGCCGATCTCGACGAACGGCGGGATCGACTTGCGTTCGCCGGCGACGAACGGCTTGCCGTCCACGAGGCGCATGGAGAACTTCAGGATGTAATCGGCCGGCGTCTTCGTGAGCACGATGCGCGGGTGCACGCCTTTGTGCGTGTCGTGCGCGGCCTGGTATTCCGGCGACGATGCTTCTCCTTTGAGCACGCCGTCGGCGACCTTCCAGCGTGTGCCCTGATTAGGATTCCAGGCGCCGACCTGCGGCGACTTGGCGGCCACGGCTTTCAGTTCGCGCGGCTGGCTGAAGTCGTCCTCGAAGACCACCTTGTCCGGGATGAGCATCTGCGGCTTCAGGTCGGCCGCCATGGCCGCGAAGGGGAGGAGGGCGAAGAGGGCGAGGCGCATCATGGTAAGAGAAATACACCGAAGGTCGCCCCGGGGTTGCACGCGCACGCAGAAAAGCCCCGGATTGCTCCGGGGCTCCTGCAAAGTGGGGTGATTGAGGGGACTTGAACCCCCGACCCCTGGTACCACAAACCAGTGCTCTAACCAACTGAGCTACAACCACCGTGCGTCCCTCCTCGAAAGGAAGGAAGACCTATGCAGGGAATCTGGGAGGGATTGTCAAACCCGGACCCGAAAGCGCTCAAAAGCCCCCTCTGGGCTTGGGTTTGGCTTCTCAGCCGAGTTTTCCTCCCTTTATCCTTTCCCTTTGCCCCGGCGTATCGCTTTCTAACTCAACTTTATGTCTACGTTTTCCGACCTCGGCCTGCCCGAGCCAGTCCTGCGCTCCTTAGCCGAACACGGCTACGTGACCCCGACCCCCATCCAGGCTCAGGCGATCCCGGTCATCATGGCCCGCAAGGATCTCATCGGCGCCGCCCAGACCGGCACCGGCAAGACCGCCGCCTTCGCTCTCCCGACGCTTTCGCTCCTCGGACCCGCCGCCGGCAAGCCGCGCTGCCTCGTCCTCGTCCCGACGCGCGAGCTCGCCGTCCAGGTCGACGAAAACTTCCAGAAGTACGGCAAGCACTTCGGCACCCGCACCGCGCTCCTTTACGGCGGCGTGGGCTATGGAGCCCAGGTCAAGGCGCTCGAGGAAGGCGTCGATGTCGTCATCGCCACCCCGGGCCGCCTGCTCGACCTGCATGAGCAGAAGATCCTGGACCTGAAGTCCATCCAGATGCTGATCATGGACGAAGTCGACCGCATGCTCGACATGGGCTTCATCGAGGACGTCACTCGCATCGTCAACTACTGCCCGAAGGACCGCCAGACGCTGCTCTTCTCCGCCACGATCTCCGATGCCATCGGCCGCATCGCGGGCTGGGCGCTCCGCGATCCCGTCACCGTCGACGTCCGTACGGGGCTCGGCGCCGCCGACACGGTCGACCATGCGATCTACCCGGTCGACATCTTCCAGAAGTACGACCTGCTGCTGTCCCTCCTCAACAAGAGCGGCTACAAGTCCGTGATCGTGTTCACCCGCACCAAGCGCGACGCCGACCGCATCGCGGAGTGGATCGAAGGCCACGGCACCCCCGTCGCCACGATGCACGCCGACCGTTCGCAGTCCGAGCGCGCCGCCGCCCTCGCGGGCTTCAAGTCGGGCAAGTTCACCATCATGGTGGCGACCGACATCGCCTCGCGCGGCCTCGATATCCGCGGCGTCACCCACGTCATCAATTACAACGTGCCCGAGCACGCCGAAGATTACGTCCACCGCATCGGCCGTACCGGTCGCGCTTCCGCCGAAGGCGAGGCCTTCACGCTCTACTCCCCGGACGAGATGCATCATCTCCAGCAGATCGAGCAGCTCCTCGGCCGCACCATCGAGCGCCGCAAACTCGAGGGCTTCCGTTACTATTCAGAACCGCAGCTGACCCCTGGCAGCGCCAAGGCGGCGACGGCTTCGCGTAAGCGCAATCGCTGACCGTGTCCGCTTCCGCTTCCGAGCCTCCGATGCGGCGAGCCCTCGAGCTCGCCCGTCAGGCTTGGGGACGGACGCACCCTAACCCGATGGTCGGGGCGGTGATCACCGAAGGCGGCAGGATCGTCGCCGAAGGCTTCCACGCCAAGGCGGGCGAGCCGCACGCCGAAGTGATGGCCCTCCGCGCCTTGGGCCGCAAGCCCGCCGCGGACGCCGTCCTGCACGTGACCCTCGAGCCTTGCTGCACGCATGGGCGCACGCCGCCTTGCGTCGACGCCATCCTGGCCGCCGGTTTCCGCACGGTCGTCGTGGGCGCGCGTGACCCGAACCCGGCCCATGCCGGCCATGGTCTCGACCTGCTGCGTTCCAAGGGCGTCGCGGTCGTCGAAGGGGTGCTGGGCGACGAGTGCGCCGCGCTGAACCTCATCTTCAATCATTGGATCGTCCGCGGCACGCCGTTGCTCGCGCTCAAGGTCGCCTCGACGCTCGATGGCAAGCTGACCTTGCCCGCAGGGCAGGGGAGGGCGATCACCGGTCCGGAATCCCATGCGTATGTCCATCGCCTCCGTCGGCTCTTCCCGGCCATCGCCGTCAGCGCCGACACCGTGCTCGCCGACAATCCTCGCCTGACCGCGCGGGGCGACGACGGGGAGACCTGTCCGGTACGCTTCGTCTTGGATCGTCACTTCAAGACCGCTGGCCGCGCCGGGCTGAATCTGTTCCAGGATGCCCATCGTTCCCGCACCATCGTCGTCGGCCTGGGCAGTTCCGCCAAGAAGTCCGACCTCGCCTGGTATGAGGCCGAGGGAGTCAAGGTCTGGGCGCTGGTCGGCAATGAAGATTCCTTCCTCAAGGTCTGGGCGGAGCGTTGCGCCCAGGAGAAGCTCGCCGGCGTGCTGGTCGAGGCTGGTCCGCGGCTCGCCTCGGCGATGCTGGCCGCCGGTTCGGCCGACTACCTCTACGCGTTCGTCGCTCCGCGCACGGGCGATCCCGAAGCGCCGAGCTGGCACGAGGGGGTGGCTCTGCCAGGGGGAGCCCTTAGGACCTCCCTGGTGGGTTCTGATGCCCTTTATCAGGGGTATCTAGGGTAAGTCCTGTCATTGTCCTAGAAATGGCTCCTGGGTCGAATTAGGGGGTCTTTCCCCATCTAAGGCGGCTGAGGGGTGTCGTTTTGTCCCAAAGCAATTCGCTTGGCGGTTTTGGCTCGCCTTTTCAAGAAAATCTTACATCACAGCGAGTCCGCCTCCCTGTCCAAAGCAGAATGGCCCTAACCTTCTAAATCCTAACTACTTATGACAGAGAAAATCTTGGACCACAAGCGTAAGGAGAAGCCCTCCTTTACCTCTCTCATCGAGAAGAAGCGGGATGGCGGCGAGTTCACCGCCGACGAGATCCGTCATATCATCGACTCGGTGATGGATGCCGAGATGCCGGAGGCGCAGCAGGCCGCCCTCGCGATGGCGATCTACTTCAAGCAGATGTCCGCGCAGGAGACCGCGCTCCTGGCCGAAGAACTCCGTCTCTCCGGCGACGTCATCGACCTTGACCGTCTCACCCAGCCGAAGATCGCCAAGGTCTCGACCGGCGGCGTGGGCGACAAGACTTCCATGGTGCTCGGCCCGCTGGGCGCCGCCGCCGGCGTCATCATGCCGGGCATGAACGGCAAGGACGAGGAGTTCTGCATCTCGACCGTCGAGAAACTCAGCTCGATCCCGGGCTTCAAGGGCAAGGCCACGATGGACCAGTTCCGCCAGCAGCTCGAGCGCGTGGGTTGCGCCGTCACCGAGCAGTGCCGCGAGATCGCCCCGGCCGACGACATCCTCTACACGCTCCGCCAGAAGACGGGCACTATCCCGTCCCTCCCGCTCATCACGGGCAGCATCCTCTCCAAGAAGCTCGCCGAAGGTTGCGAAGGCCTGGTGATCGATGTGAAGTGGGGCAACGGTTCCTTTATCCGCGACCTCGAGCAGGCCAAGCAGCTCGCCCGTATTGTCACCCGCGTCGCCCGCTCGCTTAACCGCAAGTGCGTGGCCCTCGTGACCGACATCAACCAGCCCCTCGGCGACTCCGTCGGCACGGGCCTCGAAGTCCTCGAAGCCGTCCGCCTCCTGAAGGGTGAAGGCCCCGAAGACCTGCAGGAC
>CAIWNE010000010.1 GCA_903913915.1 uncultured Opitutia bacterium
CACGGTCAGGATGACGCCCACGGGGAGCGACCACTTCTCGTAGAGCGCCGCCAGGATCAGGAACACCATCAGCAGCGCCATCGAGAACGCCGGCACGGCCGAGGTCGCGGATCGCTTCTCCTGCAAGGCCTGCGCCGTCCAATCCAGCTCATAACCGGGAGGCAAGGTCTCGGCCGCGACTTCTTCGACGATGCGGATGGCATCACCCGAGCTGATCGAAGGAAGCCCGTTGCCGATCACGCGCGCCGAGACGAAGCCCTGGTAGCGGTCGATCTGGTCGGGACCGAAGCTGTCGCGGATCCGGACGAGCGAGGTCAGCGGCACCATCGAGCCGTCGCGGGCGCGGACGTGCACGCGGCCCACGTCCTTGAGCGACATGCGCTCGGAGGGGTCGGACTGCATGAGCACGCGGTAGGTGCGGCCGTTGCGGGTGAAGTCGTTGACGTAGACCGAGCCGATCGTGGTCTGCAGCGCGTCGTAGACCTCCGGCAGCGGAATGCCGAGCGCGGCGGCCCGGACCTGGTCGACCTCCGCGGCGTACTGCGGCGTAGCCGTGCGGAAGAACGAATTGATGCCGACGAGCTCGGGGCGACGGCGAAGGGCGCCCACGAGCTGATCGAGGACCTTCCCGAGCTTGGCCGGATCGTCGTCTTCACGCGCCTGCAGGTAGAACTCGAAACCTCCGGCCGAACCGATGCCGCGGATCGGAGGGGGGTTGACGACGAAGGCGATGCCTTGGGGCACCCGCGCGACGGCGCCGGTCAGCATGCCAGTGAGCTGCTCGGCCGACTGCCCGCGCTTATCCCAATCCTTGAGCGGCAGGAAGATCGTGCCCGCGTTGGTCTTCTCGCCGCCGCCGATGAGGTCGAAACCGCTGATCGCGAAGGCATGCATGACGGCAGGCCTTTCCGGAGGCGTGTTCAGCAGCTTGGGGACGATCTCAGCCATGTAGGAACGGGTCCGGGAAACGCTCGCGCCGTCGGGCAAGGCGACCACCCCGAGCACGTAGCCTTGGTCTTCCGAAGGGATGAAGCCGCGCGGGATGACGCGGAGCAGGACGGCGTTGGCGGCCAGGATGCAGGCGAAGAGGCCCAGCGCCGACTTGGGATGCCCGATGAGCCAGCGCACCGCCCGCCCGTGCCAGGCGGCCACGGAGCGGAAACGGGCCTCGAACCAGCGGAGGAAACGGTTGCCTTCGATGGCATCGACGTCGCGCGGCCGCAAGATGAGCGCGCAGAGGGCCGGCGTGAGGGTGAGCGCGACGAAGCCGGAGATGACGACGGCCACGGCGACGGTGACGGCGAACTGGCGGTAGAGCGCGCCGGCGATGCCGCCGAGGAAGGCCACGGGCAGGAACACGGAGACCAGCACGAGGACGATCGCGATGATCGCGCCGCCGACCTCGCGCACGGAGGCGATGGCGGCGTCGAACGGCGACATGTGCTTCTCGTGCATCAGGCGCTCGACGTTCTCGAGCATCACGATCGCGTCGTCCACGACGATGCCGATAGCGATCACCATCGCGAACAGGGTGAGAGTGTTGATGCCGAAGCCGAAGAGCCAAAGGCCGGCGAAGGTGCCGATGAGCGAGACGGGGACGGCCAGCATCGGGATCAGCGTGGCGCGCCAGCTGCCGAGGAACAGGAAGACGACCAGGACGACCAGGATGCCGGCCTCGAAGAGCGTATGTTCGACCTCGCGGATCGACGCGGTCACGAAACGGGTCGTGTCGAAAGGGATCTCATAATTGACGCCGGCGGGGAAACGCCTGGCCAGCTGCGCCACCTTGGCCTTGACGGCGTCGGCGACGTCGAGGGCGTTGGCGCCGGGGGCGAGGAAGACACGGACGCCGACGGCGGTCTTGCCGTTGAGGGTCGCCTGCTGCTCGTAGCTCTGCGCGCCGAGCTCCAGCTTGGCCACGTCCTTGAGGCGGAGCGTGCCGGCGGGACCGGCCGAACGCAGGATGATGTCGCCGAACTCCTCAGGCGTGGCGAGGCGCGAAGGAGTGATGATCGGGATCGACAAGGCCTGTCCGTCGGGCGTCGGCTCCTGGCCGAGGCGACCGGCGGCGTACTGGTTGTTCGTCATGCGGATCGCCTGCGTCACGTCGCCGGTCGTCACGCCGAGTCGGGCCATCTTGTCCGGCTCCAGCCAAACGCGCATCGAGTAGTCGCGTGCGCCGAAGACGCCCGCATCACCTACCCCGGGGACGCGCTTGATCTCGTCGACGAGGTTGATCGAGGCGTAGTTGCTGAGGAAGATCGAGTCGCGGCTCCCGTCGTCGGAAGTCACGGACAGGGCCAGCAGGATGTCGTTCGAGCGCTTCTTGACGATCACCCCGAGACGACGGGCGTCGTCGGGCAGCCGCGTCTCGGCGATCTTCACGCGGTTGGTGAGATTGATGACGCAGAGATCCGGATCGGCTCCCGGCTCGAAGGTCACCGTGATGGTGAGGAGACCGGTCGCCGAAGCGGTGGACGAGTAATAAAGAAGGTAGTCGGTGCCATTGATCTCCTCCTCGATCGGCGCGGCCACCGTCTTGATCAGCGTGTCGGCCGAGGCGCCGAGATACGTCACTGTGATCGTCGCCACCGGCGGGGCGATCTGCGGATACTGCGCGACGGGCAGGACCTTGAAGGCGAGCAGGCCGGCGAGCACCACGACCAGCGAGAGGACGGTGGCGAAGATGGGCCGGCGGACGAAGAATTCCCAGGACATCGGGGTGCGTTACTTGGCGGAAGGGGCGGCGGGACGGGGCGCGACCGGAAGGCCGACGCGCACCTTCTGC
>CAIWNE010000011.1 GCA_903913915.1 uncultured Opitutia bacterium
CACGGTCAGGATGACGCCCACGGGGAGCGACCACTTCTCGTAGAGCGCCGCCAGGATCAGGAACACCATCAGCAGCGCCATCGAGAACGCCGGCACGGCCGAGGTCGCGGATCGCTTCTCCTGCAAGGCCTGCGCCGTCCAGCTGAGCTCATAACCATCCGAAAGCGTCTGGGCGGCGATCTCATCGACGAGCCGGATGGCCTGTCCGGAACTGACGGAAGGAATAGGGTCGCCGAGCACCAATGCGGAGACGAAGCCCTGGTAACGGTCGATCTGGTCGGGACCGAAGCTGTCGCGGATCCGGACGAGCGAGGTCAGCGGCACCATCGAGCCGTCGCGGGCGCGGACGTGCACGCGGCCCACGTCCTTGAGCGACATGCGCTCGGAGGGGTCGGACTGCATCATGACGCGATAAGGCCTGCCGTTGAGCGTGAAGTCGTTGACGTAGGAGGCCCCGATGGTCGCCTGCAACGCCTCGTAGACCTCAGACAAGGAAACCCCCATCGCCGCCACGCGGGCCTCGTCCACCAAGGTCTCATACTGCGGAGTGGACACCCGGAAGAAGGTGTTGATGCGGGAGAATTCCTTACGGGCGCGCAAGGCGGCGACGAGCCGCTCCAGCTCGACGCTGAGCTTGGCGGGGTCATCATCTCGACGGGCCTGCAGATAAAACTCGAACCCTCCTGCGGTACCGATGCCGCGGATCGGCGGAGGGCTCACGGCCGTGAAGACTCCGCCCGGGAAACGGGCGGCGGCGGCGATCAGTTTCTTCGCCGTCTCGTCGGCATTCAAAGGACGCTCCTTCCAGTCGATCAACGGAAGGAAGATGGTGCCGGCGTTGGCCTTCTCGCCGCCGCCGATGCGATCGAAGCCGCTGACGGCCAAGGCGTCCTGGACGAGCGGCTTCTCGGCCGGCGTCGACATCAGCACCGGGGTGATCTGATCCATGTACATCTTGGTACGGGTCCCGCTGGCGCCGTCCGGCAGGGAGATGACGCCGAAGAGATAGCCTTGGTCTTCGTTCGGGATGAAGCCGCGCGGGATGACGCGGAGCAGGACGGCGTTGGCTGCCAGGATGCAGAGAAAGATGCCCAGCGCCGACCTGGGGTGCCCGATGAGCCAGCGCACCGCCCGCCCGTGCCAGGCGGCCACGGAGCGGAAGCGGGCCTCGAACCAACCGAGGAGTCCGGCCTTCGCATGACCTTCCGCGTCGCGCCGCCGCATGATGAGCACGCAAAGAGAAGGCGTGAGGGTAAGCGCGACGAAGCCGGAGATGACGACGGCCACGGCGACGGTGACGGCGAACTGGCGGTAGAGCGCGCCGGCGATGCCGCCGAGGAAGGCCACGGGCAGGAACACGGAGACCAGCACGAGGACGATAGCGATGATCGCGCCGCCGACCTCGCGCACGGAGGCGATGGCGGCGTCGAACGGCGACATGTGCTTCTCGTGCATCAGGCGCTCGACGTTCTCGAGCATCACGATCGCGTCGTCCACGACGATGCCGATCGAGATCACCATCGCGAAGAGCGTGACCGTGTTGATGCCGAACCCGAAGAGCCAGAGCCCCGCGAAGGTGCCGACGAGAGCGACGGGCACCGAAATCATCGGGATCAGCGTGGCGCGCCAGCTGCCGAGGAAGATGAAGACGACCAGCACCACGAGGGCGGCGGCCTCGAACAAGGTGTGTGTGACTTCGCCGATGGAAGCCGAGACGAAGCGGGTCGTGTCGAAAGGAATGTCGTAGTTCACGCCCGGGGGGAAGCGGAGCGAAAGTTCCTCGAGCTTCGCCTTGACGGCCTCGGCGACGCCGAGGGCGTTGGCGCCGGGGGCGAGATAGACGCGCATCGCTACGGCGTTCTTCCCGTTGAGCTTAGCCTCCTGCTCGTAGCTTTCCGCCGCCAGTTCCAGCCGCGCCACGTCCTTGAGGCGGAGCGTGCCGGCGGGACCTCCGGAGCGGACGACGATGTCGCCGAATTGCGCCGGGGTGCTGAGTCGGCCTTGGGTGACAAGCGGAACCGAAAGCATCTGGCCTGCGGGCGTCGGCTCCTGGCCGAGGCGACCGGCAGCGTACTGGTTGTTCGTGACCTTGATCGCCTGGGAGATGTCGCCGACCGTCACGCCGAGTCGGGCCATCTTGTCCGGCTCCAGCCACACGCGCATCGAGTAGTCGCGTGCGCCGAGCATGCCGGCGTCGCCGACGCCGGGGACGCGCAGGATCTCTTCCAAGACATAGACCGAGGCGTAATTGCTGAGGAAGATCGAGTCACGGCTGCCGTCATGCGAACTCAGAGTCAGCGTGAGGAGGATGTCGCTCGAACGTCGCTTCACCACCACGCCCGTGCGGCGCACCTCTTCGGGAAGGCGCGGCAAGGCGATCTGCACGCGGTTGTTCAGGTCGATGATGCACTGGTCCGGATCGGCGCCCGGCTCGAAGGTCACCATGATGGTCAGCACGCCAGACGAAGAGGCGGTCGAGGAATAGTAAAGCAGGTGCTGGGTGCCGTTGATCTGCTGCTCGATCGGCGCGGCCACCGTCTTGATCAGCGTGTCGGCCGAGGCGCCGAGGTAATTCACCGTCACCGTCGCCACCGGCGGGGCGATCGGGGGATACTGCGCGATGGGCAGAGCCCGGAAAGCGTTCGCTCCGGCGAGCACCACGACCAGCGAGAGGACGGTGGCGAAGATGGGCCGGCGGACGAAGAATTCCCAGGACATCGGGGTGCGTTACTTGGCGGAAGGGGCGGCGGGACGGGGCGCGACCGGAAGGCCGACGCGCACCTTCTGC
>CAIWNE010000012.1 GCA_903913915.1 uncultured Opitutia bacterium
AGCAAGTGGGCCCAGGCGACGGAGTTCACCGAGGAACGCGTCGGCCCGAAGGAACACTTCTACAAGTTCAAGGACAACTTCGCCGGCGCGAAGTTCATCTGGTCCGACGACCTCGACCTCGACAACACCGTGATCTTCCGGACGAAGGTCGAAGCTCCCGCCGGCTACAAGCAGCGCTGGACGACCAAGTCGGAATTCGACATCTCGAAGCCGCTGGGACAGTGACTTCAAATGGTGACAGCGGGTGGCGGTAAGCGGCCAGCGGTCAGAAGATTCACGCGACTCAAAGGGAGACCGGAGACCGGGAGATTGGCTGCGGCCCTATTATCGGATCTCAGGTCCCGTCAATCAGGTGCCAGGCAGGGGTGGCGGGAAACCTGCCCTCCGCCATATGCCATCGACCCAGCCATCTGCCCCACCACACCCCTGGCGGCCGCATTTGACCGTAAATGAAGGTCAAATGCCGACCGCCGGAGGAACATTCCCCTTGGCAGGATGTTGAAAGAGCGACAGGTTTTCCGACTCCCCTTCCGACCATGCCACCCAGCATGGCCACCCCCTTTTTACCAAAACCAGAAACCCATGCGCAAGCTGTCCACCCTCCTGCTGGCCCTGCTCGGATTCGCGTCCGTCTCGGCCCAGAACCTCACCCTCGAAAAGGGTGACAACATCGCCTTCGTTGGCAGCGGTCTCGCCGACCGCCAGCAGCACCAAGGCAATTTCGAGACCCTGATCCATCAGGCCTTCCCGGAACACAACCTCGTGGTCCGCAACCTCGGCTTCTCCGGCGACGAAGTCGGCGTCACGCCGCACCGCTCCGACGAAGTGGCCGGCCTCGACTACTTCCTCAACATGAAGCCCGGCGCCCTGACCACCAAGGTCGGCAAGACCGAGGTGACCTACCACGCCGGCGCGCACTTCCACGCCAACGTGATCTTCGCCTATTGGGGCTTCAACGAGTCCTTCGCCGGCCAGGCCGGCCTTGACGTCTTCAAGTCGAACCTCGACGGCTGGCTCAAGAAGACCCTCGCCGCGGATTACGGCAAGGGCAAGGTCCGCGTCGTCCTCTTCTCCCCGATCGCCCACGAAGACCTGAAGTCGGCCGACTTCGACGCCAAGCTCGCCGCTCAGAACAACAAGAACCTCGAGCTCTACGTCGGCGCCATGGCCGCCGTCGCCAAGGCCAACAACGTCCCGTTCGTCGACCTCTTCGCCGCCTCCAAGCGGCTCTACGCCGCCGCCAAGTCGCCGCTCACCATCAACGGCATCCACCTCAACGCCGCCGGCGACGCCGCCCTCGCCCCCGTCCAGTTCAATGCCGTCTTCGGCAAGGATGGCGGCTCGGTGAACGAAGCCGTACGCGCCCAGGTGAACGAGAAGAGCGCCCAGTGGCACCATCGCTACCGCACGGTCGACCAGTTCAACATCTTCGGCGGCCGCTCGCGCATCAAGTACGAGGGCATCGACAACGCCACGGTGCTCGGCGCCGAGCTCGCCAACCGCGACATCAAGACCGCCAACCACGACAAGGGCATCTGGGCCGCCGCCCAGGGCAAGCCGGTCGAAGTGAAGCATGACAACCTCGCGGCCGAGATCCCCGTCCCGCCGAACCGCAAGACCCCGGTCCCTTACCTCAGCGGCGAAGAGCAGCTGAAGTACCTGTCGCTGCCCGAAGGCTGCAAGGTCGAGTTCATCGCCGACGAGACCACCGTCCCCGAGCTCATCAACCCCGTGCAGATGAACTTCGACACGAAGGGCCGCCTCTGGCTCTCCGTCTGGCCTACCTACCCCGAGACCTCCCCGACCACGAAGAACTTCGACAAGCTCCTGGTCCTCGACCTCGACCCGAAGACCGGCAAGGTCGCCAAGTCCCATGTCTTCCTCGACGGCCTGAACTGCCCGACCGGCTTCCAGTTCTACAAGGACGTCGTCATCCTGATCCAGTCGCCCGACATCTGGTTCGTCCGCGACACCTCCGGCAAGATGGAGAAGGCCGACTGGAAAGAGCGCCTGCTCACCGGTATGGACGCCGCCGACTCGCACCACGAGACGAACTCCATCTGCTATGAACCGGGAGGCGCGATCTACCTCTCCGACGGCGTCTTCCACCGCTCCCAGGTCGAGACGTTCAACGGCGTGATGCGCAACACCAACGGCGGCATCTACCGCTTCGAGCCGCAGACCAGCAAGCTGTACCGCCACGTCCCGTACAGTTTCGCCAACCCGCACGGGCGCGTCTTCGACTACTGGGGCAATGACATCATCACCGACGCCACCGGCAACGTGAACTACTTCGGCCCGGGCTTCTCCGGCCACCTCGACACCGGCGCCCACCCCGGCTACAAGCCGTTCTGGAACCGCCCCTCTCGCCCCTGCCCCGGCACCGCGATCCTCAGCAGCCGCCACTTCCCCGAAGACTGGCAGGGCACGTTCCTCAACACGAACGTGATCACCGTCCAGGGCATCTTCCGCGCGAAGATCACCGAGGAAGGCTCCGGCATCAAGGGCGAGACCCTGCTGCCTAACCTGATCGAGACCGACAAGGAAAAGGCCGGCAACTTCCGCCCCTCCGGCGTCGCCGTCGCCCCCGATGGCTCGCTCTACGTGATGGACTGGTCGCAGATGCTCATCGGCCACCTGCAGCACCACCTCCGCGACCCGAACCGCGACCACCAGCACGGCCGTCTCTACCGCATCACCTACCCGAGCCGACCCCTGCTCACCCCGAAGAAGATCGACGGCGAATCCATCGAGAACCTGCTCGCGCTCCTCACCGAGCACGAAGACAACGTCCGCCAGCGCGCGAAGATCGAGCTTCACAAGCACGACACGGCGCAGGTCATCGCCGCGACCCAGAAGTGGGCCAAGCAGTTCGACCCGAACAAGGTCGAGGACGCCCACCACCTCCTCGAGGCCCTCTGGGTCCACCAGTGGCACAACGTCGTGAACCTCGAGCTCCTCGGCCAGCTGCTGAAGTCGCCCGAGCCTCGCGCCCGCGCCCAGGCCGTCCGCGTCGCGATCTACCAGCGCGACCGCATTCCTGACGCGATCGCGATCATGGAGAACGCCGTCAAGGACACGAACCTGCGCGTCCAGCTCGAAGGCGTCCGCGGCCTGAGCTTCTTCAACGGCAAGGACACCGAACGCGCCATCGCCGCCGCCGCCTCGCTCAAGGGCAGCAAGGACTACAACATCGCCTACTGCCTACGCGAGACGATGAAGCAGCTAGCCTCCCTCCCCGAGGGCAACGGCAAGGTTAACCTGAAGGACTACGCCGACCAGAAGGAGACCTCCTACGGCCCGACCGACAAGAAGCTCTCCAAGGAAGACAAGAAGCTCTACGACAAGGGCAAGGAAGTGTACTTCCGCGAAGCGCTCTGCGTGACCTGCCACCAGGCCGACGGCCTCGGCGCCGACATGCCCAAGGAAGCCGGCAAGGCCCTCCGCGGCGCCTACCCGCCCCTCGGACGCACCACCGGCTACGCCGCCAGCGGCTGGCTCGAAGGCGACGCCGACCGTGCCATCAAGCTCGTGCTCAACGGCATGATGGGCAAGATGACGCTCAACGGCAAGGAGTACGGCGACTACGCCACCGGCCAGCCGGTGATGACCCCGCTCGGCCAGATGCTGAACGACGAAGAAGTCGCCGCCGTCCTCACCTACGTCCGCCAGTCCTTCGGCAACAACCTCCCGGCCGTGAAGGCCGCCCAGGTGAAGAAGATCCGCGCCGCGAACACGAGCCGCACCGCTCCGTACACCCCGGAAGAGCTGCTCAAGGAACACCCCCTCGGCGAACCCGCCAAGGCCGAGCCTGCACCGGCCAAGAAGAAGAAGTAAGCCTTCGCGCCTCTTCCCCTCAAAGGGCGTGCCATCCGGCACGCCCTTTTTCGTGCCTGTCAATAACTCGGCGGACTATGACGAGCGGTCCGCTTGCCTCTGGCACGGGTTCGGCAAGAGTCAGGGCATGAGACCCGCCCTCTGGAAGGCCGTCGCCGCCCATCTCAAGAAGCACGAGCAGCCCTACCGCCTCACCGCGCGCGACGACTTCAACGCCCGCGTGGTGCTCAAGGGGTCGAAGGCTCTCGTCCGCGCGTTCTACCAGCCGCGCGAAGGCGATGTCCCGGGCGAAGCGACGATCAGCCTCACGCTCGACGGCCAGTCCGAGATCGGGGCCATCGCCGCGTTCCTCGCGAACCAGAAACGCTACGCCAAGAAGTTGCCCTCGACGCTCTACTTCTCCCAGGAACTCTCGAACCGCCGCCCAGGCGGCCTTGGCGAGGCCCGGCTGACCTTCAAGGCCAACGTGGTCTCCTGGCATGACGCCCAGCTCATCGAGCGGCTGTCCCTCTTCTACGCCGACAACGCCCACGCGCTGTTCCAACTGCATGCCGAGCTGATGACGGCGGGGGAGTGAGCGCTGACAAAAAAAGCCCGGAGGCCCAGGAAGAAATCGACACACGCTGACCAACCCTTGGCCAGCGTGTGTTAAGGTAGGGACAGCACCACGTGCTGTCCTAAGTTACGTCAGTCCAAGGAAAGGACGCGATGGTGATGACCTCCCTACCCCGATGCACGCTTGAGCGAGGGCGCTCAACCCTGCCTACACCGCCTCAATCAGAATCACCATGCTTTCCCGGGCCTCTGAGCCTCCGGGCCTCTGGGCCTCCCATTCTTCCTCCTCTTGCCTCCGGCCCTGCGGTCCTCCATCCCTCTTTCATGCGCTTCGCCCTCCTCGCCTGCCTCCTCACGTTCGGCCTTTCGGCCGCCGATTTCACGCTTTCGCCGGACGTCAAATTCAAGCCGGAGGCCAGGCACTTCGAGAAGGCCGGACTGCCGCATGCCCTCGACTACCTGGCCTACCTTCCCTCGACGTACGCGAAGGACACCGCGAAGAAATGGCCGTTGGTGATCTTCCTGCATGGTTCCGGCGAACGCGGCAATCAGGTCGACGCCGTCCGCAAGAACGGCCTGCCCTTCGAACTCGACCGTCGTGGCGACACGCCGTACGTGATGATCGCGCCGCAGTGCCCGGCCAACGAGCGCTGGAACGTCCAGGTCCTCGATGCGCTCCTCACCGACCTGCTGAAGACCTATCGCATCGACGAGAAGCGCGTCGTCGTCACCGGCCTCAGCCTCGGCGGCTTCGGTAGCTGGGCCTGGTCATGCGAGCACCCCGAGCGCTTCGCCGGCGTGATTCCCGTCTGCGGCGGGATCGAACCCGCGAAGACGGCCACGCTGAAAGGCATGCCTATCTGGGCCTTCCACGGCGACAAGGACAAGTCCGTCGCGATCGAGCGCGGCCAGGTCGCCGTCGATGCCGCCAAGAAGAACGGGGCCGACGTGAAGTTCACCATCTATCCCGGCGTCGGACATAACTCGTGGGAAAAGGCCTATGCCGAACCCGAGCTCGAAGCCTGGATCTTGGCGCGGAAGAAATAATCTAGGTATTGGCGGATAGCGGTTGGCGGTTGGACTCAGCCCAAAAGGGAAGGACACAACCGAATGGCTAGGGCTACCCGTGCCCACAGCGTCCATCCCGGCTTCAGGTCTCTCTCAGAGCCTAGCATCAGCCCAACCGCCAACCGCTGACCGCCAGCCGCTTATCCCTTTCATTTCCCTTCCCTTTTACCCGAACAGGGGCTTAAAAAGACCCTTTCGCCCACTCCCCTTTACCGTCCCATGACCTCCGCTCAAGTCCGCCAATCCTTCCTCGATTTCTTCAAGTCGAAGCAGCACTCGATCGTCCAGTCGTCGAGCCTGATGCCGGACTCCCCGAACCTCCTCTTCACCAACGCCGGGATGAACCAGTTCGTCCCGATTTTCCTCGGCCAGACTAAGTGCCCTTACACCCCGGGCCGCGCCGCCGACACCCAGAAGTGCATCCGCGCCGGCGGCAAGCACAACGACCTCGAGGACGTCGGCCTCGACACCTACCACCACACCTTCTTCGAGATGCTGGGCAACTGGTCCTTCGGCGACTACTTCAAGCGCGAGGCCATCGACTTCGCCTGGGAGCTCATCACCGAGGTCTGGAAGTTCCCCAAGCACCGTCTCTACGCCACCGTCTACAAGCCCGACAAGTCCAAGGGCGACCCCTCCGAGTTCGACCAGGAAGCCTGGGACGTCTGGGCTGAGAAGTTCCGCGCCGCGGGCCTCGACCCGGCCATCCACATCGTCAACGGCAACAAGAAGGACAACTTCTGGATGATGGGCGAGACCGGGCCCTGCGGCCCTTGCACCGAACTCCACGTCGACCTGACGCCGGAAGGCGACACGAAGGGAACGCTCGTCAACGGCAGCGACGCCCGCTGCATGGAGATCTGGAACCT
>CAIWNE010000013.1 GCA_903913915.1 uncultured Opitutia bacterium
AATAGGCAGGAACTTGACCCTGCCGCGCGCGGTCTCATCAATACCTTGGCGTCCGACCCCGGACGCACCCCACCCCTTTTGCTGAAATGCCTTCCCTTGGCCCACTTTGCCGAGCTCTTACGCTCTTAGCCGGATGCTGTGCCCTTGCCGGCGCCGAGGAGCCCTACGAGGCCTTCATCGAGAAGCACTGCGTCCGTTGCCACGGACCTGACAAGGAGAAGGGCGACCTCCGCTTCGACAAGCTCTCGCGCGACTTCAAACTCGGAGCCGACACCCACCACTGGGCGGAGGCCATGGAGCAGGTGAACTCGGGCGAGATGCCGCCCAAGAAGGACAAAGAAGCCAAGCCCACCCAAGCGGAGATCGCCGCCTTCGTCTCGGACCTGGACGCGCGCATCAAAGAAGGCCGGTCAGCCCGCATGGCGGCGCGCCCGCCGGTGACGCACTATCGCCTGAGCCGGAAGGAATACCAGAACACCGTCTACGATCTGCTTGGCGTGCGCTACAATCCGGCCGCACCCGGGGGACTGAACGAAGACTCCCTCTGGCACGGCTTCGAACGCATCGGATCGCAGCTGTCGCTTTCGCCCTCCCACGTGGATCGCTATTACCGCGCCGCGGACACCGTGCTCGACCGCGCCTTCCCCGCCAAGCTCGGCGAGACCCGCAAGGTCCGCAAGACGGCGGCGGAGATGCATTACGGCGACATGAAGACCGCGCAGGCGGCGCTCGACCAGTTCGGCATCAAGCGCCCGCTCCGCCAGCTGCTCTTCCCCGGCCGGATCGAGGAAGCCCTTTCTCCGCAATGGTTCGGCAAGGTCGGTCCCGAGCAAAGCGGACTCTATCGCCTGCGGCTCAAAGCCAGCGGCATCCGACCGCCCGGCGGTCAGCCGGCCCACCTGAGCATCGGCAAATCCACCGGCGAAGAGACCGTCGCCAGCCTCGTGGAGTTCGACATCAACGCGCCCGAGGACGGCCCGAAGGTCTACGAGTTCGACGTCTATCTGGACATGCCGGCGAACCTGCATTTCAGCGTCGTCGCCACCGACGGCGTCGACCGTCGCAGCGGCGCGGCGTTCCGCAACGTCCTCGGAAGCAAGACCTACCTCTTCACGCACAGCAGCGAACGCCAGCTGCTCAACACCAACGCCCCGCAGATGTTCGACGACAAGGGCAACGGCATCTTCTCCACCGTGCTCGTCGATTGGATCGAATGGGAAGGCCCGCTGCTGACGCCGGCCGAAAAGGCCCTCCGCGAAGGCCTCATCCCGGCCGAGGACGCCGGCCCCGAGGCGGTCGCGGAACGGCTCCGCCTGTTCGCCGAACGCGCCTGGCGCCGCCCGGTCCGCGTCGAAGAACTCGCCCAATACCTGAAGGCCTACGCCTCCGAACGGGCCGCCGGCGAGAAGACCGCCGAGGCTTATCGCGTCGCCCTCCAAGGCGTGCTCACCTCGCGCAACTTCATCTACCTCGTCGAAGGCGAACCGACGAAACGCGACAGGCTCACGGACTGGGAGCTGGCTTCGCGACTCTCCTACTTCCTCTGGAGCTCGATGCCCGACGCGGGCCTCTTCAAGGCGGCCAAGGGCGGAACCCTCAGAGGGGATGACCTCAGCCATGAGGTCGACCGCCTCCTCGCCGACCCCCGCAGCGAGCGCTTCGTCGACGATTTCGCGCGCCAGTGGCTCCAGCTGCACCGCGTTGGCATGTTCCCGCCCGACAAGAAACTATACCCGAACTACGACTCCTGGCTCGAGACGAGCATGCGCGGCGAAGTGGTCGAATACTTCCGCGAGACATACCGCAAGAACCTGTCGGTGGACAGCTTCGTCGACTCGGACTGGACGATGGCCAATGGTCGTCTCTGCGATTTCTACGGCCTGCCCGAACCCATGTCGGAGGGCTTCCAACGCGTCGCGCTCAAGCCCGAGGATCACCGCGGCGGACTGCTCACCATGGGCGCCATCCTGGGCCTGACTTCCGACGGCACGCGCCACCGTCCGGTGCACCGCGGCGTCTGGCTCAGCGATGCGATCCTCGGCAAGACGCCGCCGCCGCCGCCCGCCAACGTGCCGGCGATCGACCCCCCCACCCCGCAAAGCCCCAAGGCATCCCTGCGCGAGAAGATCGCCGCGCACGCCAAGGACCCGAACTGCTCCGCGTGCCACTCCAAGATCGACCCGCTCGGACTCGCCTGGGACAACTACGACGCCATCGGTCAGTGGCGCACGAAGGAGAAGGTCGCGGCCGGCATCGGCGCGGATCCGGCGATCGACGCCTCCGGCGCGATGCCTGACGGGCGCACCTTCAAGGATTCCCTCGGCTTCAAGCGGCTGCTGATCGCCGACCGCGACGCCCTCGCCCGCGCCTTCGTCGAACACCTCTGCACCTACGCCCTGCGACGCGTCCTGACCTTCGACGACAAGCCCGACATCGACGCCATCGTCGCCGAGGCCAAGAAGCACGACTACCGCGTCCGGGACCTCATCCGCGGCGTAGCCACCTCCGAACTGCTCCGCAAACGCTGACCCCTCACCAAACAGAACATGGCCCACTACCTTTCCCAATCCTGGCGCATCGACCGACGTCACGCCCTGCGCGCGATGGGCGCCCTGATCTCCCTGCCGCTCCTCGAGTGCATGCTACCGCTGCGCGCCACGGAGAAGATGACCGCCACGCCCCGTCGCAGCGCGTTCATCTACCTGGCTAACGGAGTCCACTCGCTCAACTACCAGATCACCGAAGCCGGCGCGGACTACCGCTTCTCCCGCTCGCTCAAGCCGCTGGAGAAACACCGCCAGTCCGTCACCCCCATCAGCGGACTCTACCATCCGGGCAGCCTCAGCCATCACCATAACTGCATCAGCACCTGGCTGACCGGCGGCAAGCTCGGGCCCACCGACCGCAACACCATCTCCGTCGACCAGAAGATGGCCGAAGTCACCGCCCAGCACACGCGCATCGCGTCGATGGAGATCGCCCTGACCCAGGACTCCCTGGCCTGGACCGCGGACGGCGTTCGGCTGCCCGCGATGCGCCGATGCAGCGAGATCTTCGCCTCCCTCTTCGAGGAACCCAAGGGAGGCAAGGCCGCCCAGCGCCGAGAACTCCGCCGCAAGGGCAGCGTCCTCGACGCCAACCTCGAGGAAGTGCGCCAGCTCGAGAAGAAGATGGGCGCCGAAGACAAGGGCCGCATGGACCAGTACCTCACCTCCGTCCGCGAGGCCGAGATCCGCACCCGCCGCGCCGACGTCTGGCTCGACACACCCCTGCCGACGAGTTCGGCCAGCGACCGTCAGCGTACCAATCGCGACATCCCGGCCACCAAGGCCGGCGACTATTTCCGCACGGTCTACGACCTCATGGTGCTCGCGTTCCAGACCGACACCACGCGCGTCGCGACCTTCAGCCTCGGCGGCGAGGGCGACGCCTTCGCCATTCCTGAGATCGGCATCACCGAATCGCGCCATCAGCTCAGCCACCACGGCGGCGATCCCGGCTACATGGAGAAGCTCACGATGTACGACACCTTCGCCATCGAACAGTACAGCTACTTCCTCACCCGCCTCGCCGAGACCAAGGACTTCAGCGGCAAGCCGCTCCTCGCCTCGACGCTGTCGCTCTTCGGCAGCGGGATGTCCTACGGCCACAGCCACGGCAACGCCAACCTGCCCCTGGTGCTCGCCGGCGGTTCCGACCTCGGCCTGAAGCACGGCACGCACAAGGACTTCAACCGCGCCACGGCGAATTTCCCGGGCTACACGTTCGGCCAAGACGGCGCCCTCACCACCGCGCACTACCAGGTCTGCAGCCGACCGGTCAATTCGGACGCCCACATGAGCAACCTCCTGCTGCTGATGGCCCAGCGCATGGGCGTGGAGATCGACCAGTTCGCCGACAGCAACAAAGTCGTCTCTCTATGATTCGCCTACTCGCCGGGCTGTGCCTCGGCCTTTCGCTGGCCGCCCCCTTCGCCTCGGCGGAAGAGCCCTACCGCCCGGTAGCCGGCAAGTTCCCCGACCTCGACAAGGCCTACGCTTACCGCGGCGAACTCGTGTTCGTCGACCACGTCAATCGTCGCGGCAGCCTGCGCGTGCTGGGCGTCGGCGTCTTCCGACGCAACGATCCGCACCCCTTCGCGATGCTCCCCTACGGGATGGTACGCTACCAGGGAGCTCCGGCCGACCTCCGCGACATCCCCCTTGGCACGATCATGCACGTCACGGCCTATCTGCCGCCCGACCCTAAGCTTTCGTCGGTGCCCGTCCTGCCCGTGGACAACAAGGACCGCGACGCGAACCACTATCGCGGCGTCGGCGTCTTCCCGGCCGAGAACCACGTCCTCCTGCTCGAAGACGAGCCCAGCTACTGCCTGCGCATGGGAATGACCTGGAGGCTCAAGGAAGCGGACCAGCAGAAGAACCAAGGGATGATCGTCGCCACGCTCGAACCCAAGCAAGGCGGCGACGCCAAGGCCACCGAACAGAAGCTGACCTTCGACAACGCCACCCGCGTCTGGCGTGGCCGGGAACGCCTCAGCATCGCCGACCTCGCCGCCGAAGGGCTCTGGCCGGCGAACGGCAAGAAATCGCTCGACGGCCAATCCGTATTGCTCGGCCTGACCTGGAAGCCCTGTCCGGACGGCATCTTCCTGCGCCTGCACATCTCGGATGTCTGGCTCGATGATACGTCGATGCAGCGGGCCGCCCAGAACCAAGCCGAGACACACAAGGCCTTCATCCGCAGCCGCTGGATGCCCGCATGGGTGGACGGCGTGGAGTATGGCAAGTTCGGCCACGCCAAGGTGACCGTGACGCTCTTCGGCGGCATGGACCCTGCGCTCTATGCCGATTTCCAGAAAGGCAACCCGGCGCTGATCAACGCCGCCGAGAACACCATGAAGCACGCCGGCGGCCACTACGGGCCGGCGCACATGGCCTCCAAGGGCCCCATCGCGGACGTGACCAAGCTCCCCGGCGAAGCGCCGATGGGCAGCAGCGGCATCCAGGTCACGATGGAGACCGACCTCATCATCGAAGGCATCCGACCCGGTAAAGTCGTGCGCATCCGCCCGGGACTGTGGCCGGCCGTCGACCTGTCGCGCGAGGAATACCTCGGCGACGGCGAGTTCCGCGTCGAAGACCGCTTCCCTACTCCGGCGATCTTTCCGAAGTACACACCCTGAGGATGCGCCGCCTCCGTCAGTCCATCCTCGGGTTGGCCTTGCTGCTGGGCGCCACCCTGGCGACGGCGGCCGAAGAACCGTTTCGGCCTGAGCCCGGCAAGTTTCCTCCGATCGAAAAAGCGCACGCTTACCGCGGCGAATTCGCCTTCGTCGATCACGCCAATCGCCGAGGCAGCCTCCGCGTCCAGGGCCCCGGCATCTTTCGCAGCACCGAACCCAATCCTTTCGCCATGCTCCCATACGGCATCGTGCGCTATCATGGCGCCGACGCCGACCTTCGCGACGTGCCGCTCGGCACGATCCTGCGCGTCTGGGCGTTCCTGCCGCCCGACCCCAAGCTTTCTTCGGTGCCGGTGCTCCCGGTGGACAACCGAAATCGCGACGCGAACCATCGCCGGGGAGTCGGGGTGTTTCCCGCCGAGAACCATGCCCTCCTCGTCGAAGATGAGGTGAGCTACTGCCTCCGCACCGGCCAGGCATGGAAACTCAAGGAAGCGGAATCCCTGGACCAGCAAGGCATCATCCTCGCCACCCTTGAACCCAAGCAAGGCGGGGACGACAAAGCCGAGGAACAGAAACTGTCGTTCGACCAGGCCACTCGCATCTGGCGAGGCCGCGAACGCCTTACCATCACCGAGCTGATCGCCGAGGGCAAGTGGCCCGCCACCGGCAAGAAATCGCTCGGAGGCCAGGCCGTCTTGCTCAACCTCAGTTGGAAGCCGACCGCCGGCGGCATCTTCCGACGCTATCACGTCACCGACATCTGGCTGGATGACGAGGCGTCGCAGCGAGCCGCCGCCCTTCAGGTCGAGAATCACAAGGCCTTCATGCGCAGCCGTTGGTTGCCCGGCTGGGTCGACGCCATCGAATACGGAAAGTTCGGTCATGCCGCGGTGACCGTGAGCTTGTTCGGCGGAGCGGACGCCACGCTCCTGGCTGACTTCAAGCAGGGAGGTCAGGCCTTGATGAACAGCGCCGAGAACACCCTTAAGCACACCGAGGCCGGCACGGCCGGCCCCTCCCAGATGGCCGCAAAAGGGACCATCCTTGATATCGTCAAGCCTGCCGGGGCGCCTCCGATGGGCAGCAGCGGAATGCAGCTTCGCATCGACATCGACCTCATCACGGAAGGTATCCGACCCGGGAAGGTGGTACGCATCAGGCCCGCCAGCTGGCCTGACGTCCAAGTGCCCCGCGAGGAGTACATCAATGGGAGCGGAAGCGCATCGCCGGCAGACCTGCTCGAGGAACGCTTCCCCACGCCTGCCATCTTCCCCAAATACTGATCCAGACCTTACCCATGAAACCTGCCGCCACCTTCCTCGCCGCCCTGGCGCTCGCCCTCACGAGCGCTCCGGCCTTCGCCCTCGACCCGCACGTCGAAGCCGTCGCCCGCATCGTCACCGGAGCCAAGGGCAAGGTGGAGATGACGGCCGATGGACAGGGCGTGAAACTGATCGACCTCAACGTGCCGGGCTCCGGACCGCATGACCACCGCAAGGACGACCCCTACGATGCGGCGTTCTTCGAGCATGTCAGCCACCTCACCACGCTCGAATCGCTGAACATCATCTCGACGAAGTTCAACGACGACTGGATGCCCTCCGTCGCCAAGCTGACGAACCTCCGGTTCCTCCGTTTCACCAACAACGGCAGACTCACCGACGCCGGCATGGCCCAGCTGGCCGGATTGAAGCACCTTGAGAACTTCTCGTTCGTCGGCACCCAGATGACCGGCAAGGCCTACGCGCAGTTCGAGGGCTTCACCCAGCTCACCCGCGTCAGTCACCGCGGCAGCCTGATCGACGACGAGGGCCTCCGCCAACTCTGCGACCATCTGCCCAACCTTGAAAGCCTCAGCCTCGCCCATGCCAAGTTCTCCGACGCGGGCGCGCCGCACCTCGCCAAGCTCACCAAACTCAAAGGCCTTGAGCTCGGCACCCCGAAGGCTACTCCGCAAGCGCTCAAGGCGATCGCCAAGCTCCCGCTCGAATCCCTGCAGCTCGGCGAAGGCTTCGAATCCATCGCCTGCATCCCCCTCATCAAGGATATCCCCACGCTGCGCCGCCTCACGCTCACCAACGCCCAGTCCCTCAGCGACGCCGACCTGCAGATCATCGCCGGCCTCACCCAGCTCGACCATCTCGAGATCGGCAAGATGCCGCTGCCAGATGACCGCATCGCCGCCCTCAAACCCTTCGCCTTCCTGAAGTCCATGCGACTCGTCCCGGCCAAGGCGCCCTTCACGCCTGAACAGCAGGCCAAGATCCAGGCCGTGCTGCCGAAGACCAAGCTCGAATTCAAGTAAGCCCCCAGACCCATGCTCCGCTTCATTCGCCCACTCCTGCTATCCTTCATCGCCGCCTCGCTCTGCGCGGCCGAGACTTTCGTGGTAGACGGACATAAGGCCGTGATCCATCCGGCGGCCAAGCCGGCGGAGGGCAAACCTTGGCTCTGGTATGCGCCCACACTCAACGGCGGCACCTCCATCATCCAGCACAAGCTTTACGCCGACGCCTGCCAGCAGGCCGGCATCGCCATCGCGGGCTATGACCTCGGGGAAGTCCGTGGTGCGCCCAAAAGCGCGGCGCAGTTCACGAAGTTCTACGACGAGATGGTGAAGCGCGGCTACTCACCGAAGCCCATCCTGCTTGGACAGAGCCGCGGCGGCATGATGACCCTCACCTGGGCTTTCCGGAATCCCGACAAGGTGAAGGCCTGGATCGGCATCTACCCGGTCTGCAATCTGGCCAGCTGGCCGCTGAAGAATTCCAAGGCTCAGACGCTCGCCGACTTCGGCCTGACTGAAGCCGAGCTTTCCGCCCGCCTCAAGGAGTTCAACCCTGTCGACAATCTCGCCGGCCTCGCCGCCGCCAAGGTCCCGATGTTCGCCGTCCACGGCGACACCGACATCGTCGTACCCCACAAGGACAACACCCTGCTCCTCAAGGAGCGTTACGAGGCCCTCGGCGGCAAGTTTACGGTCAAGATCGTGCCCGGCGAAGGCCACAAGGTCGGTCCGTCGTTCTTCGAGTGCCCGGAACTGGTGGCGTTCCTCCTCGAAGCAGTTCGATAAGGACTGCGACGCCTCCGTTCCGATTATGCGGGATGGAATGCCGTTCGGCGGATGAGTCCGAAGCAGAACCGCATTGAGCAGGCCGGTCCCGCCGGCAACATCCCCCTCATGTGTCGCCTCCGCATGCTCCCGATCGCCACACTCTTCCTGCTGGCCCCGTTATGCCCGGTTTTCTCGGCAGAATCCAGTTACCTCGAACAAGAAAAAGCCGTCCTCGCACGCATCAAGTCCCCCGTCTTCCCGGCGGCAGACTTCGTGATCACCGACCATGGCGCCAAGGCTGGCACCGATTGTTCGGAGGCGATCGCGAAAGCCATCGAAGCGTGCCATCGGGCCGGGGGCGGCCGCGTCGTCATCCCGCAAGGCGTCTGGCTCACCGGGGCGGTACGGCTGCTCAGCGGCGTCAACCTCCACGTCGCCGAAGGCGCCACCCTCAGGTTCATCCCCGACCCTAAGAAATACCTGCCGGCCATACCCACGCGCTTCGAAGGGATGGAGCTCATCGGCCTATCCCCGCTGATCCATGCGAACGGTCAGGAGAACATCGCGATCACGGGCAAAGGCACGCTCGACGGCTCGGCCGACGCGCAGCACTGGTGGCCTTGGAAGGGAAACAAGAAGCACTCGGACGGCCCCAGCCAGAAGGCCGACCGTGACCGCCTCGACCAGCAGACCAAGGACGGCATCCCGCCCAAGGAGAGACTCTACGGCGAAGGACACTATCTCCGGCCCAGCTTCGTGGAGACCAACGGGTGCAAGAACGTGCTCATCGAAGGCGTCACCTTGACCAACGCGCCGATGTGGGTGCTCCACCCGCTGCTCTGCGTCAACGTGACCGTCAAGGGCGTCAAGGTACGTAGCCACGGCCCGAACAACGACGGCTGCGACCCGGAGAGCTGCCGCTACGTCCTCATCGAGGATTGCGTCTTCGACACCGGCGACGACTGCATCGCCGTCAAAAGCGGACGGAACGACGACGGACGTCGGGTAGGCATCCCGAGCGAGGACATCATCGTCCGCCGCTGCGTCATGAAGGACGGACACGGCGGCGTCACCATGGGCAGCGAGATCTCGGGCGGCGTCCGCAACGTCTTCGTCTCCGACTGCGTGATGGACAGCCCGAACCTCGATCGGGCGTTCCGCTTCAAGTCCAACGCCGTGCGCGGCGGGGTCATCGAGAACATCCGCTTCCGCGACATCCGCCTAGGCCAAGTCGACAAGGCAGTCCTTGGCGTAGAATTCGACTACGAGGAAGGCGCCAACGGCCCCCATCATCCTATCTTGAGGGACGTCAGCATCGAGCGGGTCACCGGCGAGGCCTGCGGCCGGGTCGTGGCCATCAACGGCATCCCCGGGGCGACCATCTCCGGCATCCGCTTCGCCGACTGCCGTTTCAAGGGCGTCCGGAACACCGACCTCATCAAGGACGCCCTACCTCCAGCCATGGAGAGGGTCGAGATCGAGCGTACGTCGGCGAAATAGGACCCAGCCGAAGGATTTGATGGAACTCCGGCCCCGGCGGAGTTACCCAGTATCACCCCATGTTTCGCCCCTTAACCCTAGGGCTTGCCCTGCTTCTGCAGGGATTGGCCCATGCCGAGACCCGTGACCTGATCCTGGTCGCCGGCCAATCCAACGCCGTCGGCTACGATGCCTACGCGGAAGAACTGCCGGCCGACGCCAAGGACGCGCAGACGATGTTCTGGTGGCGGGTGGGCGATCCGCCTCCCGACGAATTCGACGGCACGAGCGGCCACCAATGGACGACCCTGCAGTTCCAACCTCGCACGCCCGCCATGCAAGGTGACGCCGCGAAGAAGCTCGGCCGCCAATACGGCAACTTCAACAAGAAGACCAAGGGCGGCTTCGGACCCGAGATCGGCATGGTCCGCACCCTGGCGACGAAGGAGAGCCGTCCGCTCGCCGTCATCAAGACGGCGTTCAGCGGCACGTCCGTCGCCGGCGACTGGAACGTCGGGCTGCCGGGCAAGGCCGACGCCTGCTACCGCGCGATGATCGACGAGGCCAAGGCCGCCCTCGCTTCCGCGAAGTCCAAGGACATCACCCTCCGACCCCGCGCCTTCGTCTGGGTGCAGGGCGAGAGCGACGCCAACGCCAAGGACGCACCCGTCTATGTCGCCAACCTCTCCGCGATGCTCAGAAGCCTGCGCGCCGAGCTGGGCGCTCCAGACCTGATCCTGCTGATCGGCGTCAATACCCGCTTCGGCAACGGCAAGAACGCCTTCATGCCCAAGGTCGTCGATGCCCAGAAGGAAGTCGCCGCCGCCCTGCCCCGCACCCGCTACGTCGATACCGCCGGCGCCGAGACCCTGCCGCCCTCGCACACGCACTTCACCGCGGCCGGCACGCTGGAAGTCGGTCGCCGCTTCGCCGAGGCCTTGCTGGCCGCCGAACAAGCCAAATGAAAACCCACGTCTTGCTCTGGGCCGCCCTGCTGGCCGGCTGCGCCTCGACCGAGACGTTCTCGGTCCGCGAGGACTTCGGTCCAGGTTTCGACGCGAAGAAGTTCCTTACGCCGATTCCGAACAAGAACACATCGATCCGCGACGGCGTGATGTGGACACATGGCTCGAGCGGCGGCAAGTACCCGCCGATGGTCTACCTGGCCCTCGGGGGCAAGGACATCACGATGTCCTTCCGCTACCGGCACCTCGAGAAAGGCGGCATGCTCTGGCTCTTCGTCGACGGCGACGACGGCTACGGCGGCACGGACCACATGCTGCGCGTCCGCCTCAATCGCGATTCGGTCGTACTGGAAGTAGACGGGCACACCTTCGACAAGTCCCACCCTCTCCTGCAGAAGAACTTTCCGCCCATTGCCGTCAGCGGCTCGTTGCGGACGAACGAAGTCCTGCCGGCTACCAAAGTCGACCTCTCCGACGACGGTTGGCGTAACGTGAAGCTGGCCTTCAAAGGCAACACCGTCGATATCTCCGTCGACGGGAAATGGAGCCAGTCGCTGAAGCGACCGAATTTCGACGCCCCCAAGCGCAAACTTCTCTGGATGCAGAACGGCGGCGAGAAAGGTATCGAGATCGATGACGTCATCGTCACCCCCACCTCTTGACCAGCCTCACCCCCTTTTGAACCTTTGCACTTTTGCCCCGCCTCTACTATCCCTACCCTATCCTACCCCTTCAAACATCATGCGCCACCTCCTGTTCCCCCTGTTCCTCGCTTCGCTCGCCTTCGCCGCCGACAGCAAACCCCTGCTGAACGAGAAGCCCATGCCTGCGATCGCGGCGCCTACCTTCAAGGAGCCCCTTGGCGCCGAATGGTCCCAAGCCAAGGGCAAGTGGACGCCCGACAACGGCGTGCTGCACATGGTCGAAGTCCCGGAAGACAAGCACGTCCCCGTGCTGCATCATAAGGTCGGCCTCGCCGCCGCCGTCATCGAGCTAGACTTCAAGCAGGATGCCGCCGGCGCCTTCTACGTCGGCTGCGATTCGGACAAACACGTCGGCCGCGTCGTCGTCCTCGGAGGCAACGTGGTGATCCAGGAAGATTCCGCCAAGGTCTCTCACACCGTCGGCAGCTTGAAGTATAATGCCAAGGTCGGCGAATGGCATCACCTCAGGGTCGAATGGAAGGACGACAAGATGGCCTTCGCGATCGACGACCAGGCTCCCGTCTCCGCACAGCATGCCTATTTCGCGACGGCGAAGAAGCGCAGCTGGCTCGCCGGCTCAAAGACTGCCGACGTCAAGAACCTCACGATCAACGGCGAGAAGACCACCGAGGCCAAGAAGTGATGCGCCCGCTGGGGTTCCTGCTCTGCGCCATCGCCGCCCATGCCGCGAAATCGCCGCGCACAGAGGTCTGGATGATGCCGCCCGGCACCGACAACGCCAAGGCGTTGCGGGAGCTTTTCACACGGCCCGAAGAGTGGGCGGAAACCCGCAAGGCCATCACGGGCATCGGCTGCACCGGCAACCACCTGAAGCATTTCACGGACGATGAGCTACGCCGCTGGCTTCCCAGGCTGGAGCAATGGGGCCTGCGACTCGGTCTGGAGGTAGGCGCCGTGAAAGAATGGGGGCCCACGGGACAAAAGACCTTCGACGCCGAACGCCAACAATGGGACCGGATCAGGGCCCTCGGGGGCAGGATCGACGCCCTGGCGATGGACGAGCCCCTCTGTTGCGCCCGCCAACACCTGAAGAAGCCCGACGCCTACGCCATCAGCGAAACCGCCAACTTCGTCGAACTCGTCCGGAAGCACTATCCGGAAGTCCGCCTGGGCGACATCGAACCTTACCCGTACTTCCAGCGCGAAGAACTGGTCGGCTTCATCGACGCCCTGCAAGCGGAGCTCAAGACCCGCGGCGTACGCGGACTGGACTTCTTCCGCCTGGACGTGGACTGGAATCACTTCACCGTCGGGAACCGCATCTACCCGGGCAACTGGCCTGACGTGAAGAAACTCGAGCTGGCATGCCGTCAGCGGCGGATCCCTTTCAGCCTCATCTACTGGGCGGCCGACTACGGACGCATGAAGCAGCTTGGCAAGGCCGACGATGCCACCTGGTACGTCGGCGTGATGCGACAAGGCTACGATTATGCCTTCGTCGACGGGAAACCCGACGAGTTCGTCATCGAGAGCTGGGTCGGGGCGCCGGCGAGCACGTTGCCCGACAGCGGTGAATGGACCTTCACCCGCTCAGCCCGCGACTTCACCCAGAGATTCGTCCCAAGCCCATGACCTTCATGAAATCGTTCTTCCTCGGCCTCCTGCTCTGCGTCAGCCTTTCCGGCGGCGCCGAAGACTGGGGTGCTTATGCCATCGTCTCGGCGAGCGCTCCGGAGCTCCTGCTCGAGGCGCCGACGTCCGGCGAACGCATCTCGATCGCGAAGCCCTCCGGACTGGCCAATCAGAAGTGGACGTTCACATCGAAGGGCGGCGAATTCTATTCCGTCCATTCGGCAGCCGCACCCGAACTCGCCCTCACCGCGGCGAAGGCCGGCCAGGACAACGGCACGCCGCTCCACCTCGAAAGCGACACTGGGCGACCCGAACAACTCTGGCGCATCGTGAAGCAAGCCGATGGCTCGTTCAGCTTTCTCCCCAAGCATGCTGACGGCAAAGGCCTGGATCACCTCGGCGGAGTCAGGACCCCCGGAGCCAAAATCGATCTCTGGGCCTATAATCCGGGCGACAGACACCTGCAGTGGCTCATCAAACCGCTCGCCGGAACCGCCATCCCCCCTCCCGCCGCCCCCGAAACCAACGGCTATGTCGCGCCCGAAATCGCGCCGGAGAAAATCCTCAAGGGCGAGATCCGCAGATCGGTCTTCAACGACAGCAAGATCTTCCCGGGGACGACCCGCGAAGTCGTCGTCTTCATCCCCGCCCAGTACGACCCGGCGAAGCCGGCATGCGTTTACGTCAAGACCGACGGCTACAATCCGAAGGAAAAAGAACTCCTCGAGACCTTGATCGCGACCGGCGAGATGCCGGTGTGCGTGGGCGTGTTCGTCCGCCCGGGCGAGACCCCGGCACCCATGAAGGGCACGCTCGGCCGGCGCAATCGCTGCCTCGAGTACGACGGCGTCGGCGACGCCAACGCCCGCTTCCTCGTCGAAGAACTGCTGCCATACGTCGCGAAGGAACAGAAGCTGAACCTTTCCACCTCCGGCAACGACCGTTGCATCTCGGGCGGGAGCAGCGGCGCCATCGCGGCCTTCACCGCCGCATGGGAACGCCCCGAATGGTTCAGCCGGGTCTACGCCAACAGCGGCAGTTTCGTCGCGTTCCGCGGAGGACACGAATACCCCACCCTCGTCCGGAAATACGAAGCCAAACCGATCCGGGCCTATCTCACCACGGGCACGCGCGACATGGAGAACTGCGCCGGCGACTGGTTCCTGCTCGACCAGGAGATGGACAAAGCCCTGAAGTTCTCCGGCTACGACTACCGCTTCCACATCATCAACGGAGGGCATGTCGCCGGCTACTATGACCATCACCGCGAAGCCATGGCCTTCCTCTGGAAGGATTGGCCGAAGCCTGTCGCCGCCGGCGCCAGCGCGCCGCGCGCCCAGGACATGCTCCTGCCCGGCGAAGGCTGGCGGCTCCTCGCCGACCATCTCCCCGGAATTCTCAGCCCCGCGACCAACGCCGCCGGCGAAGTCTTCTTCATCGACACTCATACGAACCGCATCCGGCGCATCGGCCTCGACGACAGGGTGGCCGATTTCGCCGACGCCGCGCAAGCCAACGCGCTGAGCTTCGGCGCGAAGGGCGAACTTTACGCCGCCTCCGCCCAAACCGGGAAGATCCTAGCCTATGACGCGGGCGGCCAAGCCAACGAGATCCTAGCCGGACTCAAGGCACGCCAGCTCCTCGCGACGCCCCAAGGCGGACTGTTCCTCAGCGGAGAAGGCGGCGACGAAGGCGTCTGGTTCATCAAGGATGGCAAGAAGACCCTGGTCGACGCCGACCTGAAACAGGCGACCGGACTCGCGCTGCGCCCCGACCAATGGATCCTCGCCGCCGCCGACGGACGTTCGAAATGGGCTTACAGTTACCAGACCAACACCGACGGCAAGCTGGCCAACAAGGAGAAGTTCTTCTGGCTGCACGTGAACGACTGGGACGACGATGCCGGGGCTTCCGGAGCCATCTACGCCAAGGAAGGCCAGCTTATCCTCGCCACGCGGGCAGGATTGCAAGTCTGCGCCGACGACGGCCCCACGCAGGTCATCCTCCCCCTTCCCGACCATGCCCGCGCGTTCGGCGTCGCCCTCGGCGGCAAGGAACTGGACCTACTCTTCGTCTTCACCGCCGACCGCATCTGGTGCCGCAAGGTCAAGGTACACGCCGCCGGAGCGTTTTCGCCCTGGACCAAGGTCAATGGCACACGGCTCTGATTTCTCGTCGCTTTCTCCTGTCATCCCCCCGGAACTCATTTAGGTTTCAGGCATGATCCTGCGCGCCCTCCTGCTACTGCTCACCTGCCTCTCGGCCACGGCCGCCGACCGGCCCAACATCCTGATCATCGTGGCCGACGACCTCGGCTACGGCGACATCGGCGTCCACGGCGGCAAGGCCGTGCCGACGCCGAACATCGACGCCTTGGCCGCCTCCGGCGTACGCTGCACTTCCGGCTACGTGACCTGCCCTTACTGCAGCCCCTCGCGGGCCGGCATGCTCACGGGACGGGCGCAGACGCGATTCGGCCATGAGTTCAATCCGCACGTCGGGAACGAGGCCGAACTAGGGCTCCCCCTCGACCAGCGCACCATCGCCGACGAACTGCATGACGTGGGCTATGCGACGGCGCTGATCGGCAAATGGCACCAAGGCTTCGACAAGGCCCACCACCCCAACTCCCGAGGCTTCGACGAATTCTTCGGCTTCCTGGTGGGCGGCCATAACTACGCGCAGCACCCCGACGCCGACCCGGAATTCGGCTCCGCGCACTCGCATAACATGATCTACCGAGGCGACAAGCTCCAGAAACTGGACGGCTTCCTGACCGATATCTTCACCGACGAAGCCATCGGCTTCATGGACCGCAACAAGCAGAAGCCCTGGATGCTTTATCTCGCCTACAACGCCGTCCATACGCCGCTCGAGATCTCGCCCTCCGTCGCCGCCCGCATACCGGCCGGGGAGACTGACAAGGATCGGCGCGGCTACCTCGGCCTGCTCATCGGACTCGACGACGCGATCGGCCGCGTGATGGAGTCGCTGCGCAAGTCCGGCGCCGACAAGAACACCCTCGTCCTGTTCATCAGCGACAATGGCGGCGCAGGTCGGAAGCCGTTCCTCGCCTACAACGCAGGGGTGAACACCCCGCTGCGCGGGGACAAGGGACAGACGCTCGAAGGCGGCATCCGCGTTCCGTTCTTCGCCTCCTGGCCGGGCAAGCTCCCCGCCGGCAAGACGTATGACCACCCGGTCTCGACGATCGATTTCCTGCCGACGGCCTGCGCCCTCGCCGGCGCCAAAACCGCCGCCACCGTCGAAGGCGTGAACCTGCTGCCCTATCTCCGAGGCGAAAACCAGACGGCTCCGCACGCCCTGCTCGCCTGGCGGTTCGGCCCCCAGAAGGCGATCCGGCAGGGCGAATGGAAACTCACCGACGAGCGAGACTTCGCCACCAAGACCCAGAGCGGCTGGCGGCTCTACGACCTGTCGAAGGACATCGGCGAGGCCCATGACCTCTCCGCCCAGTTCCCGGAGAAGAAGGCCGAACTGATCAAGCTTTGGGAGGAATGGGACAGCCACAACATCGCCCCCAAATGGCACGGCAGCATCACCGAGGACCCGACCGCGCCGGCTTTCAAGCCCCCGGGCAAGAAGGCGAAGAAATAAGCCGCCATGCGCCTCGTCACCCTCCTCCTCGCCCCGCTCGCCGCGCTCGCCGCCGAGAGGCCGAACGTGATCTTCATCCTCGCCGACGACCTCGGGGCGCACGACCTCGGCTGCTTTGGAAGTACGTTTTACGAGACCCCGAACATCGATCGCCTGGCCAAGCGGGGGACGCGCTTCACACAAGCCTACGCCGCCAGCCCGCTCTGCTCGCCCACGCGCGCCAGCATCCTGGTCGGCCAATACCCCGCCCGTATCGGCATCACCGCACCGGTCTGCCACATCAATCCGATCCACCTCAACAAGGAGCTCATCCGAGGAGGACCGAATACGCGCCTGCTCGACGCCAATAGCCTGTCCCGCTTGAAGCCGGAATACTTCACGCTCGCCGAAGCCCTCAAGGAAGCCGGCTACGCGACCGCGCACTTCGGCAAATGGCACCTCGGACACAACCTCAAGCCAGCGGACCATTACGAACCTCAAGACCAAGGCTTCGATTCCGACTTCCCGCACACGCCCAACGCGGCCGGACCAGGCGGCGGCTATTTCGCACCGTGGAAATTCATCAATGACCCGACGATCACCGACGATGTCGGCGTGAACATCGAAGACCGCATGTCCAGGGAAGCCGCGAAGTATATCGCCGCCCATAAGGACAAGCCGTTCTATCTGAACTACTGGGCCTTCTCGGTCCATTCCCCCTGGAACGCCCGCGCCGACTACATCGAACACTTCAAGGCCAAGGCGGACCCCAGGAACCCGCAGCACAACGCCCTCTACGCCGGCATGGTGAAATCCCTCGACGATGGCGTCGGCCGGATCATGCAGGCCGTCGACGACGCGGGCATCGCCGACAACACCCTCATCGTCTTCTTCTCCGATAACGGCGGCTACGCCTACCCTCCGAAGAAGACGGACCCGGAGGGCTACGCCGACATCCCGGCCACCAGCAACCTTCCGTTCCGCAGCGGCAAGGCCTCCGTCTACGAAGGCGGCACCCGCGAGCCTTTCATCCTTGCCTGGCCAGGAAAGGCCAAGGCGGACGCGACCAGCGACATCCTCTTCCAGTCGGTGGACTTTTACCCGACGCTGCTGACTTTCCTCGGCCTCAGGCCGCACCCGGAACTCAAACTCGACGGACTGGACCAGTCCAAGGCCCTGCTCGGCGGCGAATCGGCCCGCGACCGGGTCTTCTGCCACTTCCCTCACGGAAACGCCGCACGCGATGCCGTCATGGACGGCTTCTACGCCGGCACCTACGTCCGCAAGGGAGACTGGAAGCTCATCCGCTTCTACGCGCGCAATGACGACGGCTCCGACGACCTCGAACTCTACGACCTGAAGAACGATATCGGCGAACGCCGTAATCTGGCCAAGGAGAAGCCCGAGCTCGCCAAGGAACTGAACGGACTCATCGCCGACTTCCTCAAGGATACCGAAGCCGTCATCCCGAAGCTTAATCCCGGTTTCGGCAAAGCGGCCGTGGCACACAAGGATCCGCTGATGTCCTGGAAGAACCGCAATTGCGATGCGACGGTCAAGGACGGGATCCTCACCGCCAAAGGCACAGGCCCTTCCCCCTTTCTCGGCGTCGGCGCCAATCTCAGCGGCCCCGCCCAAGTGACCTTCCGACTACGCACCACCTCCGGTGGTGATGGCCACGTCGACCTCGTGCCGACCGGCACCAGCAAGACCTCCGACATCATTTCCTTCCCCTATGCGGCCAAGCCTGGCGACTGGCAGGAGATTACCGTCGAGCTGCCCCATCAGGGGCCGGCGGCGATCATGCGCCTCTACCTGCCCACGGCTTCCGAGAACGTCGAGATCGACTGGGTCGAACTCAAACCTGCGGGGGCCAAGGTCCGACGCTGGGATTTCTGACCTAATTCTACCCCTCAGAAGGTAGTATTTTACACCTAGGAAGGGGAACAACCTTCCTCGGCCCACAATCTTAGGTCGCAAGGGACCTAATCCGGCTTCCCCTCCCCTGCTAACCCACTTTATTCGAGACACCCCTCCCCATGCGTAAGCCCCTCCTGGCGCTCCTGCCTTTTCTCGTATCCGCCGCCTTCGCGGCCGAAGAGAAGATTCAGTTCAACCGCGACATCCGTCCGATCCTAGCCGACAACTGCTTCCACTGCCACGGCCCGGATCCCGCCGCCCGCAAAGCCAGCCTGCGACTCGACACCGAGGCCGGCTTCTTCGCGCCGCGCACGACCAAGGACGGCAAAGAAGAACCGCCGACCATCATCAAGGGACAGCCGGACAAGAGCACGCTCTACCAGCGCATCGTCACCAAGGACGAAGAGGAGATCATGCCACCGCCCAAGGAGCATAAGACGCTGAAGCCCGAACAGGTCGCGCTCATCAGGCATTGGATCGCCCAAGGCGCCCCCTGGCAGCCGCACTGGTCGCTCGTCGCCCCCCAGAAGGCCGCGCTGCCGGAAGTCGCCGATGCCTCCTGGTCCAATAATCCCATCGACCGCTTCGTCGCCGCCAGACTCGCCGAAGTGGGACTGAAACCTGCGCCCGAGGCCGACGCCGCCACGCTCGTGCGCCGCATCAGCCTCGATCTCACCGGCCTGCCGCCTTCGCCCGAACTGCTCGCCAAATATGCGCCGAAGCCGGACGCCCGCCTCGGCGAAACGCAGCTCGATGCGCTGATCGACGAACTCCTCGCCACCCCCGCCTACGGCGAACACCGCGCCCGCTACTGGCTAGACGCCGCGCGCTACTCCGACACGCACGGCCTGCATTTCGACGCCTACCGCGAGATGTGGCCTTACCGCGACTGGGTCGTGAAAGCCTTCAATCGCAACCAGCCCTTCGACCAGTTCACCGTCGAGCAGCTCGCCGGGGACCTCCTGCCGAAGCCGACCGAAGACCAGCTGATCGCCACCGGCCTCCAGCGTTGCAACATCACCACCAACGAAGGCGGCACGATCGTCGAGGAGAACCTCGCCAACTATGCGGCCGACCGCGTGCAGACCATGGGCTGGGTCTACCTCGGCCTCACCACCAACTGCGCGCAGTGCCATGACCATAAGTTCGACCCGATCACGCAGAAGGACTATTACTCCATGGCGGCGTTCTTCCGTAACACGACCCAAGGGGGACTCGACGGCAACGTGAAGGACGGACGCGGCCCGGTGCTCTACCTGCCGACCGACGCCGATAAGCCGCGCTGGACCGCCCTGCCCGCCGAGATCGAAGCCGGCAAGAAACAGGTCGCCGAAGCCCGCAAGGAAGGCGCCCCCCTCTTCGAGAAGTGGGTCGCGACGGCCAAGCCCGCCGACCTTGACGCCGACATCCCGACCAAGGATCTCGTCGCGCACCTAGCCTTGAACGAAGGTACCGGCATCCCTGCCGGCACGACCGCCGCCGGCGAACCGGTCATCTGGAAGAAGGACGGCAAGAGCGGCCCGGCCCCTGCGTTCAAGAAAGGCTCCCATCTCGTCGTCGGCGAAGCCGGCAACTTCGGCACCAAGCAGGCCTTCAGCGCCGCCGCCTGGGCACGCCCCGACAAGCTCGAAGGCAACGGCACGATCGTCGGCCGCATGGACGATCCGAAGGGCGCCCAAGGCTGGACGCTCTTCCACACCGGCAAGAACTACGGCGCCTACATCATCAGCAAGTGGCCCGACGACGCCATCAAGGTCGTCACGACCAAGAACCCCGCCCGCGTCGCCTGGCAGCACGTCACGATGACCTATGACGGCAGCGGCAAGGCTGCCGGCGTGAAGATCTACGTCGACGGCGTCCTCGCCGAGACGCGGGGCGAAGTCGACAAGCTCAAGACCGACACCAAGGCAGCGACGCCGACGCGCATCGGCCAGCGCAGCCAAAGCGAACCGTTCAACGGCAACATCCAGGACGTGTTCCTCTACGCACGCGCCCTAGCTCCGACGGAGGTCACCACCCTCTCCAAACTCGCCCCCTTGCGTCTGATGCTCGCCGCCAAGCCGGGCCCCAAGCAGAAGGAAGCCCTGCTCGAACACTACCTCAACAACCGCCACGAACCGTCGAAGGTCGCCGTCAACCTCGTCGCCAAGCTGACCGCCGAACGCATGGCCATCCAGGCCCGCAGCCCTCTCACGCACATCCAGGAAGAGAAGATGGATTCGAAGCCGATGGCCAACATCCTGATGCGCGGAGCCTACGACAAGCCCGGCGCGCAGGTCGAAGCCGAGGTCCCCGCCGCGCTCGGCAAGCTCCCCGCCGACGCCCCCCGGAACCGCCTCGGACTCGCGCAATGGATCGTCAGCGACGCCAACACCCTCACCGCCCGCGTGACGGTCAACCGCATGTGGCAGGAGCTCTTCGGCACGGGCTTCGTCAAGACCACCGAGGATTTCGGCATCATGGGCAGCGCCCCCTCGCACCCTGAGCTGCTCGACTGGCTCGCCGTCGACTTCCGCGAGCATGGCTGGGACGTGAAGCGCTTCTACAAGCAGGTCCTGACCAGCACCACGTATCGCCAGGCCGCGGTCATCACCCCCGAGAAGCTCGAGAAGGACCGCGACAACGCCCTGCTCAGCCGCGGCCCGCGCTTCCGCATGGATGCGGAGATGATCCGCGACTACGCGCTCGCCGCCAGCGGCACGCTCTCGAAGCGCATGGGCGGCCCGGGCACGTACCCTTACCAGCCCGAGAACATCTGGGAAGTCGTCGGCATGCACAACATGTCCTACAAGCAGGACACCGGCGAGAACCTCTACCGCCGCACGGTCTACAACTTCTGGAAACGCATGGCCCCGCCGGCCAGCCTCGACATCTTCAACGCGCCTTCGCGTGAAGCCAGCTGCGTCCGTCGCGACCGTACCAACACGCCCCTCCAGGCGCTGGTGACGCTCAACGACCCGCAGTACGTCGAAGCCTCGCGTATCCTCGCCCAGCACACCCTGCAGTCGCCCGGCGACGATGCCGCGCGCCTCAACGCCGCCGCCACCCGCCTGCTCTGCCGCCCGCTCCGCGCGGACGAACTGCCGATCCTCACCGACAGCCTCGCCCAGCTGCGCAAGCACTACGGCGCTCATGCCGCCGACGCCGAAGCCCTCCTGAAGGTCGGCGATTCCAAGTCCGACGAAAAACTCCCCAAGCCCGAGCTGGCCGCCTGGACGATGGTCTGCAGCCAGCTCCTCAACCTCGACGAAGTCCTTAACAAATAACCGCCATGTCCATCCTCCACGAGTGGAACACCCTCCAGACCCGCCGCCGTTTCTTCGGCACGGGAGCCAACGCCCTCGGCGCCGCCGCCCTCGCGTCGCTGATCGGCAAGTCCGGCCTCGAAGCCGCGCCCGGCGCCGTCCCCACGCATTTCAAGCCGAAGGCCAAGCGCGTCATCTACCTGCACATGGTCGGCGGCCCGTCGCAGCTCGATCTCTTCGACTACAAGCCGAAGATGAAGGAGATGTACGACAAGGACCTGCCGCCCAGCATCCGCAACGGCCAGCGCCTGACGACCATGACCAGCGGCCAGGCCCGCTTCCCGATCGCGCCGTCCAAGTTCAACTTCGCCCAGTACGGCCAGAGCGGGATGTGGATGAATTCCGACCTGCTACCCCACCTCTCGAAGAACGCCGACGACATCTGCTGGATGCGTTCGCTCCACACCGAGGCCATCAACCATGAGCCCGCCATCTGCGCGATGCAGACGGGCAACCAGGTCGCCGGGCGGCCGTGCATCGGCTCCTGGGCCTCCTATGGACTGGGTTCCGAGAACGACAACCTGCCGAACTTCGTGGTGCTCATCGCCACGCCGACCAACCGCGAACAGGAACAGGCTATCTCCTCCCGGCTCTGGTCCAGCGGCTATCTCCCGAGCGAACACGCCGGCGTCTCCTTCCGCAGCAAGGGCGACCCGATCCTGTTCATCAACAACCCGCCCGGGGTCCCCGGCGACCTGCGCAAGCAGACGATCGAAGGCATCAACCAGCTCAACCGCCTCAACTATCAGGCCGTCGGCGACCCCGAGACCCACACGCGCATCCGCCAATACGAGATGGCCTTCCGCATGCAGGCCTCGGTCCCCGAACTGACCGACCTTACGAAGGAACCCGAAAGCACCTTCAAGCTCTACGGCGAAGAAGCGAAGACCTCCGGGACTTTCGCCAACAGCGTGCTCATGGCCCGTCGACTCGCCGAACGCGGCGTCCGGTTCACCCAGATCTACCTCAACAACTGGGACCACCATGGCAACCTGGTCAACCGCATGCCGAGCCAGTGCAAGGACATCGACCAGGCGTGCCACGCCCTCATCGAGGACCTCAAGCAGCGCGGAATGTTCGACGACACCCTCATCGTCTGGGGCGGAGAATTCGGCCGTACGATCTACAGCCAAGGCGGCCTCAGCATGACCAACTACGGTCGCGACCACCACCCCCGCTGCTTCACGATGTGGATGGCCGGCGGTGGCGCCAAAGGCGGCCGCATCTACGGCGAGACCGACGACTTCAGCTACAACATCGTCAAGGACCCCCTGCACATCTCTGACTTCCACGCCACGATCCTGCACCTCATGGGCTACAACCATGAGCGCCTGACCTACAAGTTCCAGGGGCTCGACCAGAAGCTCACCGGCGTCCTTCCCGCCAAGGTGGTCAAGGAACTGATCTCGTAATCGAGGGATCGGGGCAGGGGTCGGGATAGGGGCAGGGAAACCTGCCCTTTTTCATTTCCACGCTTTGTCGTATCTTGCCACCCCATACCCCTACCCCTATCCCTGCCCCTATTCATAATTTCCCATGCGCATCGCCTTTCTCGCCTGCCTCCTGGCATCGCCCCTCTTCGCCGCAGACGACGCCGCCTGGCTTCAGACCAAAGGCACCCTGCTCTTCCATGACGCCTTCGAGCGCGAGGTGACCGGCAACGGCCTCAAGGGCATCGGCAACGGCTGGGAAAGCGCCACGGCCGACCGCGTCCCGCAGATCCGACAGGCCGACCTCGCCGATGGCATCCTGAAAATCGCCAGCGCGACCAAGGAAGCCGGTCACGCCGCCCACATCCACCACGACGCCGGCTTCGCCGACGGCGGCGTGATCGTGCGTTTCAGGTTTCCAGGCCTCAACAAGGCCGAGAACCTCCAGCTCGGCTTCGTGGACCGCGAACTGAAGGACGTGTGGGCCGGGCACCTCTGTTACGCGATCATCTCGCAGACCGACCTGACGCTCACCGACCGCAAGACCGGCTCGATGAACCTCGCGGTGAAAAAGAAACATGCGGATGATGCCGCCGCCAAACGGAAGCCGGACCCGGAGTTCGAGGCGATGCTGAAGACGAAGACGCAGGTCACGCCCTTGAAGGCCGATACGGAATGGCACGTCCTCACGCTCGTGACCGAGGCCGACGAGATGCGCTTCACCCTCGACGGCAAGCCGGTCGCCGCCCACCGCTCCCCTGGCTACGCCCATGAGAACAAGCGCTGGTTCAGCTTCCTCGCGAATTCGACCGTCTGGATCGACGACGTGAAGATCTACAAGGTCCGCTGAGGACGCCTTCATGATCACCCTCGGCATCGAAGGAGGCGGTACCCGCACCACGGCGTTGCTCGTCGATGGCGCGGACAACGTCCTAGCGACGCTCGCCGCCGGTCCGGGCAACCTCCGTCTCCTCGACGACGAACAGCTCTCCGGACTGCTCCGCTCTTTCCGCGACCAGCTGCCGGCGCAGCCGGACCGCATCGGCGTCGGCCTGGCGGGCGTCCGCACCGCCGCCGACCGGGAACGGCTCAGCCGCGCGATGGCCCGGCTCTGGCCCGAGACCCCTACGGTCGTCGGCGACGACCTCCTGCTGGCGATCGAAGCCGAACCATGGCCGGCAGATTGCGCCGGACAGGTCCTGCTGCTCAGCGGCACGGGTTCGTGCTGCCTCGGAAGACATCGCGGCGGCGCGACCGTGAAGGTAGGCGGACGCGGCCATATCATCGGCGACCGTGGCAGCGCGTGCGACATCGCCGTCCACGCGCTCCGTTCGACGGTCACCATCTCCGACATCGAAGCCGGCTGGCCCGCCCTCGGCGGCGACATGCTTGCCTTCCTCCAGATGAACGATCCGGAGGAACTCATCGAATGGTCGATGACGGCTGGCAAGACCGAGATCGCCTCCCTCGCCCAAGTAGTCTTCGAAGCGGCCGCCTCTCGGCAGGACGAGATCGCCGTCGCCATCCTCCGCCGCGCCTCCGATCGTCTCAGCAAGGATGCCGTCCATTGCGCCGCGCGCATCGCCGCCCCGGCCGAGAAGATCCAGTTCCTCCTCAACGGTTCCACGCTGCTGAAGAACCCTTGGTTCGCCGAAGAGGTGACGGCCAAGCTCCTCGCCGCCCGTCCCGGCAGCGAAGTCACCCGCCTCTCCCGCCCCGGCACCTGGGGCGCCGTCCGCCTCGCGCGCCAGCCTTCCGCGACGCCGACGGCGACGACGACGAAAGCCGTGGCCGCCGACGGCGCCGCTCCGTCCGCCTGGCGCCCTGTCGCCGCCGCCCCGACCGAAGGCCGCAATCCGCGATCGACCGGCTTCGCCGAGATGCCCCTGCCGGAAGCGATCCGCCTGATGCTCGACGAAGACGCTGCCCTGCCCGGCAAGATCCTTGCGGAAAGCGCCCATATCGAGTGGACCGTGAACGAAGTCGTGCGCGCCTTCGCTTCCGGCGGTCGGCTATTCTACTGCGGCGCCGGGACGAGCGGCCGACTCGGCGTCCTCGACGCCAGCGAGTGCCCACCGACCTTCCGCACCCCGCCTTGGCTGGTCCAAGGCATCATGGCCGGCGGCAGCAAGGCACTCTGGAGCGCGGCCGAAGGGGCGGAAGATGATGCCGATGCCGGAAGGCGCGCCATCGAGGCCCGCTCGGTCAAGCCGAACGACGTCGTCATCGGCCTCTCCGCCAGCGGCCACGCCCCTTTCATCTGGGGATGCCTGGCCGAAGCCCGCAAGCGCGACGCAAAGACCATCCTCGTCTCCTGCAACCCCGCCTACCGCGAGCACCCGTTGCTCGATCGCGCCATCCTGCCCGACACCGGCCCGGAAGTTCTCACGGGCTCCAAGCGCCTCAAGGCCGGCACCGCGACCAAGCTCGTCCTTAACCTCATCACCACCCTCGCGCTCGCCCGTTCGGGCAAAGCGATGAGCAACCTGATGATCGACCTGAAGCCTTCGAATGCGAAGCTGCGCGGCCGCGCCATCCGCATCGTCCAGGAACTCACCGGCGCGGATGAGGCTTCGGCCCGCCAAGCCCTCGGGTCGAACGATTGGGTCATCCGGCAGGCCTGCGAAAAACTTTCCCGAAAAGACTGAATCCGATGCGCCGCGTTCCGCTGATCCTGATATTATTGCTCGGGCCGCTCGGAGCCTCGGCAGCGGACCTTCCTGCATCCATCCGACCCGAGGCGAAGTGGGCCGCCCAGGGCCGAGAAGACGCCCAGCAGGACCGGAAGAGCATGCCTTACGACGGCTTCACCCCTAACCGCATGGTCTGCGACACGACCCTGCGTCAGCTGCCGGACAAGTCCTGGATCCTGTTCATGCTCGCCGGCGGCGACACCGAGCCCTCTCCGCTCAACTACACCGGCATCACCCGCAGCACCGACGAAGGCCGGACCTGGACGCCGCTCGCAGCCTTTGACGTCGGTTTCCCGCGCGAAGGCAAGACCATCGGCCAAGGCCCGACCGAAGTACTCGTCCGCGACGGCCGTGCGACCCTGTTCTTCTCGACGCACTCCAAGCACTGGGCCAACGACTGGCGCTCCTGGTATCTGACGAGCGACGACTCCTTCAAGACCTGGAGCAAGCCGGCCGAACTGCCCGGACGCCTCAAGTACCGCACCTTCATCCGCCCATCGATCACCACGCGTGACGGACGCATCCTCCTGCCGTTCCAGCATTACGTCGGCCCCGAAGCCGAGAAAGCCAAGGCGCCGCTCGACCGCGCCTTCACCAATCCGCGCAACGGCGTGCTGATGAGCGCGGACGGCGGCAAGACCTGGACGGAGCATGGTAACGTGCGCCTAACCACCGATGACCGCTACTTCGGCTGGGCGGAACCGACGATCTGGGAACGCGCCGACGGCGCCATCGTGATGCTGATCCGCGCCGACCGCCTTGGCGGCGTGCTTTATCAGGCCATCTCCACGGACGACGGCCTCACCTGGCCCGAGTTCGCCACGAAGACCGAGATCCCTAATCCCGGCAGCAAAGCCACCCTCTTCCCGCTCGGAGGCGACGCCGTCGCCCTGCTGCACAACCCGAACCCGAAAGCCCGCCGTCCGCTCGCCCTCTGGATCAGCTTCGACGGCATGAAGACGTGGCCCTACCAGCGCGTGCTCGTAGAGGAGGCCGGACCGGATCCGAACTACCCCGGCAAGTTGATGAAGGGTTCGCTCAACTATCCGGACGGGTTCGTCAGCGCCGACAAGCAGTGGCTGCACTTCGCCTTCGACGATGCCCGCCACCGCGCCGTCCATTACAGCGCGAAACTCCCTCCGCTACCTTCGAAGTAAGCCAGGGAATACGCCAGAATGAGTTGGCAAGTCGGACGACCTCGGTAAATTCAGCCCTTCCCCGACCATGCGCCACCTTCTTGCCCTCGGGCTGTTGCTTGCCCTGCCCTTCGCCCGGGCTGCGGAGGCCGACGTCATCGTCTACGGCGCCACCCCCGGCGGCTTTTGCGCGGCCATCGGCGCCGCCCGCGAAGGCTGCAAGGTGATCCTGATCGAACCCTCGGCGCATGTCGGCGGCGTCAACACGGGCGGACTGAGCTTCAGCGATTCCAACCAGACCGTCCGCTCCACGCTCCGCGGGCTTTTCGAGGAATGGCACGCCCGCATCGCCGCCGACTACGCCGAGCATGGCGTGAAGCTTCCTTACGACGTGGCCACGAAGGACAACGCCGTCTGGACCTACGAACCCCACGTCGCCACCCGCGTCACCGAAGCGATGCTCAAGGAAGCCGGCGTCAACGTCCTGACGAAACAACCTTTGGAAGGCGTCGATAAAGACGGGGCCAAGATCGTCGGACTCACGACGAAGTCCGGAACGCACACCGCCAGGGTCTTCATCGATGCGACCTACGAAGGAGACCTCATGGCGAAGTCGGGCATCGTCTGGCATCTCGGACGCGAAAGCCGCGACGAGTTCGGCGAATCCTACGCCGGACGCCAATACCCCAAGACGAAAATGGCGATCAACGGCTTCGATGCGGACGGCCTTCCCCTGCCGCTGATCACCAGCCTACGCCCGGGCGACGACCAGGCCGGCGAGCAGACGGTGATGGCCTACAGCTTCCGCCTCTGCCTGACCAAGGATCCTGCCAATCGCGTCCCCTTCCCCGCGCCGAAGGCCTACGATTCGGCACGATTCGAACTGGTCCGACGTTACTTCCAGAAGTATCCGAACGCCCCCCTTCCATGGGACCTCTATCCGTTGCCGGGCGGCAAGTTCGACGCCAACAACGGCATCGGAAAGATGTTCTCGATGGGCTTGGTCGGCGAGGGCACGCCTTGGTGCGCCGCCGATCCGGAGGCCCGAGCGAAGCTCTGGGACAAGCACAAGGAATACACGCTGGAATTCTACCACTTCCTGACGACCGATGCCGCCGTGCCCGCAAAGATCCGCGCGACGATGACCGAGCTCGGCCTCTGCCGCGACGAATTCCCCGAGACCGAACACTGGTCGCCCCAGCTTTACGTCCGCGAAGGCCGGCGGATGGACGGACGATACACCCTGACGCAGAAAGACGTGCTCGAACAACCGGCCAAGGACGACCCGATCGCCGTCTCATCCTTTCCCATCGATTCGCATGACTGCCGACGCATCGCCCTGCCCGACGGAGTGCTCGACGAAGGCACGATCCTCCCGGTACGCATGCCCGGCCGTCCGCATGGCTTTGCCTATCAGATCCCCTATCGCGCCATCACGCCCTCGAATTCAGAGTGCTCCAACCTTCTCGTCCCTGTCGCGCTGTCGGCGACCCATGTCGCCTATTGCTCCGTCCGCGTCGAACCCACCTGGATGACGATCGGCCAGAGCGCCGGCATCGCCGCCGCCCTCGCCGCCAAGGAAGGCGTCACCGTGCAGGCCCTCGATTACGCCAGACTACGCGCCCGGCTGCTCGCCCAGCACCAAGTCCTCGACCTGCCTACCCTCCCGCCCCTCACTCGACCCCAAGCCAAGCCGACGCCCTCGAAATGAAGCCCCGCCTGCTCCTCATCCTTTCGGCCCTCCTGGTCGGCTGCTCCACGACGAAACAGGAGACCAGGCCCGCCCACTCGCTCCTGCCCGCAGGCTGGGACGCCAAGGCTGCCGGCGACAAGGTCATGGCTGGCCTGATCAAGGTGACCGGCCCCGAAGTCAAAGGCGCCCACGACTCGCACCTGGCCATCGTCGGCGACCGCGCCTTCGTGATCTCCGAAGTGAACGAGCGCCAGGCGGGCGAAGCCGCCGGCTGGCCCTTCATCTATACCGCGCTCTCGATCGTCGACCTGCGCAACGAACGCCTGCTCGACGTGATGACCGTCGCCCGCTCCGAACAGGCCTTCGCCAACGAGACCCTGCCCGTCGGCGCCTGCTTCGTGCCCCGCGTGAAGCAGGTCGGCCCGCAGACGCTGCGTTGCTGGTTCGCCAGCGAACAGCCTGGCCGACGCCAGTCGCAGACCTATTACCGCGACCTCGACCTCGGGACGCTGACCTTCGAGCGGGAGATCCATCGCATGAAGCTGACGACGAGCGCGGGCACGTTCGACCTTCAGCCGAAGCCCCTCTACGACGACGCCGCCAAGCAAGGCTTCAAACGCAAGCCGGTCGACGCCGGGCTGTACATGTTCGACAACTTCAAGGAGTTCGACGGACTTACCTACGTCGCCATCAACAACTACCTCGGAGCGCAGCAGGCGCTGTGCACCTTGAACGGCGCCGCCGACACGCTGACGATCGTGGGACACTTCAACGGCCCCGGCGAACCGGCGCTGACCGAGCCGTCCGTCAACCGCCTGCCCGACGGCTCCTGGCTGGCGATCTCCCGCAAGGAGAACGGCGACCACAACTACTGGTTCTGCGAGAGCAAGGACGGGAAGAGCTGGACGACCGGCGGCGAAAAGGATTTCGTGAAGAACGGCAGTTCGTCCAAGCCGACCTTCGACAGGTTCAACGGCGTCTATTACCTCGGATGGCAGGAGGGCACCACCATCGGGAAGGTCGGCCGGAGCGTCTTCAACATCGACGTCTCGGCGGACGGGAAGCACTGGGAGCGCAAATACCGCTTCGAATCCACCAAGTCGTTCCAATATCCCACCTTCGTCGAGACCGACGGGCAGATCTGGTTCTGCGTGACCCAGGGGGACAGCGACCCGAGCCGCAAGGAGCGCATCATGTTCGGGCGGCTGGAGTAAGCCCAAGGGCTCAATTCGTCGGTCGGCCAAAAACTCCTCGCAACCATTCGGGGTGGCGGATGTATAAGTGATACCCCCATGCGATTCCTCGCCCCCCTCCTCCTTGCCGCGTCGGCCGTCTCGGCCGCCGAGGTGAGCTTCACCAAACAGACCCTGACCAAGGATTTCGTCGCCGAAGGCGTGGCGGTCGCCGACTTCGACCACGACGGCCACATGGACGTCGCGGCGGGCGGCTACATCTGGTTCGGCCCAGACTTCAAACGGAAGGAAAGCTTCACCCCCCAGCAGGTGCACGCCTCCGGCCCGAACAAGACCCCCTACAACGGAGCGACGGGATACTCCGACTACTTCATCTCCTACGCCCACGATTTCAACGGCGACGGCTGGGCCGACATCCTCGTGTACGGCTTCCCCGGCGACCCCGCCTACCTCTTCATCAATCCCAAGGGCAAAGGCGGCGACTGGGCGAAGCATAACATCTTCGACGTCGCCGACGGCGAATCGCCCTCCCTCGTGGACATCAACGGCGACGGCAAGCCCGAGCTGCTCGTCCATACGAGCGACCTCGTGAAGGACCCGAAGAAGAACAAGGGACGCACCGGCGGACAGTTCGGCTACGCCGAGATCGACTGGAGCAACCCGACGGGCAAGGCGAAGTTCCACGCCATCACCGAGAAGTCTCCCGCCAACGACCAGAAGATCTTCAAGTACACGCACGGCTACGGCGCCGGCGACGTCAACGGTGACGGCCTGGTCGACA
>CAIWNE010000014.1 GCA_903913915.1 uncultured Opitutia bacterium
GGCCGACTGGACGGTGAACGACATGTTCGACTGGCCGGAGCCGAGCCAGACTTCGCCGACGAGCACGTCCTTCACTTCGACCTTGTGGCTGTCCTTGCCGGTGACGTTGAGCGTGCGCGGTTCGGCCGAAGCGGAGAGAGCGTCGAGCTTCAGCGTCCATTTGCCGTCGGCGCCGGCGACGGCGGATTTGGACTGGCCCGCGAAGGCGACGGTCACGGACTCGCCCGCCTCGGCCCAACCCCACACGGCGACAGGCTTCTCGCGCTGAAGGACCATGTGGTCGGAGATCGGAGAGCCTAGGCGGAATCCGGCGGCGGCGAGCAGGCTGGAGCAGCCGGCCAAGGCGGCCAGCAGGACGGTCAGGAAGCGAGGGGTGCGCATACCCTTCTAACAGCCTAAAGCCGTCCGGGTTGCGAGAAAAAGATGCCAGCGCCGCTCAGGTCAGCAACTGCTTCACGACGCGGCAGGGCTCCACGCCGGTCAGGCGGAAATCCAGGCCCGCATTACGGAACGTCAGGCGTTCATGGTCGATGCCGAGGCAATGCAGGATGGTCGCCTGCAGGTCGGGCACGCGGACCTCGTCCTTGACGATGTTGAAGCCCATGTCGTCGGTCTGGCCGATGGTCTGGCCGCCCTTGATGCCGCCGCCGGCCATCCACATCGAGAACGCCTGGGGGTGGTGGTCGCGGCCTTGGCTGCGGCCGAGGGAGACGCTGGCTTCGACCATCGGCGTGCGGCCGAACTCACCGCCCCATACGACGAGCGTGCTGTCGAGCAGGCCGCGGCGCTTGAGGTCCTTGATGAGCGCCGCCGAAGCCTTGTCGGTCTTGGCGCAGTTGTTCTTCACGTTGCCGGCGACGTCGCTATGCGCGTCCCAGCCTTCGTTGTAGATGTTGATGAAACGGACGCCGCGTTCGATCATGCGGCGGGCGAGGAGGCAGGCGCGCGCGAACGAGGGGACCTTCGGGTCGCAGCCGTAGAGTTCGAGCGTCTCCTTGCTTTCGGAGGACAGGTCCATCAGCTCGGGCGCCGAGGTCTGCAGTCGGTAGGCCATCTCGTAGTTGGCGATGCGCGTGGCGATCTCGCTGTCGCCGTCGAGCCGCAGGCGGCGGTCGTTCATCGCGTTGATCAGGTCGATGGTGTCCTTCTGGGTGCCCGGGTCGATGCCCGCCGGGGTGCTCGTGTTGAGGATGGCGTCGCCGGCGTTGCGGAAGCGCGTGCCGGTGTAGCTGCTGGGCAGGAAGCCGCTGCTCCAGCAGGCGGCGCCGCCGCTGATGCCGGAGCCCGTGCTCATGACCACGAAGGCGGGGAGGTCCTTGGCCTCCGAGCCGAGCCCGTAGGTGATCCAGGATCCCATGCTCGGGCGGCCGGGCTGGGAGAAGCCCGTGTTCATGAAGATCTGCGCCGGCGCGTGGTTGAACTGCGTCGTGCGGCAGGACTTCACCACCGCGATGTCGTCGACGACCGTGGCGAGGTGCGGGAGCATCTCCGAGAGTTCGGTGCCGGACTGGCCGTGGCGGGCGAACTTATAGCGCGGACCGAGGACGGCGGCGTCGGGTCGGATGAACGCGTAGCGCTGGCCGTTGATGATCGAGGGAGGGAGCGGCTTGCCTTCCAGTTTCGAGAGCTCGGGCTTGTTGTCGAAAAGCTCGAGTTGCGAGGGGGCACCGGCCATGAAGAGGTGGATGACCGCCTTGGCCTTGGGCGGGTGGTGCGGGAGGCCGGAACGCATGCCGGATCCGGCGGCCGCGAGCCGGCCCATCGCGCCGTCGGCGATCAGCGAGGCGAGGGCGATCTTGCCGACGCCGACGCCGCAGTCCTGGAAGAAGTGACGTCGGGTGATGTTGGGGCGGGGGGGCATGACGAAAGATGAATGATTAAAGATGGAGGATGAAGGCAGGGGTCAGGAGCGATGGTGCAGTTCGACACCCCGCATGAAGGTCGTGAGCTTGGCGATCAGGAGCTGAGTCCTAGCTTTCAGTTCCTCGTGCTTGTGGGCCGAGGCGAGGGAGCCGGTTTCATGCAGGGTATCCAGATGGTCGAGGGTTTCCTGGGCTGAGCCGAGCGCGTAGGTCAGGTGACGCAGGAATTCCAACTTGTAGCGGCGCTTGCCGTAGCCCTCGACGATGTTGGCGCGAACGGATTTGGCGGAACGGCGGACCTGCGAACCGACTTCATGCATCTCGAAGCGCGGTAGTTCATCCAAGGTCATCCGGTGGATGTCGATCGCGAGTTGGCGTGCCAACTGCCAGATTTCCAGCCGTTGGTAGCCGGAGGCGGCTTCGTGCGGCTCCTCCATCACGGCACCCATGTCGTTCATCATCCATCCTTCATCGTTCATCGTGTTTCTCATCTTTGGTCAGGGGTGCACGATGCTTTCGTCGAGATTCAGAGCGGCGCGCGCGACCGAGGTCCAGATGTCCTTGTCGGCGACCTTGCGCGCACGCTGCGCGGCGACGAAGGCCTGCATGGTGGCCAGCTCGTCGGCGGCGGGCGGACGGGTGACGCAACGGCGGAGCGCGTAGGCGATGCGCGTGGCATCGTCCTTCGCCGCCGCCATGGTCTTGGCGCCGAGGGCGCGCGCGGCTTCCATGAACATCTCGTCGTTCAGCAACGTGAGCGCCTGGAGCGGGCTGTTGGAGACGTCACGGCGGGCGATGCACGACTCGCCGGTAGGCGCGTCGAAGGTCGTCGCCATGGCGAAGGGGGCGGTGCGCTTGATGAAGGTGTACAGCGAGCGACGGTAACGATCCTCGCCTTCGCTCGGCTTCCATTCGATGCGGCCGTAGGTGCCTTCGCTGGTCACGCTGGCGGGCTGCGGCGGGTAGACCCCCGGGCCGCCCATCTTGGCGGAGAGCAGGCCGGCGGCGCTGAGCGTGCCGTCCCGCAAAAGTTCGGCGTCGAGGCGGAAACGGCTGCCGCGGGCCAGGAGGAGATTCTCCGGGTCCTTCTCGGCGAGCTCCGGCGTGACGACGGAGGACTGGCGGTAGGTGGCGCTGGTGACGATGAGGCGATGGAGCTTCTTCATCGACCAGCCTGACTTCATGAATTCGACGGCGAGCCAGTCGAGCAGCTCAGGATGGGTCGGGGGCTGGCTCTGGTAGCCGAAGTCTTCGAGGGAGCGCACGAAGCCGCGGCCGAAGAAGGCCTGCCATTGGCGGTTGACCGCGACGCGGGCGGTGAGGGGATTCTCGGGCGCGAAGAGCCAGCGGGCGAACGTCAGGCGATTGGCCGGGGCGTCCTTGGGCAGGGCGGGGAGGAAGGCGGGCACTGCCGGCGGGACCTCTTCCTTGGGGCTGAGGTATTCGCCGCGGTGGTAGCGGAAGGTCGGACGCGGGTGGGCGGCCGGACGTTCGCGCATGACGAGCGTCGCCTGGCCGCGCGGGACCTGCTTGCGGAGGGTGGCGAGAGCCTTCGACTGTGCGGCGAGCTCCGGGGTGGTCTCGAGGAAGCGCTGCCGCAGCTTCGCCTGGTCTTGTGGGGCGCCGCCGGCGAGCATCGCTTCGATCTCCGCGGGGTGGCCCGTGGCGGTGGCTTGCGCGTCGGTGCTCACGGAGACGCGGAAATGCCCCACGGGGCAGGCGTAATGCTTTTCGAACAGCATCTTGATCGCCCAGCCGGCGGAAAGGTCGGTCGGTTTTTCGAAATGGAAGACGGCGGCATGGTTCTGGCCGAGACCGCCGAGCACCTGCCAGCCGCTGGACATCTCGCCGTCGAGCGCGGCGGCGGCGTTGTTCTTCTTGCGGGTGGCTGCGGCCTTGGCGGAGGGTTTCGTGGCGCCAGCGGCGTCGTTGATCCGATCCTCTTCCTCGTCGTTGGTCGCCGTGGCGGAGTCGAAGCCTAGGCGGCGGTCGCCTTGCCAGGCTTGGAATTCGCTCAGGAAGAAGCCGCCGATGGGGCCTTCGTAGTTCGTGAGTCCGGGGCCGTCATTCGGCAGCAGAGCATGCGGCGCGACTTCGATGCGGATGGCGACGGCGCCCTTGATGGCACGGTCGAAGGTGAGGTCATAGACGTCGCTCTTGGTGATGTCTCCTCCGCCGAGGATGAAGCCGTCGGGTTGCACGTCGAGCGTGGGCAGCGTGGACTTCATCTTGCTCGGGGTGAGCGTCTCCCATTTGGCGGCGCGCTGGCTTTCCTGGTTCAGCCAGGCCCCGAAACTTTTCTCGAGGGCCGCGGGGCCTCCCGGGAATTTTACGGCCAGTCCTTCTTCGGCGGCGCGGACGCGTCGGGCGTGCTCGGTCTGGCGTTGGGCGAGGTCGGCCGGGGGGATGTTGTAGGTCGGTTCGTCGGCGTTGTTCAGCAGCGCCATCAACGAATAATAATCCGTGTGCAGGACCGGGTCGTACTTATGCGTGTGGCATTGGGCGCAGTTGAGCGTCAGGCCCATCCAAGTGGCCCCCGTGACGGCGACGCGGTCAACCATGGCGTAGAAGCGGTACTCATTGGGGTCTGCGCCGCCTTCCTCGTTGAGCATCGAGTTGCGATGGAAGCCCGTGGCGACCAGGTCCTCCGGCGTGGCCCCGGGCAGGAGGTCGCCGGCGAGCTGTCGGATGCTGAACTGGTCGTAGGGCATGTCCGCGTTCAAGGCCTTCACGACCCAGTCGCGGTAGGGCCAGATCGGGCGGGGGCGGTCCTTCTCGAAGCCGTTGGTGTCGGCGTAGCGGGCGAGGTCCAGCCAGCGGCGCGCCCAGCGTTCGCCGTAGCGGGGCGAGGCCATCAGGCGGTCGACGAGCTTTTCGTAGGCGTCGGCGGACTTGTCGTTCACGAAGGCGTCGGCTTCCTCAGGCGTCGGCGGCACTCCGGTGAGGTCGAGCGAGACGCGACGGACGAGTACGTAGCGGTCCGCTTCGGGCGAAGGTTTCAGGCCGGCTTGCCCGAGGCGGGCGCGGACGAACGCGTCGATCGGGTGGACGCCGCTCAGGGGCAGGGGAGCCTGCTTCGGCGCGGAGAAGGCCCAGTGCGCCTGATACTTGCCGCCTTCGGCGATCCAGGCTCGCAGCACCGACTTCTCCTTGTCGGACATCGGCTTCTTCGATTCGGGCGGAGGCATCAGCTCGTCGGCTTCATGCGAGAAGATACGGCGGATGACTTCGCTCTTTTCCGGCTGACCGGCGACGATGGCGAGTTCTCCCGACTTGCCCTTGCCGTGGGCGGAATCCGCCAGGTCGAGCCGTAGCTTCCCTTTGCGGGCATGGTCATCCATGCCGTGGCACGCGAAGCAATGCTGGGCGAGGATCGGGCGGACTTCCTGATTGAAGTCGACGGCCGCGAGCCGCGAAGCGGCGAGCACGAACAGGAGGGCGGACGAAAAGCGCTGCATGGGGCGGATCCGAGCGGGGGTCTCGGTACGCCTTTAAGACAGCCCAGACCCTTGTGGGTTGCGAGCAATTACCAGGCTTTCGCCGGGGTCCGCCTCTTCGCGGGTCGACTTTGCCGGATCACTTACTTGCTCGGGCTGGCCGGGACGATGATAGGGGCGGCCGAGACGCCCGCCAGCGTCTTGGCGGTCAGCGTGACCTCCTTGGCCGAGGCTAGGAGGCGTTGCGCCAGCCCGCCTTGGTAGATCGTGACCAGGTCCGGCTCCGTGCTCGTCCATTCCACGTTGAGGTCGGTCAGGTCGACCCATTCGTCGCCGAGTCTGCCCAGGGCGCGTAGGCGGGTGGTTTCCAAGACGCCGAGTGCGCTCGCCTTGCCGGGGGTGAAGGTCTTCTCCTCGATTCGGAGCTCCTTCACCTGGGCGAGGTCGGCCTTCGTGAAGATGACCTGGGTCAGCGATTCGGCCGGGAGGTCGACCACGAATTCGGCGCCTTTGAGCGCGGCCTGACGGATGGCCTTGTCCCGGTTCCAGTGCGAAGTCTCGCGCACCACGGCTGTGGCGTATTTTTCAGGGAGGAGTTCGAGGTTGAAGCCGACCCGCTTCGCCGCGACGGGTCCGGGGTTGAGGATGGTGATGGTGAGTTTGTCGGGCGTGCGGACCGCGAGCGTGCGCAGGTCGGGGCCCGCGCCGCCCAAGGCGTAATATTTCTCGCCATTGAGCGGCCGGTATTGGTTCGCCTTGTTGATCTGGTCGAACACCTCGTTGAGGCCCTTGGTGCTTTCGCCGAGGCCGAGCACTTCGTATGCTTCCGTCTCGCCGGCGCCGGGCGTGCAGCGCGCCAGCATGCGATACATATGGTAGGCCGGCGTCGCCATGCGCAGCTGGAACTGCTCGAAAGTCGGGTAGCCTTCGGCGGACAGCCGGTTCAGCGGCTTGTCCTGGCCGGTCCAGTCGACGCGGTTCATGTCGCCGTAGGCGAGGCTCTTGCCGCTGCGGTGCGTGGCCGGGAACTGGAACTCATAGGCTAGCGCCATCTCGCAGCCGGGATCCTGCGGCTGGTTGGCCGAGAGGACCGACATCACGACGCCGGCGAACTGCAGCGAAGGTTTCAGCGAGAACAGCGCCTGATCCGGCTGCAGGGGTCCGCCGATGCGGTTGAACTCGGTGATCGCGGTCTTCTTGCCGGATGCGCGGGCGCGGATCGCCAGGCGCGCATGTTGGCGCCTGAACATCTCCGGGTCGGGGCTGTAGAAATGGAAGTCGACCGAGTCGCAATAGGGTTCAACGTAGGGCCAGTAGCTTTCCCAGGCGAAGTGGCAGGCCGGGGCCGAAAGGCGGAGTCCCTTGGCTACCTTCGGATTCGTCAGCTTGGCGCGGACGTCTTCCATCGCCAGGCGGGCCATCCGGGCGAGCACGCCGGTCTGCTGGACGATCCGCAAGTCGCGGTCATCGGGCTCGTTGAGCATCATGAAGTGCGTCGTGCCATGGCGCGTCGCGAAACGGTGGATGTTCGCGAAGTAATATTCGTAGGCCGAAGCCGCGGCGTCCCAGTTGATCGTCTCGTCCGTCGGCTTCAGCGTCGGCTTGAAGGCCTTGAGCACGCTGCGCGGGTAGTATCGGGGCGAGTAGGCCATCGACACGACGGGTTCCACCCCGCATTCGGTGACTTTGCGGACCTCGTCGTCCGGCACGCCCAGCCAGGCGATGCGTTGGTCGAAGAGGTAGTGGGACCATGGAAGGTTCTTTTCCGGGTCAGCAAGAAGGTTGGCGCGGTAGGCCTCGAAGCCGGCCTTGTCGGCGATCTGCTTGAAGTTCTCGAGCTTGCCGGCCGGGCTGCGCAGGTCATTGTCGGGGTGGATGACGCGGGCCATCTTCGCGCCGGAGTCCGCCAGCCAGTCCCAGAGGTTGCTGCGGTCGGCGTCTTCCGCGACCTCGAGGCAGACCCCGAGGTATTTCGGCGTCTTGGCGACCGGCGTCGGGTCGACCAGGAAACTGCCCTTGGTTTCCGCGGCCGGGTCGGCGGCGTCGGCCTGAAGGCCTAAGGCGATGCCAAGCAGGAGAAGGGCTAAGGATTTGAGGCTCATGGACTGGATGGGGTCGCAACCAGAAGGCCTTGGCCCTGTCGCGAGCAATGGTAAACTCGGGAATCGCCGTTGCGCCGCCGCCGTTCTTGGTCAGTTTCATCTCAGATGCTGCTCCGGTCGCTCATCTTCGCCTTGGTCGTGCTGGCTGGCTCGCTGCATGCGGAGTCGCCGAGGCCTTTGCTGGCGGCGGGGGAGGGGCTGGATGAATGGAAGGCGAAGCGGGAAGGGCTGCAGGCTCGCTGGGAGGCGGCCTTGGGCTCGCCGACCAAGGCGGACATGCTGGAGCCTCTGGGCGTCTATCACGCGGACATCGTGGAGATCTTCTTCACGCCGGAATTTCAGGGCATCCTGATGCGGCAGCGCACCAGTCTTTATACATGGCAGCGTATCCTGCTCATGTTGCCGCTTCGTCTGAAGGAGCGGACCGCCGGCGTCGTCGTGCCGTTCTACGATCCGGATCGCGTGTGCGGTTATGACCTGAAGACCAAGACGAGGCTGGCTCCGGACCGGAACTCCGCCTGCTTCGGGCTGCATCTCGTCCAGCAGGGCTATGTCGTCGCCGCGGTCGAGGCATATCCCTTCAACGTCCTCACTCCCGCCGAGCAGGCAGCGAGCAAGGGCGGCATGGGCGTATGGCGCGATGCCGCCGCGAAGCTTGCGAAACAGCACCCGCAGTGGACGGGGATGGGCAGGCTGACCCATGACACGAGGCTAGCGGCCGATGCGCTGCGTGGGTCCGATTTCGTCGATCCGGCCCGCGTCGCGGTGATGGGCCATTCGCTCGGAGGCAAGATGGCCTTCTATGCGGGCTGTCTCGACCCGCGGTTCAAGGCCGTCGTCGCGAGCGATTTCGGCGTCGCGTGGGATTCGACGAACTGGGCCGACGCCTGGTATTTCGGTTCCAGGCTCAAGGCGATGCGGGCCGACGGGCTTTCGCATGAGCAGCTGCTCGCCCTCGCCGCGCCGACCTCGTTCTTCCTCATCGCGGGACAGTATGACAGCCAGGAGGCCAGCTGGCCTTATCTCGCCGAGGCTCGCAAGGTGCACCTGCTTTACGGCAAGGAAGACGGCATCGAGATGTTCGATCACCACACCGGCCATCAGCCCTCCTGGGATTCGCTTAAGTCCGCTTATCTGTGGCTGGCGCGCAAGATGGACATGCCGCGCCCTGATTTCGCTTTTCTCGACGGTCTCGCCCGCGAGCAGGCCAAGGCGACCAAGTAGGCGTCAGCGTGCGACCGGCAGCCATTGCGCGCCGTCGACGATCACGAAGCCGTCGGTGCCGGCGTTGCCGATCTCGACCCAGCCTTGCTGGCCGGCGGCGAACTCGAAGATCCCGACGACATGGAAAGGCCCGTCGCCCTGCGGCTTGAGCTTCTGGTTCACGAGCACGTGGGTGTCGCCCTTGGCGTGATGGATCGTGACGGGGACGTTCGTGGCGCGGTTGGCGTTGATGCTGTAGGCGATCGCGACGCGATAGGTGCCGGCGGAGGGCAGGGTGGGCGTGAAGCGGGCCGTCTGCGCGCCTTTGCCTTCGTTCGCGTCATGATGGTAGCCGGTGCCGAGGAAGCTGCCGCTGGCGCCGGTGGCCTCGAAGCCCTTCAGCATGGCCTCGCCGTCGTCGAGCACGATGCCGGCGAACTTCTCCTTGGGGAGGTTGCCGCCGCCGGCAGGCACGACGAGGTCGAGCACCTGATGCGAAGCGAGGAGGCGTTCCTTGAGCGCGCCGGTATCGATGGATTGGACCGAGGTACCGTTCTCGATGGCGAGGCCGGCGGCGGTGGCGGCGGACTGTCCGAGCACCATGAAGACGGGTTCCATGCGGATCGAGCCGTAGGCGATGTGGCTGGCGCTGAGGCAGACGGGCACGAGGAGGTTGGTGCATTCCGAGGCCTTGGGGCGGATGCTACGGTAGCTGACGGGGTAGGGCTTGCTGCCGATCTCGACGTCGCCTTCGTTGCGCACGTGGCCGTCCTTGTCGACGTAGCGCTGGACGTGGTGCGAATCCATGTTGTAGGCGCCCATCCCGACGGAGTCCTCGACGATCTCGAGGCGGCGGCAGTTCTTCTCGGTCATCACGTAGTCGGAGACCATGCGTCGCGCTTCGCGGACGTAGAGCTGGCGGGGCCAGTTACCGTTGTCCGTGAATTCGTCCTTGGCCAGGCCGAGCTTCTGGAAGGCCACGCGAATCTTCTCAGGGATGCGTGGGTGATGGGCGTAGGTCCACATCAGGCCTTTCTGCCAATCTTCATGGGCCTGCCAGATCTTGGCGCGGGTCGCGTAGTCGGCTTCCGGGTAATCCCAGTTCTGGCCGATGAAGTCGGTGCTCACGCCAAGCGAGTTGTTCGTGTCGGTCTTGCGGTTGGGCATCGGGGTCGGGCCCCATGAGGCGCGTAGCTCGCCGGCCTCGGCGTTGCGGATCGCGAGTTCGAACCAGCGTTCGTCGTAGTTGGCCGGCTTCTCCCAAGCCCGGCGATTTTCCGGCACGTCGGTCGTGCACATGCGGAAGTTGTAGGCCTGGACCTTGCGGTCGCCAGAGCCTTCGGGGGCGATGGGGGTCTGCTCGATGCCGGGCAGCAGGCCGCTGGCCGGGTCGCCGGCCTTTACGTAAGGGTCGACGCCTTTGACGAACTGGTGGGCCTTGGCCAGGGCCGTCTGCACGCCGTTGAGGGTTTCGCCGTAGGTGGCGTTGGCTTCGCGTCCGACGTGGTAGCTGACGCCGGCCTTGGCCATCAGGTCGCCTTCGTAGGTCGCGTCGATGAAGACCTTGCCGGTGAATTCCCGGCCGCTTTCCATCACGATCTTCACGATGCGCGCGCCGTCCTTGACCACGCCCTTCCTGAGGTCGAGGCGTTCGCCGTAGACGACCGTCACCTTGTCGCCGGCCGCCTTGAGCATCTGGTCGTAGACGGCGGTGGCCACGTGCGGCTCGAAGGTCCACATCGTGCCTTCGTCGGCCGCGTTGCCGTGCGGGCGTTTGGAGAAATAGGCCTCGCGGGTCTGGTGGACCCATTTCGCGTCCTCGGCGTAATATTTGGCGATCGCCGTATAGAATTCGCGGGAGAGCCCGCCGATGGCCTTCTTGTTGCCGATGTCGGTGGCGCCGAGGCCACCTGTGGTCAGGCCGCCGAGGAACTTCGTCGGTTCGATGAGCACCGCGGTGCGGCCTTCGCGGGCCGCCTGGATGGCCGCCGTGATCCCGCCGGA
>CAIWNE010000015.1 GCA_903913915.1 uncultured Opitutia bacterium
CCTTTTTAATGATACGGCGACCACCGAGATCTACACAGGCGAAGACACTCTTTCCCTACACGACGCTCTTCGATCTATCACGATCAAGTGCCACCCGGTGACGATGAACTTCACCGCGCCGGACGGTAAGCAGTACATCCTCAACCTCATCGACACCCCAGGGCACGTCGACTTCGCCTACGAAGTCTCTCGCTCCCTCGCCGCCTGCGAAGGCGCGGTGCTCCTGATCGATGCGTCCCAGGGCGTGGAAGCCCAGACCGTCGCCAACGCCACCCTCGCGATGAACCAGGGCCTCGAGATCGTCCCGGTCATCAACAAGGTCGACCTCCCCAGCGCCCGCCCCGAGGAAGCCCGCCGCCAGGTCGAGGACATCCTCACCATCCCCGCGCAGGACGCGGTCCTCGCCTCCGGCAAGTCCGGCATCGGCATCGACGACATCTTCGCCGCGATCATCAAGCGCGTCCCGCCGCCCCGCTGGTCCGACTACCCGCCGCACCGCGCGCTGGTCTTCGATTCGCTCTTCGACTCCTACAAGGGCGTCATCAGCTACGTCCGCGTCTTCTCGGGCACCTTCAAGGCCGGCCAGACGATCGAGCTGATGTACAACGGCGTCCGCTCCGTCATCAAGGAAGTCGGCGTCTTCTCCCCGAAGATGAAGCCGCAGGACGAGCTCGGTCCCGGCTCCGTCGGCTACATCGTCATCAATATCCGCGAGGTCGCGGACGTGAAGGTCGGCGACACGATCACCCTCGCCAGCGAGCCTGCCAAGGAGCCCGTCCCGGGCTTCAAGGAAGTCAGCCCGATGGTGTTCAGCGGCATCTACCCGCTCGACACCGCCGACTACGAGAAGCTCAAGACCTCGCTCGCCAAGCTGGCGATCAACGATTCCTCGCTGACCTACACCGCCGAGAGCTCGACCGCGCTGGGCTTCGGCTTCCGCTGCGGCTTCCTCGGCCTGCTCCACATGGAGATCGTCCAGGAACGTCTCCGCCGCGAGTACGACCTCGACATCCTTTCGACCTACCCGTCGGTCGTCTATAAGGTCTATACCACCGACGGCGTGGAGCACATCCTCGACAACCCGGTCGCCATGCCGGATCCGTCCGCCATCGAGCACATCGAGGAGCCGACCATCCGCGCCCATATCCACATCCCGGGCACCTCGATCGGCGACATGCTGACGCTCGTCCAGGAGAAGCGCGGCATCTGCGAGCGCACCGAGACCATCGACGGCGACCGCGTCGTCCTCGTCTGCCTCCTGCCGCTCAACGAGATCCTCGTCGACTTCAACGACCGCATGAAGTCCATCACCCGCGGCTACGGCTCGATGGATTACGAGCTCGGCGAATACGTCACCTCCGACCTCGTGAAGATGGATATCCGCGTCAACGAGGAGCCGGTCGACGCCTTCTCGTCGATCGTCCACGCCACCAAGGCCGAAGGCCGCGGCCGCGCCCTCTGCGAGAAGCTCAAGGAGCTCCTGCCGCGCCAGCTCTTCAAGATCGCGATCCAGGCCGCCATCGGCTCGAAGGTAATCGCCCGCGAGACCATCGGCTCCGTCGGCAAGGACGTGACGGCGAAGTGCTACGGCGGCGACATCTCCCGTAAGCGCAAGCTCCTCGACAAGCAGAAGGAGGGCAAGAAGCGCATGAAGCAGATCGGTAAGGTCGACATCCCGCAGGAAGCCTTCATCAAGATCCTGAAGAACGAGGGCTAAGCCCCCCCCCCCAATTCGGGCTTTCCCTCGGTGGGGTGGCCGTTAGTTTGGGCGGGTCCTTCCCATGTCCTTCTATTACCGACGCAAGCTCCGCAAGATTGGCAAGGCCTTGCTCGAGGCGTCGGAGAAGGTCGAACTCTACCGCGGCGACGTCCTGACCAAGGAGGCGCTCAACGAGCAGCTCGAACTGGCCGAGAAGGTGCGCGCCGCGTCCAAGGACCGGACGATGGAGCTCACGCAGGTCGAGGTGCTGCTCAACCAGTTCCACGAGGTGCTCGTCCGCAACGGCGGCAAGATCTACCCGGTCTCCACCGGTACCGATTACACCGAGATGGTGGTCATGGCCGCCATCGTGGCCGGCTCCATCCGCAGTTTCTTCCTGCAGCCGTTCAAGATCCCGACCAACTCCATGTGGCCCACCTACAACGGCATGACCGCCGAGGTGCGCGCCGCCGAGGATCCCGTCCCGAGCCTGCCGATGCGCCTGCTCGAGAAGGTCCAGTGGACCTGGACCTATGTCATCCCTGCCGAGGCGACCGGCGAAGTCGGTATCCCGATCATCATGCAGCGCAGCGGCGATAATCAGGTCGAGTATGGCCTGCGCTCCCGCCAGCGCACGGTCGACAGCGGCCTCTTCGGCAGCGGCATCTGGAAAGGCGCCGCCGACAAGCATGAGATCCAGGTCGGCAACACGCTGCAGTCCGTTATCATGCCGGCCGACTTCGGTTTCGAGTCGGTGCTGCTGAAGACCTTCTTCCCTGAGGAAGCCAAGCTCAAGCTGCCTCGTCAGGACCAGGACCGCTGGCGCGTGGTCTTCGCCAAGGCCGCCCGCGACGGCCGCATCAAGAGCGGTCCGTTCGGACCGGTGCTGATGACCGGCAAGCAGGCGACCGAAGGAAAGACGATGCTCAACTTCGACATCCTCACGGGCGACATGCTCTTCGTGGACCGCATGTCCTACAACTTCGTCGATCCGGCCCGCGGCGATACGTTCGTCTTCCGTACGAACAATATCCGCGGCCTCGATGACCAGTATGGCCAGCCTTCGCAGAGCTACTACGTCAAGCGCCTCGCCGGCGTCCCCGGCCAGAAGCTTCGCGTGGGCGCCCAGGGCGAACTCTTCGTCGACGGCAAGATCGTGACCTCGCCGGAGCCGATGGTGCTCAACAGCCACCGCGCGATGGACAAGGGCTACTACGGCTATCTGCCGGAAGCCGGCGGCGATCGTTACGCGATCCCGCTGCAGCAGGATTACGCCGTGACCCCGGGTCATTACTTCGCCATGGGCGATAATTCCGCCAACAGCTACGACTCGCGTGGCTGGGGCGAAGTGCCCGCCCAGGACGTCGTCGGCAAGCCGCTCTTCATCCTGCATCCCTTCACGTCCCACTGGGGTCCCGCGAAATAGGATAGGGGTAGGGGTGGGGTTGGGATAGAGTATTGAGTATGGAGTATCGATTATCGGGGTAGTGATGCCTTGACGAGTGGACAGCACCACGTGCCGCCCTACGGCGGCCCCAAACCCGTTGCCTTGCCACCCCCGACCCCTATCCCTACCCCTAACCCTGCGCAGCGTCGCTTCACCATGTCCTGGACCCTCTATCGCCACTACAAGGGCAACCATTACCTTCGGCTCGGTGTCGCCGCGCATTCCGAGGGTCTTTCGCCGCAGGTGGTTTATCGCTGCCTGTATGATAATCCCGAGGCGCGAACGTGGGTACGTCCGCAGCCGATGTTCGAAGGCACGATCGAAGATGGCCGTCCGCGCTTCACGCCCGTGGGCCGGTTGCGCCTCGTGCAACCCGAAGACCTCCGCACCGTCCTGGCGTTCGGTTATGACGCATGGAAGCACGGCAAAACCTTCGAGCAGTATTGCGCCGATAAGGACAGCGACCCGAATCACCTCCGCGGTACGCGTTACCTCATCGAGGATGTTTCGGGTCAGTCCGTCTCCGCGCTGAACGTCCTGCGCTTCCGCGAAAACCTCATCGGGCTGGCCTCGGTGGCGACGTCGCCCGACCAGCGTGGCAAGGGGTATGCCTCGCTCCTGCTCCGTGCGGTCATGGAGCTCCATCGCTTCGCCCAGCCCGACACGCGTTTCCTGCTCTTCTCCGAAGTGAAGCCTTCGATCTACGAACGCCAGGGCTTCCGCGTCCTGTCCGCGGAACACCAGCGTTTTCCGAAGTCCGTGGCCATGGCCACCGGTGAGACGCCGCTGAGCGCCACCGAAGCAGAGTTCCTGCAGGCCTATTTCTAGGCCTATCTCTTACTTCTTCGCGGGAGCCGCCAGGGCGACTTTCTCCAGCCACTCGGCGACCTTGGGGTGCTCGGATTCGGCGAAGGCGTGGCCGACGCCGACCATCTCGCTGCCGATCACGGTCGCTCCCTTGGCTTTCAGCGCCTTGGGTAGTTGGCTGGTGTTCGGCTTGTTGGAGCCTTTCTCCGAACCCCAGCAGGCGTAGGCGAACTTCCCCTTGAGGTCGGGCAGGTTGCCTTTCGAAGAGTAAGCAGTGCCTCCACCGTCGGCGAAGATGAAGATGCCGAAGAAGTCGGTAAGCTTCGGGCCGCTGGTCAGGCGGAGCATGCCGTCGATCGCATGTCCGCCGTTGCTGAAGCCGGCGATGACCGATCGCGACTTGTCGAGGTTCGGGACGACCTTCGCGATCTCCTCCAGCATGAAGCGGTGGTAGGCCCAGACTTTGGCGTAGTCGCCCACCATGTTCGCTTGGGCGGGGTTGTTCGCGCCCTTGGGGTAGGGCAGGCCGACGATCACGAAGTCGCCCGCAGGCAGAAACGACTTGTTCGGCTGATTGCCGCCTTCGCCGCCGGCGAGCCAGACGACGAGCGGGACTTTCTTCGTCGTATCGTAGTTAGCCGGCAGCGTCAGGTGGCAGGCCGCCATTGCGCCTTTGCGATCCACGGTCAGTTCCGGGAAGTCGAAGCGGAGCGTCGCGCCGGGCGCTACCTGGGCCTTGAGCTCCGTGCGTGGCGCCGGCTTTTCCACTGGTGCTACGGACGCCTTCTCCGGCTTGTCCGCCGCCACTAACGATGCGATGCAAGCGATGAGGGCGAGGCAGCGGGTCGGACGCATCGGGGATTTCAGCGGAAGGATTTCTGGCGCCAGGCGGCGTCGGCTTCGCGGTCGGTCCGGAATTCGATGACGCGCACGCCCTTGCCGCGGATCTCGAGCAGGCGACGCAGGTCGCTCCAGCCGTCGGCGAGGTCGTGCCGCACCTTGTGCGCGGCGCAGAGCTTGCCGAGGTCGGCCGCCTGCGGCGTGCCCCAGAGCTGTTCGAAGCGCGCGCTCTTCGCGACGGCGAGGTGGTTGAAGATGCCGCCGCCCTGGTTGTTGATCACGACGACCGTGAGGTCGCCGCGATGGCCGTAGGCGGAGAGCAGGGCGTTGCTGTCGTGCAGGAAGGTCAGGTCGCCGCAGAGGAGCACGGTGCGCTTGCCGTCGAGAGAGGCGCCGAGCGCGGTCGAGACCGTGCCGTCGATGCCGTTGGCGCCGCGGTTGGTGAGGATCTGCGGGCCGGGGCCGGGCGGGTGATAGAACCACTCGAAGTCGCGGATCGGCATGCTGCTGCCGACGAACAGGCGGTCGTCCGGTCCGAGGGCTTCGTCGAGGAGGGAGACGACGCGGCCTTCGAAGGGCCAGTCGACGTTCACGATGCGTGTGAGCTTCTTGGCCGCGGTCTGCTGGGCTTTCTGCCAGGCCTTGCCATAAGCGGTCGCGCGAGCGGAAGCCTTATCACCCGAAGGCACGAGCTGTCCGTCGAGGCGGCTCCAGCGCGAATGCGTCGGGTCGGTGTTCTCGCCGGCGCGGCCGAGCTGGATGACGGTGAGGTCGCCTTCCTTGATCCAGGCGCGGAGGACCTTGCTGGTCGGCAGCGGGCCCACGAAGACGGTGGCCTGCGGGCGAAGGGCCCGGGCCGACTTGGCGTCGCGCAGGATGAGGTCGTAGCCCGAGACCAAAGTCGCGTCGCCGGCGAGATCGCCGCGCAACGTGCCGGCGCCATCGGCGAGGATCGGCCAGCCGGTCAGGTGGGAGAGTTCGCGTAGGGCCGCGGCGCTTTCGTCGCGGTCTTCGAAAGCATGGGGGCCGACCACGATCACGCCCCGCTCCGTCTTCGGGAGCAGGCTGGCCACCGTGGCGGGCGTCAGGGTCGGGCGCACGATGCCGCAGGGCGGGACGGCGGTGAAGGTCTCGAGATTCAGGCCTGCCGGGGCCTTGAAGCCCTTTTCCGCATCGGAGGGGGCGAGCGGGTCACGGAAGGGCAGATTGAGGTGCACCGGGCCAGCCAGAGGGCCTTGCGAGCGCTGCCAGGCATCGACCAGCAGTTGGCGCCAATGGCGGAGCAGGGTGAGGTCGCTTCCGGGCACGGCGGCCTCGGCGGCACAGACGGGATAGCCGCCATAGATGCCGTTCTGGGCGATCGTCTGGCCGGAGTGGCACTCGCGGAGCTCGGACGGGCGGTCGGCGGTCAGGACGAGCAACGGCGTGGCCGAAAGGCGGGCTTCGACGACGGCGGGCAGATAGTTGGCGGCGGCCGTGCCGGAGGTGCAGAGCAGGGCGGCAGGCTGGCCCGTAGCCTTGGCGATACCCAGGGCGATGAAGCCGGCCGAACGTTCGTCGAGCGCGACGGTCACATTGAGTCCGGCGGCTTCCGCGAACGCATGGGCCAGCGGGGTCGAGCGCGAGCCGGGCGAGATGACCACGTGCGTCAGGCCGAGGCGACGGAGCGTGCGCACGCCGACGTCGGCCCAGAGGGCGTTCGTGTTCAGGTGCTTGGTCGCGCGGGCCATAGCCACAGGCAATCCGCCAAGGGTAGGGCTGTCCAGCGTGGGCTTGGTTTTGGGTTTAAGCCCGGCCGATTAGCCCTATTATTTCATATCAAATGGAGTTGTTCCTGCCCTTGGTCATCGCCTTGGCCATCCCGCTCTTCCTCGTCCATGCGATCTTCTGGGGCATGACGTTCACCATCGACGTCGGCCACGTGCGCGTGCGCGTCTACGGCTGGACGGTCCGCAAGGTGGCCCTCAGCGACATCGAATACGCGGCGCAGGATTGGGCTTTTTGGAACGAGCATTGGACCAACACCGTGAAGCCGGGGAAGATGGTGCTGCTCCGCCGGCGTACCGGACTGTTCAAGAACTTCCTCATCAGCCCTTCCTCCCCGATTGTCTTCCTGAACGAACTGGGAGCTTACGGCGTGAAGGTGCGTTGAACGGGTAGGGCGGGCTCTCTGAGCCCGCCGTTGACCCGGGCGAGGTTCATGTCTCCGTCCTCAATCGGACGGCTCGGAGCGCCGTCCCTACCAAAGGCTTCGCAGCAGTTCACCATGCCAGCAGACCCTCAGTCGACCGTCAGGTCGCCCAACAAAAAACCCCGGTCGCCCGGGGTTTCGTTTTCGGCCTGAAGGCCGGCTTACTTGTGGGTCTTGGCGTGTTCGGCGAGCGGGTCGTAGCCGAAGTCCTTCTTCAGGTCGCGCCAGGAGGCGTGGACGTGGTTGGCGCCGTTCTGGAAGTTGGCGAACTCGAGGAGGAAGGTCGGGCCCTGGATGCTGTAGTAGTGGGCCTGGCCGGCTTCGGTGCCGCCGTTGTAGCCGAAGAAGAGCTGGTCTTCCGGGATCGCCGAGATGGCGGCCATTTCCTTGAGGGCGAAGTCGGAGCGGGCGCGGCCGACGTATTCGGCGATGATCGTGCCGGCCATCTTCTTCTGCTCGGCGGTGAGGGCGGAGAAAGCGATGCCCTTATGCTTGATGATGCCGTCGGCGCGCTGCTTGTTGCTCGTGATGACGTCCTTCGGGGTCTCGCCGGGGATGAAGCCGGTCTTGCGCTGTTCTTCGGTCAGGGATTTGGCGAGGGCGCGACCGGTGGCGTCTTCGGTGTCGAGGAGCTCGAAGCCGACGAGGCCGGGCATCGCGTCGCCGACGTGCGTGGTGTCGGACTTCACCTGGCCCGGATTGGTGCCGAGGAACGAAGGCGTCGAGCCGACGAGCACGCCGTCGACGATCGTGAAGTTCTGGGAGCAATGGTGGCCTTCCCAGCGGTAGCCCCAGGTGCCGTGCGCGTCAGGCTTGCCGAAGATCGAGACGAAGTAGTTCTCGGCGTCGCGGACGTTGGCGCCCTTGCCCTCTTCGATGAGGAAGAGGAGGTACTCGAGGGCCATGACGGACTCGACCTTCATGTGGCCGCGCTGGCTGAGGGAGGTGGAGAGCAGGGCCTGGGCGAAGTGGCGCTGGCCGGGGTTCATTTCCTTGAGCGGGAGGCCCTTGCGGACGTGCGGGACGAAGATCCAGTTGAGGCGCTCGGCGTCTTCGAAGCCGAAGGTGGCCTTGGCGCGCTGGGCGTCGTCGAGCGAGCCGAGGAAGGCGTTGGCGGCCTTGGACATCTCTTCGCCGGCGCCGTGACCGAAGGCGGAGGGGACGGCGGCGGCCAGGAGGGCAAGCACGCTCAGGATACGGGTGAGGGAACGCATGGGGGTGTCAGGTAAGGACAGGGGTGTAAGGGAAGGGTTCCCTGAGTGCCAGAAAGGAATGACGACAAACCAGGTCCCTGCGGTGGGCGGTTAGCGGATAGGAAAGTTACAAAACGAAGCCAAACAGAGGGGGTCGCTCCTGCTTCTTCATTAAGGCTGTTTTCTCCCTAACCGCTATTAACAGCGCTTCAGGCGCCTTCTGCCTCGCTCAGCTTCTGCGCGGCCTGTTCCCAGGCGGCGGTCGCGGCCTGCAGCGCGTTGATCGTGTCGCGGAGCTGGGCGTTCAGTTGCTGGACGTTCGCGCCGCCGGTATAAGTGGCCGGGTCGGCCAGTTCGGCGGTGAGCTTGGTCTGCCTGGCTTCGAACTCGGCGACCTGCTGTTCGAATTTGGTGACCTCGGACTTCAGTTTGCGGAGGTCGGCGGCGGACGGTTTGGCGGCGGCCTTGGGCTGGGCGGCCTTCGGGGCTTCGGCCTGCTTCGGACGGCCGTCGGTGAAACCGGCGGTCAGCGCCGCGCGCTCGTTGCCCGACTTGGATTTCTCGAGGTAGTAGGCGTAGTCGCCGGCGTAGTGCGTCAGGCGGCCGGAATGCACGTGCAGCACCGTCTTCGCGATCTCGCGGATGAAGTGCACGTCGTGGCTGACGAAATAGAGCGTGCCTTCGTAGGTCTTCAGGGCCGCGATGAGCGCGTCGATCGACATGATGTCGAGGTGCGTCGTCGGCTCGTCCATGAGGAGGAAGTTCGGCGGGTTGATCAGCAGCTTGACCAGGGCGAGGCGCGACTTTTCGCCGCCCGAGAGGACGGAGACCTTCTTATGGACGTCGTCCTTACGGAAGAGGAACGTGCCCAGCATGCCGCGGGCCTGCTGTTCGGTGAGGCCGTTCTCGGAAGTGCGCAGCTCCATCACGTTCTCGAGGACGGTCAGCTTGGGGTTGAGGTTGTCGACGCGGTTCTGGGCGAAATAGCCCGTGATGACGTTGCCGCCTTCCTCGCGGACGCCGCCGTTGATCGGGATCACGCCGGCGAGGATCTTGAGCAGGGTGGACTTGCCGGCGCCGTTGGGGCCGACGAGCACCGTGCGCTGGCCGCGTTCGCATTCGAAGTTCAGGTCCTGGTAGACCACGTGCTCGCCGTAGGCCTGCTGGACGTGCTCGAGCTTCATCACCTTCAGGCCGGAGCGCGGCGGCTGCGGGAAGCGGACCTGGATCTTCTTCAGGTCGTCCTCGGGCTCGTCGATCGCGACTTCCTCGAGTCGGGCGATCTGCTTCTCCTTGGACTTCGCGCGGGAGGCCATCGAGGCCTTGGCGCCGAAGCGGTCGACGAACGTCTGCAGGTGCGCGATCTCGCGCTGCTGGTTCTTGAACATCGCCTGCTGGCGCTCCTTGCGGGCGACGCGTTCGAGGAGGAAGTCGTCGTAGTTGCCGGTGTATTCGTGCAGGCGCTGGCCGCGCAGCTCGATCATGCCGGTGCAGAGCGCGTTGAGGAAGGCGCGGTCGTGCGAGATGACGACGAGGCCGCCCGGATAGCGGGTCAGGTAGTCCTGGAACCAGAGGAGTGCTTCGAGGTCGAGGTGATTGGTCGGTTCGTCGAGCAGGAGGAGCGTAGGCTCGCTGACGAGGAGGCGGGCGAGGTGCGCGCGCATGACCCAGCCGCCGGAGAACGTCTTCGCGAGTTTCTCATGGTCGCTCTCGCGGAAGCCGAGGCCGGCGAGGATCTTCTTCGCGCGCGGCTCCAAGGTGTAGTCGATGTCCCAGTCGTCGTCGTTCTCGGGCTCGAGCTTGCCGCCGCTCGTGGCGATCTGGAGGATCGTCTCGTCGCCGACGGGCGCGCTTTCCTGCGGAAGGAAGCCGAAGTTGGCGCCGCGTTCCCACTCGATCAGGCCGTCGTCGGGCTTGTCCTTGCCGAGGATGATGTTGACGAGGGTCGATTTGCCGGCGCCGTTGGCGCCGACGAGGCCGAGGCGGTCGGTGCGGGCGATGTTCAGCGAGACCTCCGCGAACAAGGTGCGGGGTCCGTAGGACTTGGAAACATTGGCAATCGTCAGCATCGAAAGGGCGATAAAGGGCAGGCTGGCTCAGAGGTCAATGAGGTTAGGGGCAGGGGTGGGGTAGGCCGCCGCCGTATCTCAGGGGTAGGGACGGCTCTCCGAGTCGTCCGTTCTTCGGCGGGCTCGGAGAGTCCGCCCTACCTGTCAGCCAATCAAACCTAACCCTCTCCCTGCGGAGTTAGGGCCGGCTTTGCCCGCCTCAATTCCACTTCAGTTTGCTGCGCAGGACGTCGAAATGGGTGAGCGATTTCGGGCGCAGGAGGGCCAGCTGGACCTTGGCGGTGCGGATGACGAGGGGCAGGCGGCGCTGGGCCTCGAGGGTCTCGCGGCCGTCGACGGAGAGGCCGAGCAGCGCGCTGTCCTCGCTGCGGATCTCGAGTTCGGTCTCGCCATCGAAGATGACGGAGCGGTTGGAGAGCGTATGCGCGCAGATCGGGGTCAGCACGAGGACCGAGGCGGCGGGATCGACGAGCGGGCCGCCGGCGGCGAGGTTGTAGGCGGACGTTCCGGTCGGGGACGCCAGGATGAGTCCGTCTGCGCGATATTCGTTCACGCGGGCGCCGTCGGCGAGCACGGCGAAACGGCCCATGCGGAAGACGTCGCGGGTCTTGATGACGATATCGTTGAGCGCGAGGGCGAAGCTGCCGTCGGCGAAGCGGATCTCGAGGAGGGCGCGCTTCTCGACGCGGAAGTCGCCCGCGAGGATGGACTGCAGCGAGGCGCCGACGTCCTCGCTCGGGTACGCCGCGAGGAAGCCGAGCTTGCCGCGGTTGATGCCGAAGAGGGGCACGCCTTCGAGCGCGGCGGCTTCGGCCACCCCGAGGAAGGTGCCGTCACCGCCGACCACGCCGCACGCGTCGGCTCCCTTGAGCGTCTCGCGTCCGATGGGCCAGCCGTCGGCGACCGTGAGGGTCACGCCGGCTTTCTGGGCGGCTTCCTGGACCGAACACACGATGTCATCCACCCCGGGCTTGGTGCGGTTGACGACGAGCGTGAGGCGGCGGATAGCCATGAATGACGACTAGGCGTCCCGCAGGGACGGGCAAGGACAAGCCGGGCGGCGGGCCTTGAAAACCCTTATTTCGTGGCCTTTTCCGGCTTCGGCGTGACGAAAGACATGCCGTAGTCGAGGCTGACCTCGTAGCGTTTGCCGCCGAGGGCCCGCACGCCGACTGGTCCGGAGAGGTTGGGCAGCTCGAGCTTCCACTGGCCTTCGGGCAGGTGCTTCTTGGCTTCTTCGAAATCGTTTTTGATCTGGTCGAGCAGTTCGTTGCGATAGTCCTGCGGATTCGTCAGCGCGTAGGCGGGTTCGCCGATGACCTGCTTCTCGTCTTCGCTCTTCGCCTTCACGAGGTCGGCCGCCTTGGTGCGGAGGACTTCGAGTCCCTTGAGGCCTTTGTCGGCTTCGGTGTGGAGTTCCCAGCGGGCGTTGGCGACATAGGTCACGTCGCCTTTGTCTTCTTCATCGCCGAAGAGCTTGCTGCCGCTGCCGGGGCGCGAGACGTAGGCTTTCGTTTCGGCACGGGCGAACTCGGACGCGACTTCGCGGAGTTCCCAGCCGGGCTGGTCGGCGAAGCGCTTCTCCAGTTCCTTACGGATCGCGTCGAGGCGAGCGTCGACCGCGGCGCGGTCCTTGCCCTTGATCGTGACGGACAATGGCAGGAAGAGATGGTCGGCGTCGACCTGCATGCGGACGTGGTAGGCCGAGCCGTTGTCGGCGGCGGCGGCGAGCGTCAGCGGGAGAAGGAGCAGGAGGGCGAGGAGGCGCATGGGGCGAGAGAGATACGATGAAGGATGGAGGATCGGTGATGATTGATAAAGGACGGAGAGAGGGGTGAGATTGATAAGAATAATAGGTGAAAAGGGGCGAGGTTAGGGGTAGGGATGGGAAAGATGACAGATGGCAGATGACGGAGGGCAGATTTCCCGACAGCCGAGACCCGAGACCTGAAGATAAGCCCCCAGCTAATCATCCGGTTTCCGGTCACCCCTCGCTTGTAGGTATTCCCAACCGCCAATACCTATCTAGGGCCAGTGTTACCTGGCCCTACCCCTATCCCAACCCCTACCTCTAATCTGCCTTACGCGACGCTACCCAAGGCCTCGGCGACCTTGGAGACGTCGGTGCCGCCGCCCATCGCGGCGTCGGGCTTGCCTCCGCCCTTGCCGCCCAGCTTGCCGCAGGCGTCGGTGACGATCTTGCCGGCGGCCTTGCCCGCCTTGACGGCGTCCGGACCGCAGTTGGCCACGAGCGAGACCTTGTCGCCAAAGACGGCGGCGAGGACGACGACGGCGGAAGGCCCGACCTTGCCGGCCACCTTGGCGCCGAGGTCGCGGAGATCGTTGGGCGTCTCGGCGCTCACCTGGGAGACGACATACTTCAGGCCTGCGCGGTCGCTCGCCTTGGCGGCGAGGGCGTCGGCGAGCTGCGAGGATTCCTTGTCGCGGAAGACCTTGAGCTTCTTCTCGAGCGCGGCGCTCTGCTCCATGATCTGCTCGAGGCGTTTGGCGAGGTCGGCGATCGGGGTGTTCGTCGACGAGGCGAGAGCCTTCAGCAACTCGGCCTCGGCCTTGGCGCGTTCGTAGGAAGCGAGGCCGGCGACGGCTTCGATGCGGCGGACGCCGGCGGCGATGGCGTTCTCGCCGACGATGCGGAAGAGGCCGATCTCGCCGGTGTGGCGGACGTGCGTGCCCGCGCAGAGTTCCATCGACCAGCCGTTCAGCGAGGCGGCCTTGCCGCCGACCTGGACGACGCGCACGGAGTCGCCGTACTTGTCGCCGAAGAACTGCATGATGTCGGGGCGGCCCTTGACGGACGCGTAGGCGACTTCGCTCCACGTAACCGCGTCGTTGGCGAGGATGCGTTCGTTGACGAGCTTCTCGATGTCGGCCAGCTGGCCCGGCGTGAGCGCCTGGCCGTTGAAGTCGAAGGTCAGCTTCGTCGGGTCGACCGCGGAGCCCTTCTGGGAGGCTTCCTTGGAGACGACCTCATGGAGCGCCCAGTGCAGGATGTGCGTCACCGTGTGGTGGCGCTGGATGGCGTCTCGGCGGGCCTGGTCGACGGCGATCTCGATGGTCGCGCCTGCTTCCGGGGCGTCTTCGCCGTCGAGGAAGTGAAGCCAGGTCTGGCCGGATTTCTGGGTGTCGGTGACGCGCCACTGGCGGCCGCCGAGGGTGATGATCGCGGAGTCGCCGACCTGGCCGCCCATCTCGGCGTAGCAGGGGGACTTGTCGAGGATGACGGCGGCGCGGTCCTTGATCTTGGCGACCTGGGCGACCTTGGCCTGCGTGGCGAGGGCGTCGTAGCCGACGAAGGCCGTCGGGTGGTCCGAGCCGATGTCGGAAAGGGTGATGATCTCCTTCTTCTGTGCCGCGCGGGCTCGGTTGCGCTGCTCTTCCATCAGCTTCTCGAAGCCGGCGCCGTCGACCGTCAGGCCGCGTTCGCGGGCCATCAGCTGCGTGAGGTCGAGCGGGAAGCCTTGCTCGTCGTAGAGGCGGAAGGCGATGGCGCCGGAGATGACGCCGCCGGACTTGAGCTTGCTGGCTTCGTCCTCGAAGAGAGCGATGCCCTTGTCGAGGGTGCGGTTGAAGGATTCCTCCTCGATGCGGATCACGTCGGCCACGACGGCGCGGCGGGTGCGGATCTCGGGGAAGACGTCGCCCATCGTGTCGGCGAGCACGCCGACGAGCTGGTGGAAGAAG
>CAIWNE010000016.1 GCA_903913915.1 uncultured Opitutia bacterium
AATAACCCTACACCTTCCCAACCAGATGAAACACCGCCTCAATCACGCCCTCACCGTCGCCGCGTTCCTCGCCGTCCTTTCGATTGGCCTTTACGCCGCCCAGGACCCCGCCGGCGCCGCCGTCGGCCCCTCTGAATCCGCGCAGCTCCAGACTGCGCTGGCCGGCCTGATCCAGGACGCCCTCAACGGCAAGGGAGGCTGGGTCACGACCCTGCTTATCCTGATCGGCGGCCTTCGCCTCCTCGTGAAGCCCGTCATGAACGTCATGGGCGGCGTGGTCTGCGAGACCAAGATCAACGGCTACCGCACGACCTGGTGGTTCCGTTTCCTCGAGTATACCTTAGACCTTACTGCCTCGGTAAAGATCGCGCGCCCCGCGCCCGATGATGCGTCGCAAAACGCGACCTCCGTTGATGCCAAATCCCAAGCCGGGAAGGAGGACCCTCTCAAGTGATCGGACTGCTCTCAGACCTGGCCCGGGCTCTGCGCGACCTCATGGAGGTGCGGCGCATCCGGGCGAGGTGGGAGCTGCTTCGAGACATCCGGGCCCAATCCGATGCTACCGAGGACGAGATACTCCGCCTACGCTCCGGCGATGCTGCTGATCAGCTTCGTGCTGACCGGCTGCGCCAGCGCCTCGAGGCCGACCTCGGGCTCGCTGCAGGCCTCGCCCAGGATCCTGCGCCTGCAGGCCGGAACGACGGTCCCGACCAAGGACGGGCTCTACAATCCGCAGACGGACGAGACCTGGCACAGTCAGGCGGAATACCTCCGCCTGGAGCAGGAAGTCCTGATGCTCAGCCGCGCCGCCCAGGCGCGTGACCAGAACCGATGAGCCGCACGCTGCACGATAAGGTCCGCATGGCGCTCGCCTCCCGCTCACAGTGGGAGTTGAGGCAGTCGCGCTGGCAGGAGATGCGTCACGACGGCGAGCGCCGTCAGGTCCGCCCCTGGAAGGGCGCGGCCGACATGCACTTCCCGCTGGCCGACATGCTCATCGAGAAGATGAAGCCGGCCTATGTGCAGCAGGCCTTCGCCGGCGACACCGTCGCCTCCTTCACGGGCCTGGATTCCGACGGCGTCCGCTTCCAGGTCGCCGCCTCGCAGTGGTTCGACCACGTGCTTAAGCAGCGCAGCAACTTCGAGGACTTCATCGTCCGCGCCGTCGATGCTATGCTGATCTCGGGCCGCGCTCCGGTGAAAATCCGCTGGAACTCTGCCAAGTCCCGGCTGGAGTTTACCGTCGTCCCGCCGCTGCGCTTCATCGTTCCGCCGTGGACCCGCGCCCTTCAGGACGCCGACTGGATCTGCCAGGTGCACACCATCTCGGTCGACGAATACATGCGCTCCGGGATCTACGATAAGGACCCCGACCTCGTGCGCTCCATCACCGGCCGCGGTAGCGAGGCCGGCATGGTCGCCGAAACCAACCGCCGGCTCCGCGAGGGCGTCACGCATTCCGACCAGGAGATGATCGTCATCTGGGAGATCTGGCACCGCGACGACAAGGGCCGCTGGATCGTCTCCACCGCGAGCCCGCTAGCCTCCGACAAGCCGCTCCGTCCCGACTTTGCCTGCCCCTACGCCCTTGGGCCCTTCGCCGAGGGAGCCTCTCCCTTCGGTTCCTTCACCTATGAGCTGAAAGACGACGCCTGGCATTCGCCCCGCGGCATCCCCGAGCGCGTCGCCCCTTTCGAGTCCTCGCTCAACAAGCTCTGGAACACCCAGATGGACTGGCTGACGCTCACCTGCCAGCCGCTTTTCTACACGCCTTCCGGTGGCCTTGAGAATAACGCCTCCATTACTTTCCGACCCGGGCAGATCCTGCCCTATGAGGTCAAGTCGGTGGAGTTCCCGCCGTCGCCGACAGACCTGCCCATGCAGATGCAGCAGGCCCGCGGCGTGGCCGAGCAACTTATCACCGTCCCAGACTTCGGTCTGGGCGCGGCCTCCGGCGCCGTCGGTCACAAGGGAGCCAAGACCGCCACCGAGGCCTCCATCATCTCGCAGGTGATGGGTAATAACACCGAACTGCGTTCCCGCATCTTCCGCCGCGAGCTCGGCGAACTTCTCCGGATGGCCTGGGCGATCTGCGCCCAGCACATGGGCGAAGACCTCGCGTATTATTTCGACTCGGTCGCCGGCGAACTCGACCCCGCCGCGCTCAAGGCCAACTACGCCATCGAGCCCAACGGCTCGGGCGACTCCGCCAATCGTCCTCTGCAAATCCAAAAAGCCTACGCACGTCTACAGGCATTCGGCAGCAGTCCGTTCGTCGACCAAGGCGAGCTCGTTAAGTCAGCCCTCGAGGTCGACGACCCGCGTCTCGTGCGCCGCGTCTTCCGCGATCCGCAGCAGAAATCTACCGACCAGATGGAAGACCAGGCTCAGGAGCTTTCCGTCATGGCCATGGGCTTCCCGGCTCAGGTGCGTCCGACCGACGACCATGTCGCGCACCTACAGTGCATGGCCGGCTTCGTGCAACGTCGCCTCCAGATGGGCGAGCCCATCGACCCTGAACTGGCCGTCCTGATCACGCAGCACGGCATGCAGCACCTCGAAATCCTCAAGAAGAGCGACCCGGCCGCCGCCAAGCAGTTCGCGCCGATCGCCCAGGAGATGATGCAGATGGGTGCGGCCGCTGCTCAAGCCCTCCAGCTGCGTCAGCAAGCCATGGCCCAGAAGCAACAGCAGCAGGCCGGCCCCCAACAACAGCAACCTCAACAGGCCCAGCCTCCGCAGGCCGCACCCGCTTCCGCATGAAGAACCGACTCCTCCGCTGGCTCCTCTCCCGAGACGAGCTCCGTCTCCTTTCCGACTACCGTACCCTGGGCAACCATCCCGGCGCCACGCTCGACGAGGACGACTATAACGCCTGGGCTCATTTCCTATCGACCAATAGCGGTCGCCGGATCGACGCGGCCATGAAGGCTCTCATCGCCGGCAAATGCGCCGCCGCCGTGTGGGGCACTCCTGGCGACGAAGCCCGCGGTAACGCTACTGCCCGCGGTTTCGCAAGCTGCTGGGGCTCCGCCAAGGGGCTCGCCATGCGTGCCACCGCCCAGCCACCGGAATCTGAATTCAACGGGGAGGACGCGCGGGCCTGACGCTCCGACCCCGAATCTCATCAGGCCATCACGAACACATAGCGCATGAACGATCAGAACCAGGACAGGAACGAGACCGCCGCCGAAGTGGCAGCCGCGCCCGCGCCCGCCGACATCATGGAGCTCGCCGAACAGGCGGACTCCGCGACCTCGGTGGATACGGAGCCGCCGGCCGAACCCGAGGGCGCCAAGCAGGACACGGAGGAAGCAGCGAACAAACCGGCGCCCGCTGCCGCCGAATCCCCGAGTCCGGACGAGCCGGTCAACGAGAAGCGGGAAGGGGACAGGAGCCCCTACGCCAAGGCCGTCGAGAAGGCGCAGAAGGAAGGTGCGCGCCTCGAGCTGTCCTGGAAGAAGGTCAACGAGGAGAAGGAGGCGGTCCGGAAGGAGCGGGAGCAGCTCACCCGCGAGCTCGAGGATCGCCAGCGCAAGAAGGATGACCCGGGCAAGGCTTACGACCTTCTGGC
>CAIWNE010000017.1 GCA_903913915.1 uncultured Opitutia bacterium
ACGTTGAAGTCGACACGGACGAGGACACGCTGGCCCTTGACGGAGCCGAGTTCGCGGAGGGTAGGAGCAGGCATGGTGGTGAAAGGGAGCACAGAAAGGCGTAAGGCCAAGGGTGGGAAGAACAAACCGCCCGCGGCCTCGCAAACCATCGTATCCGCCCTCCCCCGCCCAGCCGGGAGCCCAAAACAAGACCGGCGGCCCGGACGGGCCGCCTGTCGCGGAGGAATCTAAGCGAGGCTTAGAGCTTGGCCGTGACCTTGCCCAGGAGCTCGACGACGCGATTGGAGTAGCCCCACTCGTTGTCGTACCAGCTGATGAGCTTGAAGAAGTTCTTGTTCAGCTCGATCGAGGAGCCGGCGTCGAAGATCGACGAGCTCTTGTCGTGGATGAAGTCGGAGGAGACCACTTCTTCGTCGGTATAGGCCAGGATGCCCTTCATGTAGGTCTCGGACGCCTTCTTGAGGGCGGCCTTGATCTCGGCGAGGGAGGTGTCCTTGGTGGTCTTGACCGTGAGGTCGACGACCGAGACGGTCGGGGTCGGCACGCGGAAGGCCATGCCGGTCAGCTTACCCTTCACTTCCGGGAGGACGAGGGCGACGGCGCGGGCGGCGCCGGTGGCGGACGGGATGATGTTGATCGCGGCGGAACGGCCACCCTTCCAGTCCTTCTTGGACGGACCATCGACGGTCTTCTGGGTGGCGGTGTAGGCGTGGACGGTGGTCATGAGGCCTTCGGCGACGCCGAAACCTTCCTTCAGCAGCACGTGGACGAGCGGCGCGAGGCAGTTCGTGGTGCAGGAGGCATTCGAGATGATGTGGTGCTTGGAAGCCTCGTACTTGTCGTCGTTCACGCCGATGACGACGGTGATGTCCTCATCCTTGGCCGGAGCGGAGATGATGACCTTCTTGGCGCCGGCTTCGAGGTGGCCCTTGGCCTTGGCGGCTTCGGTGAAGAGGCCGGTGGACTCGATGACGACCTGGACGCCGAGCTTACCCCAGGGGAGTTCGGCCGGGGTCTTGGCGGAAACCACGAGGATTTCCTTGCCGTTCACGACGAGGACGTCGTCTTCGGCCTTGTCCGGGGAGGACTTCTTGGAGGAGACGGTGCCGTTGAAGCGACCCTGCGTGGAGTCGTACTTCAGGAGGTAGGCGAGGTTGTCCGCAGGGACGATGTCGCCGACGGCGACGACGTCGAAGGTCGTGCCGAGGTGGCCCTGTTCGACGAGGGCGCGGAAGACGAGACGGCCGATGCGGCCGAATCCGTTGATAGCTACTTTGGTGGCCATGGTATGGTGTGTAGAAGAGTGGGTTCCCACGGGAGCGGGAAAGGGATGAAAAAGGCCCTGCCACCCCGCATTGGCAAGCGAGAATGCGAATCAGGCCCCGGCGGACCAGACGGCGGCGGCCAAAGGCGGCAAAACCACCCTGCCCGCCTCGATCCGAGGAACAGGACCCGGCGCATGCAGGCAGGAGGGGAACGGCGAGACGACGACGGGCGTCCAATGGCCGGTCCGAGGCAAAGCCAGGCTGACCTCATGGCCATGGGGATTGCAGGCCAGGAGCACGCGGGGAGCCCCGAGGGCGCCGTCGGCATTGAGGACGGCGACGAAAGCTTCGCCCCCGTCCTGATGGGTCACCTGCATCCAGCCGGAGGAAACGGCTTGGCGCGGACGCATGACGGCCCCGGCGGCCGAAAGACGGAAACCGATGAGGCGGGCGACGAACTCATGCTCGGCGCGGAAACGGTCCAGGCGCACAGGGTCGAGCCGGTTCAGGTCTCCGCGGCGCCACGTGTTGCTCACGCCGCGCTTGGTCATGAGGAAATCCTGGCCCGCGCAGAGCATGGGCACGCCGGCGGCGCACAGCAGCACGACATGCATCATGCGCGTGCGGAGCACGTCGTTGGGCGCCGGATCCAAGGCGTCGGCAGCCGCACGTTCGGTGATGCGATCCAACCAGGCCATGTCGTCGTGCGACTGCGCATAACGCAGCCGAGCCGACGGACGGAAGGCGCAGGCGGCGACGTGGTGGAGCAGGTCGGAGGCCTTGGCATGACCGCGGACGTAGGCCGGCAGGAACTCGCGGAACGCGTCGTCCCAGCTGGTCCAGGTGGTGTCATCCAGGTCGCGGGCCGCATGGCCGCGGAAGCTCCAAGGTTCGGCGATGAGGATCTTGTGCGGCGAGCGTACCCGGAAATCGGCTTCGATCTCGCGCAGCAGCGGCGTGCCGAGCAGTTCGGCGAGGTCGAGGCGGACGCCGTCGACGCCCAACGTCTCGGTCCAGTGATAAAGGGCCGCATGCACGAGGCGCTTGAACATCGGCGCCTCGGCCCGGACGTCGTTGCCGCAGCCGCTCCAGTTGGTGAGTTCGCCCTGCGGATCGACGCGGTAATAGTAAGGGGCGTCGATCGCCCCGAGACCGGTGGGCGAACCGAAATGATTGAGCACCACGTCCATGATGACGGTGAGCCCGGCCTCATGGCAGGCGCGCACGAGTTCGCGGAATTCCTCGATGGCGACGACGCCCGGCGCGGAAGCGTATTGGTTCGCGACGCCGAACGCGCTCACGGGCATGTAGCCCCAATGGTATTCCTCCTTGTCCGCATGCTCGAATTCCGCGCAGGGCAGCAGCTCGATCGCGTTCACGCCGAGCGAACGCAGGTAGTTGCCATGCGAACGCACATAACGGGCGAGGTCGCGGTAGCCGCCGGCGGCGGGCGCGCCTTCGGCCAGGCCGAGCAGGTCGCGCAGGTGCCCCTCCAGGATGACGAGGTCCTCGACGGGCGGAGGCGCGAAGCCGTCATCGAAAGGAACCAGTGTTTCAGGGCCGATGATGACACCCGCGGCCTGCCTCGGACCGACGACCGCGCGCGCCCAAGGATCGACGAATTGCGTCTCGCCGAAGCGCTCCTGCGCGCCGGCGTCGCTTGAGGCGACGGAGAGCCAGTAATGCGCGCCGGAGAGATCCTCGGGATAAGTGGCCGACCAGGCGCCCTGCCCTTCGGGCTTGAGCGCGAGCAGATGGCTGGGGCCGCCCGACGGCTGGCTCCAGCTGACCTCGACCGCACGGGCCCGCGGGGCGAAGACGCGGAACTGCGTCGAACAAGGGCCGACGATCGCGCCGAAATTGCCGGGCGGTTCGAGGACGTCGAGCGGATCGGAGGCCAGGATGTCGCCGAGCTCGAGCAGTTCGGCGGCCTCGAAGATCATGCGTACCGGTGCGGCGGCCGGATCGGCGTCGGCCGCATGGAAGCGGAACACGTGCCGGTCCGTGCGGAGGCGAGAGACGAGCAGGTTACGATGGTTGTCGGCGGAACGACGGATGTTGTCGGCGTCGTGCGGCGGCTCGATCCAGCGGCCGCCGTCGCGGAGGAACTTGAATTCGACCTCCTCGGCGGCCCCGAGGACCTCTTCGGCGGAGACGCTCAGTTCGAAGCCTTCGGCGCCCGCGACGCATACCGGACTCAACGCCCAGCGCTCCATGTCGACGGCCCGGCCCCAGTCGTTGAAAGGGCCGGCCACGCTGACGACTCCGTCCGCGACCTCAGGGCACAAGGCCTTCCAGAAAAAGAAATGCACGCGTCCGGCTTCCAGCCAATGTCCTGAGCGCAAGGACCAGGCGCGGACGTCGGCAGGCTCGAGCAAAGTCAGGCGCGCCGGAGGATTCAGGGAGAGCGGCGGAAGGCCCGGGGCCGTCCAGTCGCTCGTGAGCACGACGAGACCGGAGACCTTCGTCTCCCAGCGCGCGCTGGCCAGCTCTCTCGTCATCACCGCCAAGAGGAAGGGCGGAAAAAGTTTTGGCGAGCAAAAGCGGGCTTCCCTCCCGGCCGAGGCTTCCCCACGATGCCTGCGTGGAAATAAGCGTACTAGTCAGCGACTGGGAGGGACACCGCCTCCTCGATTCCGGCGACGGGTTCAAGCTCGAGGAGATCGGCGGCGTCCGCATGATCCGCAGCGAACCCAAGGCTTGGTGGAGCAAAAGCCTGCCCGCCGCCGAATGGGCCCGCGCCGTCGCCGAGCATGAAGAAGGCGGCCGCGAAGGCCGCTGGAAGCTCAAGGGCAACTGCCCCAAGGAATGGGAGACCAAGCTCGGCAAACTCCGCTTCCAGCTCCGGTTCATGGATAATTCCAAGCAGTTCGGCGTCTTCGCCGAACAGTCGCCACATTGGAAGTGGGTCGCCTCGCGCCCGCAGAAGCTCGAACCCCGCCCTCGCCTGCTCAACCTCTTCGGCTACACCGGCGCCGCTTCGCTCGTCGCCGCCCAAGCGGGCTGGCACGTGACCCACGTCGACGCCTCCAAGCCCGCGGTGGCCTGGGGCCGCCGTAACCAGGAACTCTCCGGGATGGCCCAGGAGCCGATCCGCTGGATCATCGAGGACGCGATGACGTTCGTGAAGCGCGAGGTGAAGCGCGGCAACAAGTACGAGGCCATCATGCTAGACCCGCCCGCCTTCGGCCGCGGCCCGACCGGCGAATTCTGGAAGGTCGAACGCGACCTCGCCCCGCTGCTCCGCGCCTGCCGCGAACTGCTTTCACCTCAGGCCCAGTTCATGATCCTGACGGTCTACACCATCGACGCCTCTTCGATCCTCTGCCACAACTTGCTCGAAGAAGTCACCCGCGGACTCGGCGGCAAGGTCGACATCGGCGAACTGGCTCTCAAGCAGGAAGAAACCGGCCGCCTCCTCCCGCTGTCGTTGTGGGGTCGCTGGACGTCAGGCAAGCAAGGTTAAGGCATCAGACCGGCTTCAATCTGGCCGGATTGCTTTAATTGGTTTCCAAACCGCGGGTTTAGGCATCTAAATGGCGGCGTGAGCCTAGTCCCTGACCAAGCTACCTTCCGCCAGTTGGCCCAGCAGTCCGACCTCATCCCGGTGTGCCTGGACATGATGGCGGACCTGGAGACGCCGGTCTCGGTCTACGCCCGCCTCCGCGCCCTCGGCTCGCCCTTCCTCTTCGAATCCGTCACAGGCGGCGACAAACTCGGCCGCTACAGCTTCTGCGGCGCCGCCCCGGCGATGACCCTCACCGCCTGGGAAGACCGCACCGAGATCACCCGCCGCGACGGCTCCAAGGAGACCATCCCGACCCCGGCCGATCCGTTGACGCTGGTGAAGAAGGAACTCTCTGGCCTGCGCGTGGCCAAGGTCCCGGGCCTGCCCCCCTTCGTCGGCGGCATGGTCGGCATGGTCGGCTACGAATACGTCCACCGCGTCGAGCCCACGGTACCGAAGGCCGCCAAGGATCCGGCCGGCACGCCCCTGCTCCACTTCATGTTGGTCGACCGCGTCGTCGCCTTCGACAACGCCCGCCAGACCCTCCGCCTCATCGTCAACGCCCGCGTGAAGTCGCCGGCCGACGCCGATGCCGCCTGGGCCGCCGCCAAGCAGGAGATCGAAGCTCTGCGCGCCGTCATCACGGGCCCTCGCGCCGCCGTCGCCGCCGAACTCCCGGCCGTCGCGGAATTCGCCACCGGCCAGGCCAACTTCAGCCAAACCAACTTCGAGGCCGCGATCCGCAAGACGCAGGAATACATCCGCGCCGGCGACTGCGTCCAGGTCGTGCTGTCCCGCCGCACCGACGTCGCCTTCAAGGGCGACCCGCTCGACCTCTATCGCGTGCTGCGCCACGTGAACCCTTCGCCCTACATGTTCGTGATGGAGACCGGCCGCGGCTTCGACGTCGTGGGCGCGTCGCCCGAAGTGAACGTCCGCCTCACCGGCCGCCTCTGCGAGATCCGCCCGATCGCCGGCACGCGTCCGCGCGGAGCCGACGAAGCCGCCGACCGTCAGCTCGAGACGGAACTGCTGGCCGACCCGAAGGAACGCTCCGAGCACCTGATGCTCGTCGACCTCGCGCGCAACGACCTCGGCCGAGTCTGCGTACCCGGCTCCGTGAAGGTCCCCGACTACGCGATTGTCGAACGCTACTCGCACGTGATGCACATCGTCTCGCAGGTCGAGGGCCAGCTCTCGCCGGAGAAGGATGCCTTCGACCTCTTCCGCGCGACGTTCCCCGCCGGCACCCTTTCCGGCGCGCCCAAGGTGCGCGCCATGCAGGTCATCTCCGAACTCGAAGGCGAGCGCCGCGGCATCTACGGCGGCGCCGTCGGCTACTTCGGCTTCGATGGCGGTCACGATTCGTGCATCGTCATCCGCACCGCCTCGCTCCGCGACGGCGTCGCGAGCATCCAGGCCGGCGCCGGCGTCGTCGCCGACTCCGTGCCGACTTCCGAATACGAAGAGACCATCAACAAGTCCAAGAGCGTCCTCCGCGCCCTCGGCCTTGCCGCAGGCCTCCGCTCCTAACCGCACGCCCGTGCCCAAGTCCAAGCCCAAGAAGAGCGCCCCGAAAAAGGTGACGCCTGTGGCTAAGCCCGCGAAGGCCCTCAGGAAGCCGATCCTTCCGGCAAAGCCTACCGCTCCCGTCGCGCCCAAGGTCGCCGCCCCGCAGAAGCCTCTCACCCCCCCTGCGCCCGACCGCGACACGGACCCCACCGAACCGGGCCTGCCTTGGGAAGAACTCTCCGCGGAAGAACGCTCGCCGATCCGTTATTACCTGGACCAGATCGGCAAGACGCCGTTGCTGACGCTGGAGGAGGAGACCGCTCTCGCCCGCCGCGTGCTCAAGGGAGACGAAGCCGCCCGGCAGAAGATGATCCAGTCGAATCTACGGCTGGTCGTGCGCATCGCGAAGGACTACGACAACTTCGGCCTCTCGCTCATGGACCTCATCAGCGAAGGCAACTTCGGGCTGATCAAAGCCGTCGAACGCTTCGACCCCGACAAGGGCGGCAAGCTGAGCACTTATGCCTCCTGGTGGATCAAGCAGGCCATCAAGCGCGCGCTGGCGTCGAACGGGAAGACGATACGTCTGCCGGTGCACATGGTGGACCGCATCGCGCAGATGCGCCGCATCATCGCCCGCCTCACCGCCGAGATCGGCCGCGAGCCGCATAACGAGGAGATCGCCCAGGCGATGGAGATACCGCTCTCGAAGGTCGTCCACATGAAGTCCATCGCCAACCGCGCGGCCTCCCTCGACCAGCCGGTCGGCGAAGAAGGCGACGCGACGCTCGGCGACCTGGTGAAGGACGAATCCGAGCGCACGCCCTTCGAGACGCTGCGCGGCAAGTCCGACAACGATGAGGTCGCGGAGATGCTCGCCGCCCTCGACCCGCGCGAAGCCGAGATCCTGACGCATCGCTTCGGCCTCAACGGCGAGAGCCCGCTCACCCTCGAAGAAGTCGGCGAACGCTTCAAGCTCACGCGCGAGCGCGTCCGCCAGCTCCAGCAGTCGGCCCTCATGCAGCTCCGCCGCATCATGACCGAACGCCAGAAACTCCTGACGCCGGAAGACGTGAAGAAGAACAAGCTTGCCGAAGCGCGCTCCGAGGTGCTCAGCGAGTTCTTCCGCTCCAAGGGCATGGTCGTCACGCCCAAGGGCCGCCCCCCCCGCGAAGGGCTCTGAGCCTGCCTGTTTTTGGCATCGGTTGCCTAAGTTAGGCCTAAGGCTCCGAGGTTTTTAACCATCTCCGGCCCGGCGGGCGGATGGCAGGGGTCTTGCTTACTAATGAGCATGATCCTTACCGACTACAAGGGGGCCAACCTCTTCGACGAACTCGTCGACGCCTCGGGCAAGATCCGCCCGTACTACCGCAACGTGGCCGATAAGCTCACCGGTCTGGGTAACGAGGAGCTCAGCCAGAAACTGCGCAGCCTCGAGCTGCTCTTCCTCAAGCAGGGCATCACCTTCACGGTCTACGGCGACGAGAAAGGCACGGAGCGGGTCTTTCCTTTCGACCCCTTCCCGCGCGTCATCCCCGCCGGCGAATGGGAGCATATCGAAGCGGGCCTGGTGCAGCGCATCACGGCCCTGAACCTCTTCCTGTATGACGTGTACCATGAACAGCGCATCATCAAGGACGGCATCATCCCGCCGGAAGTGGTCTTCGGCGCCTCGCATTATCGCCCGGAATTCGTCGGCGTCTCCGTACCGAAGGACGCCTACATCCATGTGTGCGGAACCGACCTGATCCGCGACCGCGATGGCCGCTACCTCGTGCTCGAGGACAATGGCCGCTGCCCTTCGGGAGTCTCGTATGTGCTCGAGAACCGCGCGGCCATGAAGCGGGTGTTCCCTCAGCTGTTCGGCGCCAGCGGCGTCCGTCCGGTCGACACCTACCCCTCCGATCTCCTCGCCACGCTCCGCCATGTGGCGCCTCGGGAGAACCCGAACCCCAACGTCGTCCTGCTGACGCCGGGAGTCCATAACAGCGCGTACTTCGAACACTCGTTCCTGGCCCGGCAGATGAGCATCGAGATCGTCGAAGGCCGCGACCTCATCGCCCTCGACGGGTTCGTCTACATGCGTACCACGCGCGGCCTGCGTCAGGTCGACGTGATCTACCGGCGCATCGACGACGATTTCCTCGACCCACAGGTCTTCCGCAAGGACTCCTGCCTCGGGGTCCCGGGGCTCGTCGACGCCGTCCGACGCGGCAACGTCGCCCTCGCCAACGCCATCGGCACGGGTGTGGCCGACGACAAGGTCACCTACGCCTACGTACCGGACATGATCCGCTACTACCTCTGCCAGGAGCCCATCCTCGACCAGGTGCCAACCTACCTCGCCTGGCGCGACAGCGACAAGAAATACATCCTCGAGAACCTGCCCAATCTCGTCGTCAAGGCCGCCAACGAGAGCGGCGGCTATGGCATGCTCATCGGACCAGCCGCGACCGCGGCGCAGATCGAGGAGTTCCGCCAGAAGGTCACGAACCACCCCCGCAACTACATCGCGCAACCGGTGGTGAACTTCTCGCAACACCCCACCCTCGTCGACGGCGGACTGGAAGGGCGCCACGTGGACCTGCGTCCGTTCGTCCTCTGGGGCGACACCGTCAAGGTCCTCCCGGGCGGCCTCACCCGCGTCGCCCTCACGCGCGGCTCACTCGTCGTCAATTCGTCGCAGGGCGGCGGCAGCAAAGACACTTGGGTCCTCGCGGCCTGACCTCACGGCCATGATGCTTTCCCGGGTCGCCGACCACCAGTATTGGATGGCACGCCAGATGGAGCGGGCCGAGAACCTGGCGCGCCTCGTCCGCGTCTCGGAGGAGATGCTCCTCGACGATGAGTCGCTCGGTCGCGGCACGGCCCAGGAATACTGGACGCCCGTCCTCGCCGCCACGGCGATGGAGGGCTCGTTCCGCGTCCTTTACCCGGAACCCAAGCAGGGGGACGTCGCCCGCTTCCTGACGCTCGACCTCCGCAATCCCGACTCGATCCTTTCCTGCATCCGGCTCGCCCGCGAGAACGCCCGTTCGGTCCGCGACAAGATCTCCGACGAGATGTGGTCCGAGATCAACGCGCTGAACCTGTTCGTGACCTCGCCCGAAGGCCTCGAACTGCTCGAACGCTTTCCGCAGGCCTATTACGAGAAGATCATCTCGTCCTCGATGCTCTTCGACGGCATCACCGACGCCACGCTCACCCGCGACGAAGGCTGGAACTTCCTCCAGCTCGGCCGGCTCCTCGAACGCGCCGACATGACGAGCCGTTTCCTGGACATCCGCTCCCAGACGCAGCTGGCGGACGGCGATTCGGCCCTCGAGTCCCTGCAGTGGGGGGCGGTCCTGCGCGCCTGCAGCGCCCACGCCGGCTACCGCCGCGTCCACGGCGGCGAGATCAGCGTCGAAGGAGTCGTCGACCTCCTGCTCTTCTCCAACGAGTTCCCCCGCTCGGTCCGCCATTGCATCCGCCGGGCCGACGAGGTCCTCCACGACATTTCCGGCACGCCGACCGGACGCTACTCCAACAGCTGCGAGAAGATCACCGGCGCCCTGCTGGCGCGCCTGAGCTTCGCCGGCCCGCCCGAGGTGATGGCACGAGGGATGCACGCCTACATCGACGAGCTGCAGGTCCAGCTCAACGCCGCCGGTCAGGCGGTCTTCGAGAACTACGTGCTGCTGCCTGGGGAGGTCGATCGCCACTTCCCTCGCGGCACCCGCCCGGAATCCCTCTCCGACTGGCAACGCGAACAGCAACAACAGCAGCAGCAATAAGGACGCCCCGCGCCCCATGAAGCTCCGCATCCTGCACCGGACCGAATACCGCTACGCCCTGCCGGTCCGCAACAATACCAACGAGCTGCGCGTCACGCCCCTCACCAACCTGCGGCAGAAGCTCGGACTTCACCTCGTCCGCGTGCTGCCGGCGGTGCGGATGCGCCGCTATCCGGACCTCTATCGCAATCCGGTCCACCTGTTCGAGGTCGAGGAAACGCACCGCGAGCTGGTCATCGACGTCTCCAGCATCGTGGAGACCGTCGCGACACCGGTCGCCGCCATCCCCACCGACGTGCCGATCGCGGCGGTCCGCTCCGAGCAGGTGATCGAGAGCTTCCAGCCCTACCTGCTTTCGGACGGGCCCATCCGGATCACGCCTGAGATCTGGCGCGCCGCCGTCGACGTGGAGAAGGATCGCGGAGACCTGTTCTCGGTGATCATCGGGCTCATGGACTTCATCCACGCCACCTGCAGGTACGTCCCCGGCGCGACGCACATCGGCACCAACACGGAGGAATTCTTCGCCAAGCCCCAAGGGGTCTGCCAAGATTACGCCCACCTGCTGCTTGCGCTCTGCCGCTCGATCGGCATCCCCGCCCGCTACGTCTGCGGCTACGTCTACGACGCCAAGCGAGGCGACGTCATCGGCAGCCACGCTTCGCATGCGTGGTGCGAGCTCTGGATCCCGGGCTACGGCTGGCTAGGCGTAGATCCGACGAACAAGAAGGTCATCCACGAGGCGTACGTCGCCTCCGCGGTGGGCCGGGACTATCGCGACGCCACGCCGGTGAGCGGGAGCTACTGGGGTGGAGGCGATCGCGAGATGCGCGTGACGGTGCACGTCGAAGCAAAGTAACCCCGGCATCTTTCTAGTATCGCCCAAGCCCGCCCGAGGATGCAGGCTCACGGTCATCGCGGTCCGTCCTCATGTCCCTGCTCGCTCCTTCCAAGGCCCCCACCACCCCTTTCGGCTCGTTTGCCTGCGCCTGGGACCTTTCCAAGCAGATCCATGCCGGCCGGGCCTGGAACTCCTCCCTGACCAAATGCGTCGGACGCGCCTTCACCGCGATGGCCACCCACGGCTCATTCTCAGCCTGGGTCGAATTCCTGCTTCGCCCTGAAAACAAGCGCTTCGCCGAAGCGAACCCGATGCTCTGGCATCGCACCCTGCTGGGGTACCTCTCTACGCGCTGGGACGGCCAGCGAAAGCTCAAGGTCCTCCGCGACTCCTATCGGTTCGCCGAAGCCCATCCCGGCCCCCTGCTGGACAGCCTGCTCGAAAAGAAACCCCAAGGGTTCACGTTCGCCGAGGTCGCCTTGGGCGAAGAATCAGGCTCGATCCGCTTCGCCCTGACCTCCGACGACCGTTTCCGCCGCGAAGGCGAATGGACGCTCCGGGTATCCTGCGACCAGATCGGCGGAGAACTGTGCTCCATCGCCTTCTCAGTCGAGGAAATTGAGGGCAAATGGGTCGCTTACGCCGGCGCCATCCAAGGGGGCAGCGGCGCCAACGAGGTCACCATCAAGGCCTCCGCCAAGGCGATGCACGGCGTCCGGGCCAAAGCCATGGCCATCTTTGCCCTGCAGGAACTCGTCAGCAGCCTTGGCTTCGCCCGGCTGCTCGGCGCCGGCAATTCCATCCAGATGAGCAACGCCAAGCACATGATCCATGTGCCCTGGAACAAGATCTCCTTCAATTACGACGGAATGTGGGCCGAAGCGGACGGCAAGGCTGCGGAGGATGGCTGGTTCGAACTGCCCTTACGCGAGGTGCGCCGTACCCGCGAGGAAATCAAGGCGAACAAACGCCCGCTTTACGCCCGGCGCTACGCGCTCTTCGACCAGCTGCAGGAAGCGGTCGCGAAGGGTCTCTCAGCACGATAACCCCGGAAAACAAAAAGGGCCCCGTTGCCGGGGCCCTTCGTTCAGCCTCTAATCCGAAGATTAGAAGTTGTAGCGGACGGTGAGGTTGGTCGTGCCAGAGGCAGCCTGGGCGTCGGAGTAACCGACGGCGAGCTGGATCTGCTTGCTCACGTTGTAAGCGGCTTCGACGCTCCAAGCGTTGTTGTGAGCGGCGTTGCGACCGAAGGAGGCAGCGGCTTCGAAGTTGTTGCCGAGGTCCTTGCGGAGACCGAGGGTCTTCACTTCGTTGGAACCGAGAGCGACGGTGGCGTCGATACCGTAGGCAACGTTCTTGAAGAGGTAGCCGAGGGAGACGGAGTCAGCGCCGTTGGAGGCGGAGGCACCGTTAGCACCACCGATGGAGGTGTTGGCACCAACGAAGAAGTTGGAGCTGCCGAGGACGGCGGTCGCAGCGAGGGAGTAGCCCTTGGTGTCGGTGTTGTAGTCGAGACCAATGCGGTTGTAGTTGAGGCCGGACGCAGCAGCAGCCTGGGCGGAGGCAGCGGCAGCGAGGGTCGTGAGGGTGAGGATCGGGAGGATGTGCTTCATATGCGTGGTCGGATGTAGACACTAATGAGCGTAAAACAACAAAAAAGTGCGTCTTTGTCATCAGCCCGTCACAATCGACCCAGAGCCGGTTTTAAAACAAACAAAAAGGGCCCCGTTGCCGGGGCCCTTGTGATCAGCCTCTAATCCGAAGATTAGAAGTTGTAGCGAACGGTGAGGTCGGTCGTACCCTTGGTCGCCTGGGTGTCGGAGTAACCGACGGCGAGCTGGATCTGCTTGCTCACGTTGTAAGCGAGCTCAACGCCCCAGCCATTGTTGCCGGAATTGTTGACCTTGTCGCGGGAGTAGGAGGCAGCGGCTTCGAAGTTGTTACCGAGGTCCTTGCGGAGGTTCAGGCCGTAGGACTCGTTGGAGCCAACGGAGACGGTCGCGTCGATACCATAGGCGACGTTCTTGAAGACGTAGCCGAGGGAGACGGAGTCAGCGCCGTTGCCGAGCTGGGAACCGCCACCAATGGTGGTCGAACCGCTGAGGAGGAAGTTCGAGCTACCGATCAGGGCCGAGGCCGAGAGGGAGTAGCCCTTGGAGTCGGTATTGTAGCCGAGACCAACGCGGTTGTAGGAGAGACCGGACGAGGCAGCGCTCTGGGCAGAGGCAGCGGCAGCGAGGGTCGTGATGGTGAGGATCGGGAGGATATGCTTCATAGCACTGACACTATTGCTACAGGACGGGGATAAAATCAAGCAAGATTTGCCCAAAATCGCCCTACGCTTTTTAACGCTTCTTTTACTCACTTTCATTCACAATACCCTGTGAATAAAGCTGGGGGACATTGATGATCAAGGGTTAGGGGGATTGCCCAAAACAGCATTCGAGTCAGCCTGGGATCCAGTTAACGTAACTAAGCCCATCCAGCCACAAGAGGCATAGGGGTGCTTAAACCTAGGAAATAGGGCCTGATTATACCTAATATGAAAAAGGGCCTAAAATGCCCTTAATTCAAGGCCACACCCCGATTTGCCCCCCTCATCAACCCAACCGAGCATCGATCGCCAAGCCCACCACCTACCATCTACCCCGACCTGACGAATGCCCCGACAAACCCGGACAACAAAAAACCCGCCAGGCTGACCTGGCGGGTTTCGGGCAAACCTCGAGAGGAGGCTTACTTGCGGCGGAACTTCGAATTGAACTTCTCGACGCGGCCGGCGGAGTCCACGAAGCGCTTCTCGCCGGTGTAGGCGGGGTGCGAATCCATGGTGACTTCACGGCGGATGACGAAATGTTCGACGCCGTCGATCACCTTGGTCTCCTTCGACTTCATGGTCGAACGAGCCGGGAACTCGCGGTTCGTGGAGACATCCACGAAGACGACGTTGTTATATTCAGGATGGCCTTCCTTCTTCATAAAATAAGGGGTTTGCTAGGGGTTAGCCCTGACGCGCCTTGTAGCGAGGGTGCGTCTTGTTGATCACGTAGATACGGCCCTTGCGGCGAACTACCTGGCAATTCGGGTGACGCTTCTTCAGCGACTTGAGGGAGGAGGAGACTTTCATGGTCGGGAGCGCCGTTTTAGTAACGGCAGGTCGGCCAACAAAGGTAACCTGGCACCGACTGTCAACGGGATTTCCTATGCTTGTTTAAGCTTTCGTCCGGGCTTTGACTCGGACCCATGGAAACACGCGTCCGCCCCGCCCTGCCGGCCGATATCCGGGCGATCAACGCCATCTACAACCATTACGTCCGGACCAGCACCTGCACCTGGCACCTCACCGAGGAATCGGACGAAGGGCGGCTGACCTGGCTCAGGCAACGTGGGCCGGCCCACCCTGCCCTTGTCATCGAAACCGCAGGCAAAGTGGTCGGTTGGGGCTCACTTTCGACCTATAACACCCGCCAAGGCTGGTCCGCGACGGTCGAAGACTCGATCTTCATCGACCATTCCCATCACGGCAAAGGCCTCGGAACCCTGATGCTAAAGGAACTGCTGCGACGGGCGGAAGTCATCGGACACAGCTCGGTCATCGCCCGGATTTCGGGCGAACAGACCCCCAGCCTTCGCCTGCACGCCTCCTTGGGCTTCGAACATGCAGGCCTCCTCCGCGGCGTAGGGCATAAATTCGGCCAGAAACTCGATTGTGTCTACATGCTGAAGACGTTGCGCCAGCCCTGACCTTGACAGGGGGAGCGCTAACCCTTTGCTCACCTATCCGCTTTAATGCTCAGGTGGTGGAATGGCAGACACGCTGGATTCAGGTTCCAGTGCCCCTAAAGCGTAAGGGTTCAAGTCCCTTCCTGAGCACCAAAAGCAAGACA
>CAIWNE010000018.1 GCA_903913915.1 uncultured Opitutia bacterium
GCTCATGGTATCTTGGTTCCTTGAATGGTTAGCGTCCGATGAAGGACATTTGAGGGCGCGAGGCCCCTAACCGGGGTTCTTTGGATGTGTGTTGTTTTTTGGTTTGGGTTCCCCCCGCTCGGACGTCGCCACATGGCGACGCCTTCGCGAGGAAAGGGGTTAGGCGGCCTTCTCGTCCTTCTGGCGCTTGGCGTCCAGGAGGCGGACGAACTGCGACGCGGGAGTGGAGAGCAGCGAGAGGAGCTGGGCACGGATGCCGTCGAGGGAAGGCAGCTTGGACAGGGCTTCCACTTCGGCCTTGGTGAGGATCTTGGCGTCGAGGACGCCGCCCTTCACTTCGAGCTTGGAGAAGTCCTTGAAGAAGGTGACGAGCACCTTGGCCACGCCGGTCGGGTTGTTGCCGCCGGTGACGAGGGCCGTATGGCCGCTGAGGTGGGCGGAGATGTCCGGAAGCTTCGCCTGCTTGGCGGCGATGTTCAGGATGCTGTTCTTGACGACGTGGTACTCGGCGCCGTGGGCACGGAGCTGGTTACGGACGGCGGTGGCGTTCTCGACGGTGACGCCGGTGAAGTTGGCGAGCAGCAGGTAGTTGGAGCTGGCCAGCTGGGCGGCGACTTCGTCGACGAGGAATTGTTTTTCGGCGCGCATGTTCGTGGGTTCTCTTTGGCGTGGTTAGGTTAGGCGGTCGCGACGGCGGCCGAGTAAGGCTTGAGGTCGACGGCGACGCCGGGGCTCATGCTGGCGCTGATGGTGATCGACTTGATGAAGCGGCCACCGGCGAAGCCGGCGGGCTGGGCCTTCACGAGGGCGGCCAGGGCGGCCTGGGCGTTCTCGGTGAGCTGGGCGGCGGTGAACGACTTCTTGCCGATGACGATCACGATGTTGCCGGTCTTATCCATCTTGAATTCGACGCGGCCGGCCTTCACTTCCTTGATGGTCTTCGGGATGTCGTCGGAGACCGTTCCCGACTTCGGGTTCGGCATGAGGCCCTTCGGACCGAGGACGCGGGCGACCTGACGGACGTCCTTCATCGCGGAGACGGTGGAGATGGCGACGTCGAAGTCGAGGAAGCCGCCGTTGACCTTGGCGATCAGGTCGGCGAGGCCGGCGTAATCGGCGCCGGCGGCGAGGGCTTCGGCCGGGTTCTCGGTGAAGGCGAGGACCTTGATCTTCTTGCCGGAACCGTTCGGGAGGGAGACGGTGCCGCGGACCATCTGGTCCGACTGCTTGGGATCGACGCCGAGGAAGGCGGAGATCTCGACGGTTTCGTCGAACTTGGCGCCGGGCATCTTCTTGATGATCTCGGCGGCCTGGTTGACGTCATACTTGGCCTTCAGGTCGGCGACCTGGAGGGCGGCGCGGTAGCGCTTGCTGGGTTGTTTGCTCATAGCGACTTTTGGTCTCCTGCGGGATGCAGTGGTGTGTTTTGGTTAGGGTTGGTTGAGATTAGCCGACGACTTCGATGCCCATCGAACGCGCGGTGCCGGCGATCATGCGGGCGGCGTTGTCAGGGTTGACGGCGTTGAGGTCCTTCTTCTTCAGCTCGACGATCTCGAGGAGCTGCTTCTTGGTGACCTTGCCGACCTTGTCGCGATTCGGGACCTTGGAGCCGGACTCGATCTTCGCGGCCTTCTTGAGAAGGACGGAAGCGGGCGGGGACTTCAGGATGAACGTGAAGGACTTGTCCTGGTAGACGGAGATGATGACCGGGAGGATCATGCCGGCCTGGTCCTTGGTCTTGGCGTTGAACTCCTTACAGAACGCCATGATGTTGACGCCCTTCGCGCCGAGCGCGGGGCCGACAGGAGGAGCAGGGTTAGCGGCGCCCGCGGGGAGCTGGAGCCTGATTTCGCCGACGACTTTCTTAGCCATGGTGGGTGTTTAGATGGTTGGGTTGGTAAAAAGGGATCATTCGCGATCGTCGCGCTCGACCTGCCAGAACTCGAGCTCGACCGGAGTCGAACGACCGAAGATGTCGACGGAAACCTCTAGCTTGCCACGGTCGGCGTCGATCTTGTCGATATTGCCGGCGAGGTTGGCGAAGGGTCCGTCGGTGATCTTGACGCGCTCTCCGATGTTGAAGCTGATCTTCGGGACGACCTTGTCCGCGGCGTCGGCGACCTGCTGGAGGATCGTGTTGATCTCCTCGGTCTTGAGGGCGACGGGGTTCTGGCCGCCGATGAGGCCGATGACGCCATCGGTCTTGCGGAGGAAGCTCCAGGGGGCCTCGAGGAGCGCGCCTTCGTCATCGAAGAGGCGGGCGCGGACGAAGAGATAGGAAGGGTAGAGCTTCATCTCGCTCTCGCGCTTCTTGCCGTTGCGGAAATCCTTGACGGTCTTCACCGGCATCAGGATCTCGGCGACGAAGTCGCCCATCTCCTCGTCCTTGATGGCCTTGTCGAGCAGGCGCTTCACCTTGCTCTCGTTGTTCGAGAGGGTCTGGAGGGTGTACCAGCGGAAATCAGAGGGAGGGGACATGGTGTGATCAGCGCACGAGCTTGGTCGCGAACTGGACGAAGTTGGAGAGGGAGAAGTCGCAGAGGAAGACGACGGCGCCCAGGAGGGCGACGGCGGCGATGACGACCAGCGTGGAGTCGGCGAGCTCCTTGGCGGTGGGCCACGAAGCCTTGACGAAGACCTCGGTGATGGTCTCGTTCCAGAAAGCGCGGAGGCGTCCGAGGAAGCTGAACATGGTGCTGGTTTTGATGTGGTGAGAGTGTCAGGACGGGAGGGAGTCGAACCCACAACCAACTGTTTTGGAGACCGCTACTCTGCCAATTGAGCTACCGTCCTGTACTGGTGGTTAAAGAGACGAATGCCGGGGCCCTGTTGAGGGGGCCTCGGCACCGTAGTAGGTCGTTTTTGGTCAGGAAATCACTTGGTGATTTCGA
>CAIWNE010000019.1 GCA_903913915.1 uncultured Opitutia bacterium
CGCAGGGCGGCCGAGGGTAGGGGCGCGCGGCCCGCGCGCCCGCGGATGACCGGGCCGGTCATCCCTACCTTTGAGCTAACCCTCGTCTCGAGGTTGCGTCTTTAAACCATCGCAGGTGGCAGGTGGCGGGTGCTTGCGGATGCGATGTCATCGCATCCCTACCTCGTGAATGTGGGGAGAAAGGGCCTCCAAAGCGGAGGTCGGGCACTTTCCTCTTGCCCGCCCGCCAGCGACCGACTTCCTCAACAGTCCTGGTTAGGAGGGGTGGCAGAGTGGTCGATTGCGTCTGATTCGAAATCAGATGAACCGCAAGGTTCCGGGGGTTCGAATCCCTTCCCCTCCGCCAGGATTCATTTTAGTCAGCTGGCCTGCGGGCAAGCTGGCCAGTTGACATGGGGAGGGATGAGAACCTGGGTTCGGTGAGCCCTCGTGGGCGAACAGGCGATCCGCAGGATCGGGGCGAAGTCCCGGAGCGAAGCGCAGTCAATCCCTTCCCCTCCGCCAGGTTACTTTAAGACGAGTTGATTGGTTGACCAGTTGGCCAGTGGGCCAGATCGGACACGGCAAGTCAGAAGGGATGAGAGCCCGGGTTCTGTGCAATGGGTAGGGCCGACCATCCTTGGTCGGCCGTGCGGTCGAGCAGGGATGCTCGACCCTACCCATGTCAGGTGTTTGCGGTAAGCGGTCAGCGGTTTGGAACGCAAAGAGACGGCGAACATGAGGCGGGCGCAAAAAAGGGCGGCCGGAGCCGCCCTTGCTAGGACAGCACGTGGTGCTGTCCCTACCTGGTGAGAGCGCTCACTTCGCGTACAGCTTGTCGTCCTTGTTGCCGCTGGAGATCAGGTAGGCCATGAGGTTGGCGACTTCCTCGGCGTTGAGCGAGTTGAGGAGGCCGACGGGCATGGGGCTGATCGGGTCGCGATCGATGGCCTGAATGTCGGAGCGGTTGATCGAGAGCTGGACGGAGAAGTCGAACGGGTTCACGGCCAGCTGGAGCTTGTCGCCTTCTTCGTTGAGGATGCGGCCGGTGATCTTGCCGCCGTCGACGCGCGTGATGACGGAGTTCGAATATTGGTCGGAGACCACGGCGCTCGGGACGATGATGCTCGTGAGCAGGTCGGCCGGGCTCTGCTTGGAACCGACGCTCGTGAGGTCGGGGCCTTGGGCGCCGCCGTTGTCGCCGATGCGGTGGCACTGCGAGCAGAGGGCGGCGGCGAAGAGCTTCTTGCCGTTCTCGAAGTCGAGGGTCTTCGCCGACTGGGCCTTGTCCCAGGCCTTCAGGGCTTCGGCATGCGTCCAGAGACGGCCGGGGCCTTCGGCGGTCGGCAGCGGCGCGGCGGCCTTGCGCGGGGTGGCGGGGGCGATCTCCTCGAGCGCAGCGCGTTCGTCCGCCGGAGCGAGGGCGAGGGCTTCCTTGCGGATGTTGCGCACGAAGCCTTTGAGCGAGTGGCCGCCTTCGGATTGGGCGAGCCCGTCGAGGAAGCCGAAGAACTGCTTGCGCAGCTCCGGCGTCCAACCGTGTTCGGCGCGGGCGAGGTAGACCGCGAGGCCGATGCGGGTCGAGGCGGGCGTCACGGCCATCGAGGCGCGCACGGCGCCGGCGTAGCCGGGATTGCGGGCGATGACCTCCGGGTCGGCGTCGACGGCGGGACCGTTCGTCGCGATCTTCATCACGTTGAGGACGCGGGCGGGGGCGGTGGTTTCGCCGAGGAAGATCGACACCAAGGCCAGCTGGCGGTCGAGGCCGTTGTCGCCGGAGGGCAGGCGGGAGGCGCATTCCTGGCCGAGGCGCTTGGCCGTGGCGGCGTCGGGCTGGCCGTGGCGCGAGAACGCGACCTGGAAGATGCGGAGTCGGTCCTGCTGCAGGCGCAGTTCCTTGGACGACGCGGCGGCGTCGGTCGCGGCGACGATGGCCGGCAGGTCTTCCTTGGCGCCGCAACGGGCGAGGGCGACGGCGGCGTTGAGCGCGAGGTCGACGTTGGCGTCGGCCTTCACGCGGGCGCGCCACTGTTCGACCGGCTGGTGTTCGACGGCGATGCGGGCGGCGAAGCGCACCCAGCGGTCGGCGTGGCCCATGAGCGGCCAGGCCTTGTCGAGCGCGGCGGCGGACGGGGCGACGTCACGGAGCGCCTCGAGTTCGCGGCGGAACTTCTGCTCGGGCGTGGCGTCGAACCACGCGACCGGCGCGGTGGATTCCTTGCCTTCGTAACGGATGCGATAGAGCGCGGACTGGCCGCCGCGGCCGCCGATGGTCACGTACATGTGTCCGTCCTGCGGGCGGATGACGACGTCGGTGACGGCGAAGGGCCGGCCGGCGGCGAAGACTTCCTTGCGGGCCTTCCAGGCGCCGCCCTGCGGCTCGAGGTGGATGGCGTAGAGGGTGGCGTAGGTCCAGTCGCAGGCGAAGAAGACGCGCTGGTAGGCCGCGGGGAACTTCGCGCCAGTGCCCATCACGCAGCCCGTCGGGCTGCCCGGGCCGATGTCGACGAGCGAGGGCTGCATGTCGAGTTCGGCGATCGGGTTGTTGCCGGAGCCGGAGCGCCAGCCGAGCTCGCCGCCCGGCGTGCAGAGGTTGATGCGGGTGGGGCGATACCAAGGGGCGCCCATGTCCCACTCCATGTCGGAATCGTAGGAGAAGATGTCGCCGTCCGGGGCGACCGCGCAGTCGTACGGATTGCGGAAGCAGGTCGTCACGCGGACCCAGTTCTTGCCGTCCTTGTCCATGCGGGCGATCCAGCCGCCGACGGCCTTGATGCCGACCGCGTGGCCGTTGGGGTCCTCGAACTTCTTCAGCAGGTCGTCTTCGTCGTAATGCTTCGCCGGAGCCCCGGGGACTTCGTCGTCGGGCAGCTTCGTGTGGTTGCCGCCGGCCACGAGGATCGAGCCGTCGCGGTCGAGGACGAGCTGGTGCGGGCCGTGTTCGCCGGCGCCCTTGAGGGAGCGGAGGAGCGTCTGTTCGGCGTAGGAGCCGTCGCCCTTCGTGTCGCGCAGGCGCCAGATGTCGCCCTTGCCCTTCTCGCTCGTGCACGCGTAGAGCGCGCCGTGCGCGAAGAGGAGGCCGTGGCAGCCGATGGCCTTCGTCTCGATCTTCGTGACGACCGGCTTCGACGGATCCTTCAGCGAGACATGCCAGAGCACGCCGCCTTGGTCGCCCGCGACGAGGTCGCCTTCGGGCGAGACCGCGAGGGAGATCCAGGAGCCCTGCAGGTCGCGGGGCACCGTGTAGACCAGGTCGGCCTTGAAGCCCGGCTGGAGGATGAGCGATTCCGGAGCGGCGACGGCGGTGCTGCCCGGGCCGGCCTTCTTGCCTTTGGCGGCGGTCTTCTTGCCGCCGTCGAAGATCGGGCCCCACGGCTGCGCGCCGTAGGCGTTGACGATCGTGGCCTTCTCCCACTTCGCGTCATCGAAGGCTTCGGCTTCCCAGCCGGCGGCCGGCTTGGCCATCGAGACGGCCCACTTCGCGTCGGTCTCGGCGAGGATGGTCTTGCCGTCCTGCACGCGGACGATGATCGCGGCGATGCCGCCGTCGTTGCGGCCGAGGACGGCGATCGTGTTGCGGCCGGGCTTGAGGGCGGACGCGACGTCGGCCTTCAGCGGGTGCTGCCATTCGTCGGTGCCGCCGACCTGCTTGCCATTGACCCAGACGACGCAGTGGTTGTCGGCCGAGGCGAGGAGTTCGGCCTTGGCGGGGACCTTCGCGAGCTCGAAGGAGCCGCGGGCCCAGACTTCCTGGTTGGAGATGTTGTTCTTCTTCGCCCAGATCCAGGAGGTGTCGGCGGAAAGCGGAGACGAGGCGAGAAGCGCAGCCAGATAGGCTGCCACGAGCAGGGGGTGTCGGAGCATGCGGGATATGACCATAAGGGGTGGGGGCTGTTCCATCTTAAAGAAGCGCGCGCGGCGGGTCCGCGAGGGGGCACGTTGGCACGGTGACATGGGGGCGAGGGACGCGGAAGCAGAGGCCCGGAGGCCCAGAGGCTCAGTGGACCAGAGAGTTGGTGCAAAGGTGCAAAGGTGGAGGCAGTCGTTTCAGGGGGCGGGTGGGTAGGGGCGTGCGGCCCGCACGCCCGAGGATGACCGGGCCGGTCATCGCTACTTAGAGACCGAGGGGTAGCTCAAAGGGGGCAGCAGAGGGGAACCGGATGATTGGCTGGGGGCATAGGACCGAAGCAAATAATCCGGTTCCCGGTCGCCCCTTGAGTTCCGGTCTCTGATTTGGAGTGCACGATGAATCGTGCCCCACCCTGGGTTCGCCCTGCGGCGAACGGATTCAGGTAGGGCCGACCATCCTTGGTCGGCCGCACGGCCAAGCAGGGATGCTTGGCCCTACCTAGACACGCGGACGCGTCGCCGACGCGCCCCTACCTCAGGATCGCGCGAAGTGCGTCGAGGCGCGAGGTGTCGGGTTGGCCCGACGGAGTCCAGGTCGGGCAGAGCCAGCCGCCTTCGTCGTGCTCGTTCCACGCGTAGACGATGATCGTGTTGGCCGGGCAGACGGACGGGTTGGCCTGGACGAAGGCGCGGGCGCGACTGAGGTGCGCGGCGATCTCATCCGGCGTGGCCGTGGCGGGGAACGTCTTCTGCTGGGCGTAGCCGGGATTCTTTTCCCACGACACCGGGTGGTCCTGGCGCGGGCGTTTATCCCAGCCCGTCGTCACCAGCGGCACGTACGACGTCTTGGTCGCAAGCGCGTTCGCCCACGCGTGTTGTTCGAAGGCGGCGACATATTTCGAGAAGACCGGTTCGGTGCCTGGGTGGGCGTAGGCCGAGACGGCGGTGAAGCCTTCGGCGGCGTGCTTCTGATAATCGCGCTGCGGACTCCAGCCCATGTAGACGAAATACGGATCGAGACCGACGGCCTTGGCCGCCGCCCGGAGTTCGTCGAACCGCTGTTTCACCGTCGGGTTCTCCGTCTGCAGATCGAAGGCGTAGACCAACGGACGTCCGAGGACCTGTTGGTAGCCCGGTTCCTTGAGCAGCTTCAGCGTGCGGTCGCGTTCGGCGGGCCAGCGAGCGGCCGGCACGGAAAGCGTCTGATGCAGGATGAGGCAGAAGCCGAGGTCTCCGCGTCGCGGGCTGCGCAGGTAGCGCGCGAGCGCGGAGCTCATCGCGTCGGCTTCCGGGTAGGTGAGGAACGCCCAGTAATCCAGGCCGGCCTCCTTCGCGTAGCCGATTTCCTGTTCCATGACGCCGGCGGCCGAGGCGTCGAGATGGGCGTGGCCGGCGGCATCGACCTTCGCGAACCATGGCAGGCGGAAGCGATGCTTCGCCGGGCTCAGCGTCTGTTCGACCTGTTCCGTCACGCCGCCGCCGCTCCATGCGTCCCAGCGGATCGCGCCGACCGTCGGGCGTTCGGCCGCGAGAAGCGCGAAGGGCAGGAGAAGGAGGGTGAGCAGGAGACGGGGCACGAGGTCAAGATGCGGCGGAGACGCGAGGGGGCAAGTGGACACGGTGACACGTGGGCAAGGGGCTGACGATGAGAGGCACAGAGGCCCAGAGGCCCAGAGGCTCAGTGGACCAGAACCGCCCCAGAGTTGATACGTTGACAAGTTGGCCGGTGGACAAGGGAGGCGGGAGCAGAGGCACAGAGGCCCAGAGGCTCAGATGACCCGAACGAGGCCGAGGCCGCCGCAGGGCGGCCGATGGTAGGGGCGAGGCTACGCCGCGCCCGAGGATGACCGGGCCGGTCATCCCTACCTGGCGACCGAGGGTTAGTTCAATTGGGTTCGTCCTGTGGCGCAGAGGTCGCGGTCAGGGTGGGCGGTCCTCCCGGGATTGCCTGTCGGCGGACAGGGCCTAATCTCGCCGCATGCTGATCCCTGTCGAAGAACTGAAGATCATGTACGCCCGGGCCATCCGCGAGGTGGCTTGGGAGGAGGCCCAGCCGTTGCCGCAGACGGGCCCTTATCAGGCCGGTCTCGTGTTCCGGAAGGAGCGTCGGGAATTCACGCTCTCCTTCGACGCCGCGGCTTCGCCCGAGATCATGTCGCTGCAGGTGGTGCTGCCGTTCGCGCGTGGCGCGACCGGCCAAGGCCAATCCTACCGCATGGCCGTGCGGCTCAACGCCGAGACTCCCGGCGTGAAGTTCTTCCTCGTCGACGCGCCGACGCCTTTGCTCGTCTGCTCCATCGAGGCCATCCTCGCCTCGCATCACCGGATCCCGAACAGCGAGGTCGTCGAGGCCGTGCTGCGCAACGCCATGCAGCGGCTCGAGGACGCCGTGGACAAGGTCGAAGCCGAACTGCGGAGGCTGCGTTAGGCGCGATTTCCGCGCGGCGCAAAAAGGGCGGCTCGCGCCGCCCCTTCGTCTACTCAGGCCAGCTGGCCAGCGGATCAACCGGTCAACTTATCAGCCCGGCAACGTGAACGCCGGGAGCTTGCGGATCTCGCCGCCGGCCATCGCGGACTCGTGGGCGAGGATGCCCGTGCAGGTCCAGTTGGCGGACTGGCGCGCGTTCGGGAACGGCTCGCGCTTGGCGAGCAGCGCCTGGATGAACTCGTTGGCGAGGTGCGGGTGCGAGCCGCCGTGGCCGCCGCCCTGGGTGAAGGACAGGTGGTCTTCGCCTTCGCCGTAGACGCCCTTCGTCGTGAAGCGCTGGATCTCCTTCGGGAGACGGTGGGCGAAGTCGGGCACCTTGACCTTCTGCGGGATCTCCGGCTCCGGCTTCTTCGCCGTGTGGATGACCGGCTCTTCGCCTTCGATCAGCGGCCACTCGAAGGACTTCTTCGAGCCATAGACGTCGATCGACTCGCGATACTGGCGGGCCGTGTCGAAGAGCGAGCGGATGATGCGCGCCGAGACGTCGGACTTATGGAACTTGAGGTGGGCCGTCTCGACCGCGAAGGGCGAGTTGTAGATTGGGATCATGTCCTCGGCGATGCGGCCGGAGCCGAAGCACGAGACGTATTCCGCGTCGGCGCGGGTGAGGGCGAGCCTCGGGCCCACGCAGTGCGTGGCGTAATACATCGGCGGGAGGCC
>CAIWNE010000020.1 GCA_903913915.1 uncultured Opitutia bacterium
GAGACCTGAGGGCCGAGACCTGGGACCCGGAAATGTTTCTTGGCAGAACGGCAACGCTACGAGGGAAACCGGAGACCGGAGGATTAGCTGGGGGCGTCTATTTTCGGGTCTCAGGTCTCGGCAGTCGGGAGCCAGGTTCAGGTCTTCGGGTCCGGGTGCAGGTTCGGAATCTGAATTTCCCCGCACCCGTACCTGTACCTGATAACCCGCACCCGAGACCTGAGGGCCGAGACCTGGGACCTGAAACTGTCTTTACATTTGCACCTTTGCACAGGCCTTAGGCCGATTCGCACTTTTGCACTTCAACCTCGAATGACTCCCCGAGTATCGATCAGCTTCTTGCCGGCGAGCTGCGCGAGCGTGAGGCCGGCGAAGGCGCGGTGATCGACGAGGAGGACGACGACGGAAGCGCGGGCGAGCGCGTCGGCGAGCGGAACGAGTTCCGCCCGGCCCTGCAGCGCCTTCGGCAAGGCGGCGACGTGCGGCTCGACGGCGAGGACCTTCAGACCGGCGGCGGCGAGGTGCGCGGCGATCTCGACCGCGGGCGATTCGCGGAGGTCGTCGACGTTCGCCTTGAAGGCGAGGCCGAGGCAGGCGACGACGGCGGCCGGGCCGGCGGCGGCGCGGACCTGCGCGACCACATGATGCGGCTTGGAGTCGTTGACCTCGCGGGCCGTGCGCAGCAGGCGCGCTTCGGCCGGAGCGGCGTCGACGATGAACCAAGGGTCGACCGCGATGCAGTGGCCGCCGACGCCGGGGCCGGGCTGGAGGATCTTCACGCGCGGATGGCGGTTCGCCAGGCGGATGAGTTCCCAGACGTCGACGCCGAGCCTGTCGCAGATCAGCGAGAGCTCGTTGGCGAAGGCGATGTTCACGTCGCGGTAGGCGTTCTCGGTCAGCTTCGCGAGCTCGGCGGTGCGCGCGTCGGTCAGGAAGATCTGCGCCGTGCAGAAGGTCGCGTAGAGGTCGCGGGCCTTTTCGGCGGCGGCCGGAGTGAGTCCGCCGCAGATGCGGTCGTTGGAGACGAGCTCCTTGAGCATCTGGCCGGGCAGGATGCGCTCCGGGCAGTGCGCGTAGAGCAGGCCGTCGACCTTGCGGCCCAGCTTCGCGAGCTCGGCCTCGAGCCATCCCTTCACTTTCTCCGTCGTGCCGACCGGGGAGGTGGATTCGAGGATGATCAGGTTGCCGGCGGCCACCGCGGGGGCGATCGAGCGGGCGGCGGCCTCGACGAACGACAGGTCGGGCTTGCGGGCCCCGTCGGCGGACACGACGAAAGGCGTCGGCACCGCGAGGATGAAGACGTCGGCCGCGGCCGGCTTGGTGGCGGCCTTGAGATTGCCGGACTGCACCGCCGCGCGGACGAGCACGTCAAGGTCGGGCTCCTGGATATGGATGCGTCCGCTGTTGATCGTCTCGACGACCGACGCGGAGACGTCGACGCCGAGCACTCGGCGTCCCTTCGTCGCGAAGATGGACGCGGTCGGGAGGCCGATGTAGCCGAGGCCGAGGACGCAGAGGGAGGACATGGTGTTGAGGGGGCTAGTTGGCACGTGGGCCAGGGGGCAAGAGAGCGAGGCAGTGCAGAGGTGCAAGTCGGAGCGGAGCTCCTGTGCAAAAGTGCAAAGGTGTTTTTAAGGGATAGGGGTCGGAGTAGGGGTTGGAATTTAATTTCAGGTCTCGGGTCTCGGACGTCGGGAGCCGGATCCGGGTCTTCAGGTTCGGGTACGGGTGCGGGATAATCCCGAACCCGTACCTGTACCTGATAACCCGCACCAGAGACCTGAGGGCCGAGACCTGTGACCCGAAACTGTCTTCACGTTTTCACCTTTGCACAGGCCTTAGGCCGATTTGCACTCGTGCACTTCGGCTCAACGCTTCATCCCCTGCATCCGGATGCTCCACCGTGAGACTTCTTCGAGTTCGTCGAGGGAGACCGGCGGCGCGGAACGGTCGCGGGCGGCGCGAAGGAAAGCGGCGAGCGCTTCGGAATGACCTTTGCCTCGGGCGGGACCGCCGAGCCACGCGGGAAGCGCCGAGGCGCCTGGAAGGTTCGTCGAGCGAAGGGATCGCCAGTTATCGAGCTCCGCGGACCAACCGTCGCCCGAGACGGCGAGGCGTTCCTTGGGCAGGTACGCCGGGAGATCGGTCCGGTAATTCAAAGCCGCGCTGTCGCCGTTGGCGAAAGCGAGTTCGAAGCACCCGCCATCCTGGCCATCCGCATCGCGGGAGAGGGCGCGGACGGAGACGATCGGACTGCCGGCAAGGAAACGGAGCAGGTCGACGAAATGGCAGGCCTCGCCGACGATGCGTCCCCCGCCCTGCTGCGGATCGAGGGCCCAATGGCCGGACGGAAGCCGGCCCGCGTTGACGTCGACCTTGAAACGGCGGAAGCCCGACTTCGCCGCCAACGCGGCACGAAGACGGAGGGCGAGCGGAGCAAAGCGGCGATTGAAGCCGACGGCCAAGGGCGCCGCGGAACAACGGGCGACCGCCAGCGTGGCGTCGAGGTCGGCCTCCGTGAGCGCCAGCGGCTTCTCGACCCAGACCGACTTGCCGGCGCGGAGCGCGGCGCGGGCGAGTCCGCCATGTTCGTCGTGACGGGTCGCGATGAAGACCGACCCGACCCCGGCGTGATCGAGCAACGCGGACACATCGGTCGTCGCCAGCGCGTCCGAACGGGCGAGCAGCTTCGCGGAAAGCCCGTTGGCGGAAGCGTAGGCGGAAGGCGACGAACCTTGGCGACGGAGTTCCGGCACCAGGACGCGGGAAGCAAAGTTGCCGCAACCGACGACGCCGAGGCCGCCCACAGTCCGGGCATCCCCATCCGCAGCCGGAAGCGTCCGGGCAAGCGACTCGTTCGGGACCGCGTATTCGATCAGCAGACCGTAGGCGCCCGGGCGACGCAGATCGTCGTAGATCTTCGCCGCCTCGGCGAACGGGTGGCCCGAGGTCAGCAGCGGGGCGACGTCGAGCGCACCGGAAGCCATCAGCGCGAGGACCTCGTCGAAGTTCGCGCGGGCGGAAGACGGATCGGCCGGATCGGCGGAGCCGTAGGAACGCGAGACCTGGAACGTCACCTCGTTCTCGTAGAAATCCGCGCGGTTGAGCGAGAGGCCAGTGACGCCGACGAGGACGACGCGACCGCGGCGACGGCAGAGGCGCGCGGCCTGATTGACCGGTTCGTCGGAAGAAGTGCTGGCCGTGATGAGCACGCCGGCTGCGCCGCCGGTCAGGAGGGCGGCGAGCGGGATGCCCGAAGCCGGTACCAGGGCGCCGGCCTGCTTCGCGCCGGCGAGCTTCGCTTCGTCGGGATCGACGCCGACGACCGTGACGCCGCGGGCCCGGAGCAAGCGGACGGCGAGCTGGCCGATCAGCCCGAGGCCCATGACGACCACCGTGTCGCCCGGCCGGGCGTCGATGAGGCGAAGCCCTTGGAGCGCGACCGCGGCGAGCGGCGTGAAGGCCGCGTGGTCGGCGGAGACGGCGGCGGGGAGGCGCGCGGCGAAGGCCGGGTCGGCCGAGACTACTTCGGCGTGCGGAGAGTTGGAGACCACGCGGTCGCCGGCGGCGAAGCCGGGGACGTCGCCTGCGTCGAGGACTTCGCCGACATGGCAGTAACCGAGCGGGATCGGCTGCGCGAGCTTGCCGCGGACCGCGGCGACGGTGGCGAAGAGCCCTTCGGAGCGGACCTTCGCGAGCACCGCGCGGAATTTCTCGGGCTGCTGACGGGCCTTGCTGATCCACCCTCCGCGGCCGAACTCGACCAACATCCGTTCCGTGCCAAGCGAGACGAGCGAACGCGTCGCGCGGACGAGCAGGCGGCCGCGGCGCGGGCCCGGCGCCGGGACGGCGAGGAGTTCGGTGCGACCCGAACCCAGATGCTGGACGATCTGTCGCAAGGTCAGGCGAGGTCGCGGCCTTGTTCGGAAGAAGACTGGTCGGTGAGGCACGTCATCGCGGCGACGACGAAGCCCGCCGTGAACGTCAGGGGCGTGAACCAGAAGAGCAGGTCCACCCAGGCGTGCGCCATCATGAACAGCAGGCCGAGCGCGAGCGGCACGCTCTCCGGGTGGCCGGCATGGAAGGCGCGCACGAGGCGGCGGCCGAGCCAGGCGAGCGCGGCGAGCACGGGCAGCAGGCCGAGCACGCCCCACTCCGCCAGCATCTCGAGCCAGTCGTTATGCGCATGCACCGCCCGGTAGAAAAGACGTCCGTCCTTCTGCAGTTCCTTCTGCCGCGCCTGGTAGGGAGGGGAGATCCAGCAATAGGAGCCCGCGCCGTACCCCACCCAGGCGCGCCCCTTCCAGCCGGCGTCTTCGATGAGGGACCACGTCGCGCGGCGCAGCGGCGCGCGGTCGTCCGTGCCGTCCTTCTGGTAGCTCGCGGCCTTCATCCTGAAACGCTCGACGATCGGCTGGAGGTCGGCCGCGAGCAGGATGGCCAAGGCGGAAAGGAACATCGCCGCCCCCGTGACGAGGACGATCTTCCGGCGGGAGCCGCGCGAGCCCGGGAAGCCGAAGTAATAGACGAGGGGCAAGGCGATGACGAAGAGCGCGAGCACCGCGACGGCGGCGGCGGCGCTGCCGGTCAACGCGGCGAGGAGGGCAAGCCCGAAGGCCAGGAAGGCCGCGACGAGGTGCGGACCGCCACGCAAGGCGTTCTCGCCCGCTCGACGGATGTGCCAGAACGCGAGCCCGAGGGCGAGGGCGGCATGGAGGTAAAGATAGACCCCCGCGTGGTTGCGACTGATGAAGGTACCGAAGCAGCGCGTGTTGTAGGGCACGGGATAGCCGAGGATCGTGCCGCTGGAATGCTGATTGAGAAAACCAAAGATGCCGACGCCGCAGGCCGCGAAGACCATGAGCCAGGCCAGCAGGACGTAGGCGCGGCGGCGGCGCAGGCCGACCAGGAGGGAGCACAGCAGCAGCCAGGGCGCGGCGAGCGACATCATCTGGCGCCAGGCGTTCATCGGCGGCTGGGTGGTGTCAGCCGCGGAGAACGGCGCGTTCAGCCCGGACGGCAGCCAGCGGAGATAAGGAAGCGGACGGACGTCGAACTTGCCGACGTCGATGCCGGGCATCCCCTGCTTCGCCCAGAAAGCCTCGCGATCGACGACCACGCCCCACGCGTTGAAGTCCTGGAGCGCGAAATAGGCGAAGAGCGCGACGCCGGCCCAGAAGGGCACCGAGCGGAAAAGCTCGCGGCGGAGCTCGGCCGCCGGACGCGAGGCAAGGTCGCGCGACAGCAGGAGGAAGGTGACCGACGAACCGACGAGAGCGCAGGCCGGGAAGCTCACGTAATCGAGCCAGCGATAGGTCCATGGCGCGGCTCCTTCGGCCGAGGCGCCGTAGAGCCCGAGCAGCAAGCCGAGGAACCATGCGGCCATCGCGATGCGCTGCGCGCGCGCCTCGGCGACCGTGGCCACGAAGGCCGCGACGGCGAAACCCAACGCCGCGGCGACCGTCCAGAGCACGACGCCGCCCCAGCCCAAAGGAGCCAGCACCAGGATGAATCCGGCGAGGATCATCACGGTCAGTTCACGCGAGGTGAATTTGGGGCGGGAGGACATGGAATGAAGAGGGGCGAACTAAAGTCAGTGCAAAGGTGCAAATCGGAGCGGAGCTCCTGTGCAAAAGTGAGAGGCGAGAAGCAGAGAGCCTTTCGGGTCTCGGGTCTCGGCCGGCGGGAGCCGGATCCGGGTCTTCGGGTTCGGGTACAGGTTCAGGATTTGAATTCTACCCGACACCCGTACCTGCACCTGATAACCCGCACCTGTGACCTGGGGCCGAGACCTGTGACCCGAAAACGTTTCGCTTCTGGTCAACGGAGCCTCTGGGCCTCTGGGTCTCTCATCAGACGATCCCCGCCTGATAGATATCGTGGATGCGGATGAGGCCGAGGCAGCGGTTGGAAGCGGCGTCGGTCACGGGCAGCACGGAGATCTGCGAGGGGCGGTCTTCCATGATGCGCGCGGCTTCGCCGAGCGACATCGGCCCGTGGGCGCGCACAGGGTTCACCGTCATGATGTCGGCCGCGCGGGCGGCGTTGATGTCGACGCCGCGACCGAGCGCGCGGCGGAGGTCGCCGTCGGTGATGAGACCGGCGAGCGTGCCGTCAGGGGCGAGGACGCAGGCGGCGCCGTGCGGGTGACGGGTCATCGCGATGACCGTGTCGCGGAGGAGGTCGCCGGGCTTCGCGCAGGCGCAACGTTCGAGCGGCTGGAGGGCCTCGCCGACCGTCAGCGTGAGGTTGCGACCGAGCTGGCCGGCGGGGTGGAAGCGGGCGAAATCGGAAGGGCCGAAGCCGCGCTTGGTCATCAGCGCCGCCGCCAGCGCGTCGCCGAGGGCGAGCGTGAGGAGCGCGCTCGTCGTGGGGACGAGGCCGAGCGGATCGGCTTCCGGGCGCGCGCCGATGTCGAGGACGAGGTCGGACTGGGTCGCGAGCGGCGACTGCGTGTTGCCGACGATCGCGATGAGCGGGGACTTGAAGGAGCGCAGGACCGGGATGAGGCGCACGAGCTCGGCCGTGGTGCCCGAGCGCGAGATGAGCACGACCGGGTCGCCGGCCTGGAGGATGCCGAGGTCGCCATGCACCGCGTCGGCGGCATGCAGGAAGATGGCCGGCGTGCCCGTGCTGCAGAGCGTCGCGGCGATCTTCTGGCCGATGAGGCCGGATTTGCCGACGCCGCAGAGGACGACCTTGCCGCGGTGCGCGGCGATCAGGTCGACGGCCTTCGTGAAGGAGCCGTCGAGCCGCGTGGCGAGCTCGGCGAGCGCGGAGGCTTCGGCCTGGAGGAGCGCGCGGGCGGAATCAAGGGGAGTGGTCATGTTAAGGGGAGAGTATCGAGTTTAGAGTATGGAGGGAGGGCCGGAGGACCGGAAACTAGAGGCTTAGTTGATCAGAGGCTCGGAGGCTCAGGAGGAGAGTCGGTGCAAAGGTGCAAAGGTGAATTCAGGGACAGGGGCAGGATAATACTTTCAGGTCACGGGTCTCAGCCGTCGGGAGCCAGGTTCAGGTGTTCAGGTTCGGGCACGGGTTCGGGAGCTGAATTTTACCCGAGTCCTGAACCTGCACCAGATAACCCGCACCAGAGACCTGAGGACCGGGACCTGTGACCCGAAAGTGCTTTCAGGTTTGCACGATGATGTGCCGCGCCTTCGGCGCGTCACATCATCTTCCTCGCGGCCTCGAGATCCTCGGGGGTATCGATGGCGACGGGATGATAATCGGTGACGACGGTCTGGAAGGTGAGGCCGTGGGCGAGGAAGCGGAGCTGCTCGAGCGATTCGACGACCTCGAGCTCGGTGGGCTTCAGCTGGGCGTAGCCGGCGAGCGTGGCGCGGTCATAGCCGTAGACGCCGATGTGCACCCAGTAGTCGCGGCGCTTCACCCATTCGGAGGGGTCGACGCCGCGGAGGTGCGGGATCGGGCTGCGCGAGAAGTAGATCGCTTCGCCGTCCTCGGCGCGGACGACCTTCACCACGCTCGTCGCGAGGAGGCGTTCGGTCGCATGGATCTTCGAGACCGCCGTGACCAGGGGGCACTTCGTCTCCTTCCAGCGCGTGATGAGCCCGTCGAGCAGGTCGGGCTGGATGAACGGTTCGTCGCCCTGGACGTTGAGGAAGAATTCGCCGGGCAGCCGGTCGATGACGCTGGCCATGCGGGCCGTGCCGGACGGGCAGGCCGGATCCGTCATCAGCACCTCGGCGCCGAAGCCGCGGGCGACCGTCGCGACCTCCTCCGAATCGGTGAGCAAGACCACGCGGCCGGCCTGACGGACCTGCTTCGCGCGCTCCCAGACATGCTGCACGACCGGCTTGCCGCCGAGGTCGAGCAGGACCTTGCGCGGCAGGCGCGTGGAAGCGATGCGGGCGGGAATGCAGAGAGTGACGGAGGACATGGACGGATGGTGGATCGGTTGATGGGTTGGCCAGAGGGACGCCACTAATTGACACGTTGGCAAGTGGGCCAACGGACAAGGGAGACGGGGGATTAACTCAAAGGGAAACCGGAGACCGGAGGATCAGCTGGGAGCATCCATTTTCAGGTCTCAGGTCTCGGCCGCCGGGAGTCGGGTTCAGGTCTTCAGGTTCGGGTGCAGGTTCAGGATCTCCATTTTCCCGCACCCGGACCTGGTCCTGATAACCCGTACCTGAGACCTGAGGGCCGAGACCTGGGACCCGGAAATGTTTCTTGTTAGAGCGGCGGCGCTCAAAGGGAAACCGGAGACCGGATAATTAGCTTGGGTTATCGTTTTCAGGTCTTCAGGTCCGGGTTCGGGATTATCCCGCACCTGCGCCCGATTCCCTGCACCGGAGACCTAATGGCCTGGACTCGGGAGTGTCGCTCTCCTCGTCAACCGGCCAACTTGTCAACGGGTCAACCAACGGTTTCGCTCACTTCCGCGCTTCGGCGGCGTTCGCGAGATACCAGGCGTACGCGCCGCGGATGCCTTCGGCCATCGTGATGCGGTGCTTCCAGCCGAGGGAGCGGATGCGGGAGACATCCATCAGCTTGCGCGGCGTGCCGTCGGGCATCGAAGGGTCGAATTCCAGGCGGCCGGTGAAACCCACGGCCTGCGCGACGAGGCCGGCCAGGTCGCGGATGGTGAGCTCCTCGCCGGAGCCGACGTTGATGTGGCCGGGCTGGGAGTAGCGGTCGAGGAGCATCAGGCAGGCCTCGGCGAGGTCGTCGGCGTGCAGGAACTCGCGGAGCGGCGTCCCCGTGCCCCAGAGGCGAAGGGTGGCGTCGCCGCGGAGCTTCGCCTCGTGCATCTTGCGGATCATCGCCGGCAGCACGTGGGAGTTCTCGAGCGAGAAATTGTCGCCGAGGCCGTAGAGGTTGCACGGCATCGCGCTGATGAAGTCGCAGCCGTGCTGCGCGCGGGCGTGGTCGCAGAGCTTGATGCCCGCGATCTTCGCGACCGCGTAGGCCTCGTTCGTGACCTCGAGCGGGCCCGTGAGGAGCGAGTCCTCGCGGATCGGCTGGGGCGCAAGTTTCGGGTAGATGCAGCTCGAGCCGAGGAAGAGCAGCTTGCGGACGCCGGCGAGGCGGGAGCCTTCGACGACGTTGGCCGCCATCACGAGGTTGTCGTAGAGGAAGTCGTAAGGCGCGGTCGCGTTGGCCTTGATGCCGCCGACGCGGGCGGCGGCCATCACCACGTAGGCCGGCTGCTCGGCGGCGAGGAAGGCGCGGGTCGCGGCGCCGTCGCGGAGGTCGAGCTCGGCGGAAGTGCGCGTGAGGATGTCCGCATGACCCGCGGCGCGGAGCGCCCGGACGATGGCGGAGCCGACCATCCCGCGATGGCCGGCGACGTAGATCTTGGCCGCGCGGTCCATCAGCGGTTCTCGTGGGCGACCGCCTTCAGGTCATGGTCGACCATCTTCTGCACCAGCTGCTCGAAGGAGGTCTGCTGCGGATTCCAGCCGAGCTCGCGGATGGCCTTGGACGGATCGCCGAGCAGCTGCTCGACCTCGGTGGGGCGGAAGTAGCGCGGGTCGACGGCGACGAGGGTCTTGCCCGTCTTCCGGTCGACGCCCTTCTCTTCCGCGCCCTTGCCCTGCCAGTCGAGCTCGATGCCGGCGCGGCGGAAGGCGTGCGTGCAGAATTCGCGGACCGTGTACATCTTGCCCGTCGCGATGACGAAGTCGTCGGGCTGCCGGTGCTGGAGGATGAGCCACATGCACTGCACGAAGTCGGGGGCGTAGCCCCAGTCGCGCTGCGCGGAGAGGTTGCCCAGGTAGAGGCAGTCCTGGCGGCCGTGCACGATGTTGGCGACCGCGAGGGAGATCTTGCGCGTGACGAAGGTCTCGCCGCGGCGTTCGGACTCGTGGTTGAAGAGGATGCCGTTGGAGGCGAACATCCCGTAGGCCTCGCGGTAGTTGCGGGTGATCCAGTAGGCGTAGATCTTCGCGACGCCGTAGGGGCTGCGCGGGTAGAAGGGGGTCGTCTCGGACTGCGGCACTTCGACCACCTTGCCGTAGAGCTCGGACGTGGAGGCCTGGTAGATGCGGACCTTCTTCTCCATCTTCAGGATGCGGATGGCCTCGAGGAGGCGGAGCGTGCCGATCCCGTCGGTGTCGGCGGTGTATTCGGGGATGTCGAAGGACACCTTCACGTGCGACATCGCGCCGAGGTTGTAGATCTCGTCGGGCTGGATGTCGCCGATGAGGCGGATCAGGTTGGTCGAGTCGCCGAGGTCGCCGTAGTGCAGCTGGATCTTCTTCGTGTGGATGTCGCGGACGAGGTCCTCCATGTAGAGGTGCTCGATGCGCGAAGTGTTGAAGGAGGAGGAACGGCGGATGACGCCGTGGACCTCGTAACCCTTGCCGAGGAGGAACTCGGCCAGGTAGGAGCCGTCCTGGCCCGTGATGCCGGTGATGAGCGCGCGCTTTTTCATGAGAAGAGAGGGATTAGGCTGGCGAGGATTCAGGCGGAAGGCTTTTTCGCGCCGGCGATGATGCGGGAGCTGCTGTCGATCTTGGCGCCGAGGCCGTCGATGAGCTTCGCGCCATGCTTGGACAGGACGACCATCTCCGGGATGTTGCCGGCGTTCCGGTCGCCGCCCTTGCAGAAGACCGCCTCATGACCCTGGGCCTTGGCTTCGCCGATGAGCCAGTCGAGCGTGGCGCAGACCGAGCCGTCCGTGTCGACGGAAAGCACCGCGCGGTCGACGACGCGGAGCGCCGAGGTCACCGCCAGACGGGTATCCTGGTCGATGAAGGCCTTGCCCTTCTTGAGGGCCGCCTGGGCGTCGGTGTTGACGATCACCCAGAGGGCGTCGCCTTGGGCGCGGGAAAGCTCGAGCAACTCGAGATGGCCCCGGTGCATCGGGTCGAAATAGCCGGAAGTGATGGCGATACGCATGAGAGGGATGGACGAAGAGGAGAGGTTTAAGCGGTTGGCGGTTGGCGGATGCGGAGATGCAGGCAAGACAGGCATGGGATGCGGGGTGCTTGGGGGTTCGGCTGGTTTGCCTTACCGCCAACCGCTTACCGCTAACCGCCACCACTTATTTTTTACTTACTTGGGCAGGCTACCGCACGTGGAGGCGATTTTCGCGTGCACGTACAGGTAGATCGGACTGTCACCGGCCGAGCCGGCAGAAAGGGTCAGGCTCCCGGAGGCGGGAGAAGCAAAGGCGCGAGCTCGAGGGCTCGGCTGTTCCAACGGTTGAGGCGGGACAGGCGCTCGATCACTTCAGGCTGAGCGCCGAGCTTTTGGACGTCGGCGAGGACGCGTTGCAGGGAAGGCTGAGCCTGCTCGAGAGCGGGCAGGACCTGGCTGCGAAGGAGAGCCACCAGGGAAGCGGCCAAGGACGGGGTCGGCTGCCAACGTTCGCGGCGGGCACCCTTCTCCTTGACCGAGAGGATCATCTCATGATCGCGAAGGAACTTAAGTCCCTGACTGACAGACCCTTTGCTCATTCCAAGCCGTCCCTGGATGTGGTCGAAATCCAAGGGGCCCGAGGAAACGTAGAGCAAAGCGTAGATTTCGGCGACCGAACGAGGGACGCCGAGGATCCCGGCCATGCGCACGAAGAAATCAGCCAGCTCGATCTCGTGGGACTGCAGAGGCTCAAAAGAAGGGCGGCTTTTACGCCTTCCGGCTGACTTTTCTGAGGGGGGCTTCATCAGGGTTGGCCTAGGCAGGCTGGGGTCTTCCTGATGTTTCAATAATTTTTGAACCTACGCAAGGGGCAATGTGAGTAACTCGAAAATAAAGGACCTTCCTCCCCTTGCGGAGAGGTCGATCTGAAAAGCTTCCACCTGGCGCCCCCTTGGGGATTCGAACCCCAGTTACCTCAGTGAAAACGAGGTGTCCTGGACCGGGCTAGACGAAGGAGGCGGTCGGTGGAAACGAGGAACTTAGGAACGAAGTCCCTCTGGTCAAGTTTTTAGAAATGGCCCCTGGCCGCCCCCCTGCCCCGGCGGATCAGCGGCCGAAGAGGCTCTGGTCGGCGATCGGGTCTTTGGGCTTTCCGTCCGACTTCGGGTCGTGGAGCTGCTGCTGCTTGTAGCCCCACCACGTGATCAGGTACGCCGAGAGCACGAAGAGCACCAGGAAGGCGCGGATCCACCACTTGCGGGCGGCGGAGGGCTCGGGGACGTCGCTCATTTGTATTATAATAAGTCATTTAATGAGGCTTGGCAACCTCGCGGTCTTTTTTACATAAGTGAATACCCCTAGTCTTACCCCCTCCCTGATTCTGCATGAGCCCCAAGCAGAAGCCACTGGTGGTCATCATTGAAGACGATCGTAGCCTCGCCGCCACGCTCGCCGATCAACTCCTGAACGCCGGCCTCTCCACCCAAGTCTTCCATAAAGGCGCCACCGCCCTGAAGTTCGTCGGAGAGTCATACGTGCACCTCGTGCTGCTCGACCCGAGCCTGCCGGACCTGGACGGCCTCGCGGTGCTGGACAAGATCCGCCGCCTGAGCCACTCGCCCGCCGTCATCTTCCTCTCCGCGCAACGCGAAGGGCATCACGTGGCGCAGGCGCTGGAAGCAGGCGCCGACGACTTCATCGGCAAGCCTCCGCATCCGGAAGAGCTCGTCGCGCGCATCCGCGCCGTCCTCCGCCGCAGCGAGACCGCCGGCGACAGCCGCCTGACCGGCAACGCCGCGCTCGGCACGAGCGTCTTCCCCTTCAGCGGCGCCGAAGTCCATCCCGAGCGCCTCGAGATCGTCTTCGGCAACAAGAAGCGCAAGCTCGGCCGCAAGGAGCTCGGCATCCTCTACCACCTGCACGCCAACCCCGGCGTGATCATCAGCCGGCACAGCCTGATCCATGCCGTCTGGGGCGTGCATGCGGACATCCGCAGCCGCTCGCTCGACCAATATATCGCCAAGATCCGCGACGCCTACGCCGACCACGGCAGGTCGCTCGACTGCCTGCGCACCATCCATGGCATCGGCTACTGGTATGAGCCGGCGACCGCGAACGGCGGCGCCAAGGACGGCAAAAAGCCCCGTCGGGCTTGATTCCCTCCGGAAGGCCCGCATTGGTACGGGCATGAACATCCGCTGTTACCTCAAACCCAGCTGCGGCTGGAGCAACGGCGTGCGCGCCATCATGGCGAAGTACGCCCTGACCTACCAGGACGTCGACATCATCAACAACCCGGCGAACTACGCCGAGATGGTCGAGAAGAGCGGCCAGCGCCTCTCCCCGTGCGTCGAGATCGACGGCGTCATGCTGCCCGACATCTCCGGCGCCGAGGTCGAGCAGTATCTCCTCGCGAACAAGCTCGTGGCCCCGAACGACAAGGCCCCCGCCGTGCCGATCGACGCGCCCTGCACCGACGCCGAGCACGAGAAGATGCGCGTGAAGACGATTCGGTTCTTCTGAGCGCGGCGCGAAGCCGCGCGAGTTGATCCGTTGGACGGTTGGCCGGACTTGAGGCAGTGCAAACGTGCAAACCGGAGAGGCGCTCTTGTGCAAAAGTGCAAAGGTGTGTTCAGGGGCAGGGGTAGGATAATACTTTCAGGTCACGGGTCTCAGCAGTCGGGAGCCAGGTTCAGGTGCTCAGGTTCGGGCACAGGTTCAGGACTTGAATTTCCCCGCACCCGCACCTGTACCTGTACCTGATCACCCGCACCTGAGACCTGAGGGCCGAGACCTGTGACCCGAAATTGTCTTCATGCTTGCACCTTTGCACAGGCCGCAGGCGGATTTGCACTTTCGCACCTTCGGCGCTCTCCTTACCGCCAACCGCTATCCGCCAAACACCAAAACCTTTTACTCACTCTTCCCCGCCGCGAAATCGGCAAGCGAGTCGGCGACCCACTGGCGCTGCTCGGCGGAGAGTTCCGGGAAGATCGGGATGCTGAGCACTTCGGAAGAGAGCTGTTCGGACACCTTGACGCTGTCGGCGCCGCGGTAGGTCCGGTCGGCGAAGCACTGCTGGCGGTGCAGCGGGATCGGGTAGTAGATCTCGCAGCCGATCTTGCGCGCGGTGAGGAAGGCCTTGAGCGCGTCGCGGCGGCCGCCGGTGACGCGGAGCGTGAACTGGTTCCAGATGCCCTGGCCCGAGAAGTCGACCGGCAGCAGGACCTTGGCGGCCTTGTCGGCGCCGGGACGGTTCTCGGCGATGCCGGCCGCGCCCTTGAGCGCGGCGTGGTAGAAGTTGGCGTTGCCCGCGCGCGCGCAGTTGTATTCCGGCAGGTGCGGCAGCTTGATGTGCAGCAGGGCCGCCTGCAGCGGGTCCATGCGGAAATTGGCGCCGACCTCGCGGTGGTAATACTTCGGCTGCATGCCGTGGACGCGCAGGATGCGCGCGCGTTCGGCGAGGGCGTCGTCCTGCGTCGTGACCAGGCCGGAGTCGCCCAGGCCGCCGAGGTTCTTGGACGGGAAGAAGCTCGTGGCGCCGAAGTCGCCGACCGACATCGTGCTGCGGCCCTTCCAGCGGGCGCCCATGGATTGGGCGGCGTCCTCGACCACGCGGATCTTATGGGCGGAGGCGAACGCCTGCAGCGCGTCGAGGTCGCCGGACTGGCCGAAGAGGTGCACCGGCATGATGGCGCGGGTGCGGGGGCCGACCTTCCGGGCGGCGTCCTCGAGGTCGATGTTGAAGTGGTGCGGGTTGACGTCGACCCAGACCGGGACGGCGCCGAGGCGGGCGACGGAACCGGCGGTGGCGAAGAAGGTGAAGGACGGCAGCAAGACCTCGTCGCCCTCGCCCACGTCCAGCGCCATGAGCGCGAGCAGCAAGGCGTCGGTGCCGGAGGAGACGCCGAGCGCGTGCTTCACGCCGAGGAAGGCGGCGCAGTCCTTCTCGAACGCCTCGAGACGCGGGCCCATGATGAACATGTTCGAGCGGAGGACATCGCGGAAGGCGGCCTCGAACCGGGCCTCGAGGGCGCGGTTCTGCGGGCCGAGATCAAGGAGCGGGACGTTCGTCATGGCGCAAAGGGCTTCTCCCACCGACCGACCGCACGGGCAACATCATTCAGCCGAACGGCGCGCGCGCAGGACCAGGAAGAGGCCGAGCGCGGCGAGCGGCAGCGTCCAGAACTGGCCGGCGGTCAGGCCGAGCACGTAACCGTCTTCGGCGGAGCGAAAGCACTCGCAGACGATGCGGGCGGCGGAATACAGCAGGAGGAATTCGCCCGCGAGACGGCCGGGGGGAAGGCGCCGCGGGTACCGGACGAGCACCCAGAGCAACGGCAGGAGGCCTTCGCCGAAGGCCTCGTAGAGCTGCGACGGATGGCGCGGCATCGCGCCGTCGTGCGGGAAGATGACCGCCCAGGCGACGGACGTGGGATCGCCGACCAGCTCGGCGTTCACGAAATTGGCGAGACGTCCGAAGAGGATGCCGGCCGGGGCGAGGGCGCAGAGCAGGTCGCCGACAGAAAAGAAGTCGGCCTTGGCGCGCCTCGCGAACCAGAGGCCGGCGAGCAGCACGCCCAGGAAGCCGCCATGGCTGGCCATGCCGCCCTGCCACACGCGGAAGACCATCAGCGGGTCGGCGAGGAATTCGTCGCGGGCGTAAAGGGCGACGTGGCCCAGGCGCCCGCCGGCGATGACGCCGACCATCACCGCGGTGATCAGGGCGGATTCGTCATGCACGTCGCGGAGCGGCGTGAACCCGGCCCGGCGCCAGCGTCCGAGCAGATACGCGGCGACCATGAAGCCGGCCGCATAAGCCAAGCCGTACCAATGGACGCCGTGCAGCCCCCAGCCTTGGGGAAAATGGATGGCGACCGGGTCGAGGTCGTGCGTCCAGTAGGCGAAGACCGCGGCGATCATGGGCCGGGCTTGGCAGGACTGTCGACGCCCGGACGACGGCCGACGCGGTGGCCCCGCTGACGGGCGAGCTCGCGCATGTCCGGGTGCGGATCGTCCTTCTCGTAGATCTCGACGCCGAGGAGAGACTCGAAGACGTCTTCCAGCGTGATCACCCCGGCGAAGGCGCCGAACTCGTCGACGACGACCGCGAGGTGCTGATGCGCGCGCACGAGGTCGTGCAAGGCGTCGGACAGCGTGGCGTTCTCGGGCACGATGTGCGCCTTGCCCATGAGCTCGCGGATGCGGACCTCGCGGCGGTTCTCGCCCGCGGCCTTGAGGATGTCGCGACGGCGGACGACGCCGACGATGCGGTCGGGGTTCTGCTCCCAGACCGGCATGCGGCCGTGCGGGACGCTCGGGTAGAGGCGGAGCACGTCGGCGACGCTGAGGTCGGCCTCGATCGCCGTGACGACCGGACGCGGCGTGAGCACCTGCGAGACCGGGATGTCGTCGAGGCGGACCGCGTTGGCGACGAGGTTACTCTCGGCCTGGGTGATCTTGCCTTCGCGGGCGGCGGCCTGGGCCAGGCTGCCGATGTCGGCGTCGGCGCGATCGACGCCCGGCTCCTCGGGGGGAGCGAGCGAATCATGGAGCTTGCCGAAGGTGCGGAGGATCTTGGCGGCGCCGCGGACCAGCTTGAGCGAGGAGGCGATGCGGGGGGCGAGCGCGACGCGGAAATGCATGCCTACCTTGCGGGGAAGCATGATCGTGAGCCACGCCATCACGAACGAGACGGCGATGAACGCAAGCGAGGTGCAGAAGCCCACCTGCCAGCTTTCGGCCATCCGCTGGAGGAACCGGGCGCCCACGAGGAAGCCGCCGAGCAAGGCGCTCATCCCGACGAAGGCGGCGGAAAGGACCTCGAACGCCGCCAGCGTGTTGCCCTGGTCGCTGCGGGAGCGCTCGATCGAGACCGCGGCCTTGGCGTCCAGGCGACGGAGATCTTCGAGCTCGGCATGGGAGAGGGCGGAGACCACCCCGGCCACGAGCGAGATGCCCGCCGCGCTGCCGTTGAGGACGATGAAGACCGGCCAGAGATACCACGCTGAATCCATGTCCGTCCTGCATAGGGCGGAGGGCCGTGTTTGGCGAGGGAGAATCCCGGCGTTGACCCCGTGGAACCGCCTCGGAATGATGCTTACATGACCCCACGCGAGCTCCAGATCGTCTCCGCCTTGGCCGTATTCCTTTCGGCCGCCCTGCCCGCCGCCGCCGGGGCGATCGCCTTCCGCTCGCAGCCCATCCTCGCCGCGACGTTGCACGGCGAAGCCGGCACCCTGCCCGGGCTGACCGGTTTCTACTTCAACCATTTCACCGGCGCGCTCGGCCTGCTGCTCGTCGTCGGCCTCGCCATCACCGCCTATGCGGCGCGCGCGCACCTGCGCAAGGACGAGGACCCGGTCGTGCGCATGGCCAAGCTCGTCGTCGCGACATGCTTCTCCGCGCTCGTGAGCGTCGTCTTCCTCGGCCTGCTCGTGCTCGCCACGGCCTTGCCGGTCTACGCGAAGCTGATGCAGCGCTGAGCCCGCCACGCGGCGAGCCAGACGAGGGCGCGGGTCGCTTCGGTCTGCGCGCCGGTCGGCTGCCAGGCCAGACGGCCGTCGGCATGATAGGACCGGGCGCACACCGCGCCGCCCTCGAACGTGGAGCGCAAGACCAGCACGGACTGCGCGTTCAAAGGGAAGCCCGGCCAGGAGACGTCGCGCGTCGGACGCCCCGCCTGGGCGAGCACGGAACGCAGCTGCGCCATCGCCGTGCCGGGCAGGCGTCCCGTCTCGGCCGCGGGGAAGTTCCAGCTTTCGCCGTCCCACCAGGCGAAGGAACTGCGCGTCCCTTCGCTCAGGCAGCCCCGCGGGTCGAGCTGGACGCCTTCGGCGTCAGGGCGGTCGGCCAGCGCGCGGAGTTCGCGCCACGCGTCGGAAGAATTCCTCCAGGGGCCGCTCTTCGGGCGCGGCAACCATTCGGGGGCGTCGCGGCGGAGCGTCAGCTGATAGAGGTCGATCGCCGAAGGCGTGGCCGGCAAGGGCCGGACCGTGAGCCATTCGGTGGCGAGCCCGTCGTCGCGGGCGGCCACGAGCAGGCGGACGATCGCATCCGTGAGCCCGTTGCGGCCGAGCAGGCCGCCGAGCGGCGCGGACCAGGTCGCCTCATGGACGGCGGCGCCGAGCATGAGGCGCGCGGGATCGAGCCCGAGACGCGGACAGGCGACGGCGAGCCGGGAGAGATGGTCGCCCAAGCAGGCGATGCGGCCGGAACGAAGCGCGAACGTCTCGAAGAGGGACGGACCGGGCGCCAGCGCGGAGACCTCCGCGCCGTCGGGCAACGTGACCCATTCGCCTTGGCGCCAGCCGATCATGGACGAAGCGCCGCGCGGGCAGCGGCGAGCAGCGGCGCCTGGGCCTTGCGGAGGCTCTCGGCATATTCGCGGGCGGGGACGGAGTCGGCGACGACGCCGGCGCCCGCCTGGACGAACGTGCGGCCGTCGGCGGACCAGAGGGAACGGATCACGATGTTGAGGCAGAGGTCGCCCGAGGCGCCGACCCAGCCGAGCGAACCCGTGTAGTAGCCGCGCGCGACCGGCTCGAGCTCGGCGATGACCTGCATCGTCCGGACCTTCGGCGCGCCCGTGACCGTGCCGCCCGGAAAGAGCGCGCGGATGACGTCGGCCGGACCGGCGGAAGCCTGCAGCCGGCCTTCGACCTGCGAGACGAGGTGCATCACGTGCGAATAGCGTTCGACCGCCATGAACTCCGGCACGCGCACCGTGCCCGGGCGCGAGACGCGGCCGACGTCGTTGCGGAGCAGGTCGACGAGCATCAGGTGCTCCGCCTTTTCCTTCGTGTCGCCGGAAAGTTCCGCGGCCCAGGCGAGGTCCGCGGCCTCGTCGGCGCCGCGCGGACGCGTGCCGGCGATCGGGCGGGAGGCGATCTTCCCGTCCGAGACCTCGACGAGGAGTTCGGGCGAGCCGCAGACGAGCGTCGCGCCGGGCAGACGGACCAAGCCCATGTAGGGCGAAGGATTCGCCGAACGGAGGACTTCGTAGGTCAGCAACGGGTCGACCGGCGCGACCTCGAGGCGGGTAGAAAGGTTCACCTGATACGTATCGCCCGCGGCGATATATTCCTGGCAGCGGCCGACCGCGCGGACAAAAGCAGGCTCGTCCAGCGACCGCGCGAGCGGCTTCGCCGGCCGGCCGGCCGGCGGAAGCGCGGCGGCGGCCTGCGCGCAC
>CAIWNE010000021.1 GCA_903913915.1 uncultured Opitutia bacterium
GATCGTCGCGCTCATCGCGCTCTACCGTCCGGGCCCCATGCAGTTCATCCCGGACTACATCAAGGGCAAGGACGACCCCACCACCGTCAAGTACGCGCACCCGCTCCTCGCGAAGGTCGCCCAGGAGACGTCCGGCATCCTGGTCTACCAGGAACAGGTGATGGAGGCGGCCCGCGTGGTCGCCGGCTACACCCTCGGCGGCGCCGACATGCTCCGCCGCGCGATGGGCAAGAAGATCCGCGAAGAGATGGAGCAGCAGCGCTCCATCTTCATCGAAGGCGCCAAGACGACCATCAACATCGACAAGAAGAAGGCTGAAGAGATCTTCGCCACCCTGGAGAAGTTCGCCGAGTACGGCTTCAACAAGTCGCACTCCGCCGCCTACGCGATCCTCTCGTACCGCACGGCCTACCTGAAGGCCAACTTCCCGGTCGAGTTCATGGCCGCGGTGCTCACGTCCGAACAGGGCAACGCCGACAAGCTCGCCGAATTCATGGCGGAGGTCGAGGCCCTCGGCATGAAGGCGCTCGGGCCCGACGTGAACCAGTCCGACACCGACTTCACGCCGGTGATCAAGGACAACGCCATCCGCTTCGGCCTGGGCGCCATCAAGGGCGTCGGCGAGCAGGCCGCCCGCAACATCGTCGCCGAACGCGAGAAGAACGGCCCCTTCAAGGACTTCGCCGACTTCGTGGGCCGCATGGGCGAGTTCGACCTCAATTCCCGCACGCTGGACTGCCTCGTGCGCGCCGGCGGCTTCGACTTCACCGGCGAGGACCGCCGCCACCTGGTCGACTCGATCGAATCCGTCCGCCGCCACTTCGCGGGCGAGCGCAAGGAACGCGCCAGCGGCCAGGGCTCGCTCTTCGACATGCTCGGGGCCGAGGACGCCGGCGCCGCGCGCCCGACCGACCTCATCCTCCGCAAGTCGGACAAGATGCCGAAGCTGGAGATGCTGAACAACGAGAAGGCCCTGCTCGGCTTCTACCTCAGCGGCCACCCGCTCGCCGACTACCACGGCCTCGACGAGGCCGTCGCGACGCTCACCGTCACGCCCGACCGCGTCGAGCTCGACAAGAAGGAGCGCCACACGGTCCGGATCTGCGGCATCGTCGGCGGCCTCGAGAAGAAGATCTCGAAGAAGGACAACCGCCCCTGGGCGCTCTTCACCGTCGCCTCGCGCTCGGTGACGATCCCGGTGATGATGTTCTCCGACGCCTACGACGCCGCGGCCCAGCTCAAGGACGGCGAGCTGCCGCTGCTCATGGACGGCTCGCACGTGATCGTCGACGCCCGCCTCAACTGGCGCGACGAACGCGCCGAGTGGTCGCTCAGCGCGCACGCCATCAGCACGCTCCGCCGCGCCCCGAGCCTCATCAAGAAGATCCTCTTCGCCCTCAAGCCCGGCCCCGACGCCGGCGACTTCCTCGAGAAGATCGTGGCGCACACCCGCAAGGTGGACGGCCCGACGATCGTGCAGGTCGGCTTCATCCAGCCCGACGGGCGCGTGCTCGTGGCCGAGGCCGCCCGCGGCATGACGACGCGCTTCGACACCGAGAGCTACGGCGCCTTCGGCCGTCACCCGGCCTGCGCGGGCATCCAGATCGAGCCCGTGCCGCCGACGCAGCCGCCGCAGCGCAAGTTCGGTCCGCGCGCCTAGAACTTCGAGAAGTCGAACAGCACGACCGCGCGCAGCGGGCCGGGCAGGAGCTTCTTGGCGACGGTCTTCGCGACGAAGCGCGCCTTCCAGGCGACGCCACGCGGCGAGACCTGCCAGAAGCGGCGGACGGCGGCGCAGACGGACGACCATCGTCCCTTGGGATGGGTGCAATGGAACTTCACCGAAGCCTGCGCATGCGCGTCGTCGACCAGCTGACGCAGCCGGGCCACGACTTCGGGCGCGGCGAGCCCCTGCCGCTCGGCGTGCGCGAGGTCGGCGAGATAGCCGCGGCGGTGCACCTTCTGCCCGGCCGGCCAGGCGGCGGCGCGGCGGAGCTTGTCCGGCCAGCGGATGTTCCTGGGCTTGCTGCCGTGGGACATGTTCGCGCCGTGCCAGCGCCAATCGAGGAGGATCTCGGAGTCGATCGCGGCCGAGCCGAGGAGCAACGCGCGCAGGATCGCCGGGCCGTCCTCGCCGCCGGTGGCGCCGGACATGGGCGGGAATTTCCGGAAGACGTCGCCCCGATAGCTGCCGGTGGCGCCGCAGAACTGGACGCCTTGGTAGAGATGGAAGCCGCGCGGGTCGAAATGGCGGAACAGGACGCCGCGGTGATGATACCAGACGGGCCGCAGCACGCCGCCCGTCGCGTCGACGACGCGGGCGTTGGAGTAATGGGCGTAGCAACCGGGATGGTCGCGGAAGAATTCGGCGATGCGGCGCAGGCGCATCGGGTAGCTGACGTCGTCGCCGGCGGCGGCCACCAGGATGTCTCCGGTCGCGAGCGCGGCGCAGCGGTTGAAGTTCCGGATGACGCCGACATTGGGGGCGGGCGGGAGGAGGATGATGCTCGCCTTGCCGCGGTAGCCCTCGAGTTCGGCCTCGATGAGCGCGCGGGTCTCGTCCGGCGAGTCGTCGTCGCCGATGATGACCTCGAATTCGGGGAGGTCCTGCTCGAGCACGGCGCGCAGCGCGGCCACGACGTAATCCTGCTGCTTATACGAGAGGAAGATGACGCTGATCGAAGGGAGGCTCATCGGGCGGCGGCCAGGTCGGCCAGGATCTCGCGGGTCATGACGTCGGCGAAGTGTTCCTGCGAGAAGGGTCTGGCGCCCTCGGAGAGCAGGAAGGCGCGGATGCGCTCCTGGTAGCCGCGGTAGGCCGCGTCGTCGACCGTGCGCAGGAAGGCGTCGAGCTCCGCCGGCGTCGCGAAGGCGCGGCCGTCGATGAAGCAACCGGCGGGCACGAGGTCGGCGATCTCCTTCGGGCCGACATAGACCGGCACGCACCCGGCGCGGAAGGCGTCGAAGAGCTTCTCGGTCACGTAGCCGGCAAGGTCGCGGCAGTTCTCATGCGCGAGGCAGAAGCGGGCGCGGGTCAGGAGCTCGATCTTGTCGTCGACCGGCCCGCGCCAAGTGGCGTAAGGCGACTTCGCGGGCAGGAGGCGGCCGAGGACCTTGCGCAGCTGGTTGCGGACCCGTCCCCAGCGGCCCGGCAGCGCGGCGGGCCGATCCCAGCCTCTCCCGAAGAGATGGAAGTCGGCCGGGGCGTGGCGCTCATACCATTCGAGGATGCGCACGCGGGCCTGGTACTGGTCGCGCGGGTCGACGACCGTGAGGGCCTTGTTCGAAGCCACCAGCACACAGAAGAGCGGGCGCTTCTCGGGCCCGTTCCAAGGTCCGGACTCGAGACGGTTCGGGTAAGGCAGGCGGACGGCGCGCGGGTCGTCGAGGAGCTCGCCGTCCCAGGCGAACCATTTCGCGTATCGGGCCAACGCCGCGCGGTCGCGGTTGAGGGGCCGGATGAGAGGGTTCTCGTAGAGATAGACGTAGGCGCGCGCGGCCGGAGCCTGGCGTCGGCAGTTGATGTGCAGCTCGAAGGCCACTTCCCTGCCCGCGTTGACGTCGGGGGTGTTCAATTCGATCCCAGCGGCGAGGAAACGCTCCCGCAGCTTCGCGTAAGGCAGGTAGAATTCGCCGTTGTTCTCGCCGGCTCCCGGCGCGAACAGGGAGTTGCCCGCATAGTCGCGGTAGAGGACGGAGGCGTGGATCATCGGCGCAGGGCGGCTTGGACCTGTTCCGCAAAGTAGCCGGCCGAGAAGATTCGCCCAGCGGAATCGGCGGCGGCGCGCTGCCGGGCCGCCAGTTCGTCCTCGGGCATCTCGGCGTAGGTGCGGATCGCGGCGGCCAAGGCGACGACGTCGCCGACCGGCTCGACGAGGGTGCCGTTGCGGCCCTGCTCGACGAGGTCGGGCGCGATGCCGATCGGATACGCGATCGAGGGCCTGCCGCAGGCCATGGCCTCTCCGATCATCATGGGGCCCGCGTCCTGAATCGAACAGCTGACGAAGAAGTCGCTGGCCCGATAGACTTCAGCCAACGCTGCGTCTCCTTTCACGGGCCCGAGGTCAGTGTAAGTGATGTTCCTTAGTCGTCCGATGATATGGCCTTTTTCTCCTATGGCCAAGACGTGCAGCCTTACGCCTTGCTCATCTAACCTGGCTAAGGCGGCTTGGAATAGGCCGAAGCTTTTATAAGGTATCGACGGCGAAAGGGCCCTTACCAGGACGATGCGCCGATCGACCGGCAAGCCGAGACGGACGCGCTGGTCCGTCTGATCTAGCCCAGTGTTAAGCACGGCGAGATCGAGAGGGATGGGGAAAGTATGCAGCTTAAGACCCCTCAGCACCTGACTTCGTCGGGCATTATCAGCCGACCAACTGCTTGGAGCGAGAACCATGGCGCCCACGGCTTCCCACGCCATACGCCTCTTGCTGGCTTGCGAAGCCGAAATGTCATGGTCGTCGCAAGAGGAAATGAGCGGACACCTGCCGCAACCAACCGAATACCTGGTGCATTCGGGCGAAGGGTAATGGCAGCCGCCCGTGGCGTGGGCCATGTCGACCTGCCACAGGGCCACGCGCGCGCCGAGCGCTTCGGCGATCTCGCGGACGGTCTCCGGCCGGACGAAGCCGCCGGACCAATGGACGAGGACCAGGTCCCACTTCGGCGCACGGGCGCGGGCGTCGCGGACGATCGGCGCCGCCGGGAAATTGGCTTCGGCGTCGAAATCGTAGACGCCGACCGGCTTGACCCCGAAGCGCCGCAGCTTGGCGAAGATGCGACCGAAACCCCAGGCCAGGTGCCGGAAAGGGCCGAGCAGCCGACGGGAGTCGACCATCGCAGGCACGTCGCGACGCTTGTGCTTCAGGACATAGGCGACCGACTCCGCCCCTTGGGCCAGCAAGGCCTGATGCACCCGGACGAAGCCGTCGGCCGCGCCGCCCCCGGTATCCATCTTGGATAGGTGCAAGATCTTCATCCTTGGGCGCAGGGATAACGGACGGCCGAAGGAGTGACGAACCAAAACCACGGTCGCGGTATCGGATTGAAAGACGGGCGGAAGCCTCGGAGATTTCGCCTGCCGAAGACCCCTCCGATGACCCCGCTCATCTACGTGATCAACCTCGACCGCGACAAGGAACGCCTCGCCTCCGTCAGCGCCAACCTCGAGGCGCTGGGCCTGGGCTTCGAACGCCTGCCCGCCGTCATGGGCAAGGACGTGCCCGGCTGGGAGCAGCTCGTCGACCTGCCGACCTATGCCTGGCGTAACCGTCTGGACACGCCTCGCGCCGGCGAAGTCGGCTGCTACCTCAGCCACCTCAAGGCACTGGACACCTTCCTGCAGACCGACGCCCCCTGGTGCGTCGTGCTCGAGGACGACGTCGAGGTGCTGCCCGCCTGCGCCGAAGTCCTGCGGGCGCTGTCCGAGAAGGACGACTGGGACCTCGTGAAGCTCTTCAACTTCCACTCCGGGATGCCGGTGCGGAAGCGCTCCCTCGGGCCGGGCCATCATCTCGTCGTGCACCTCACGCGCACGACGTCCTCCGCCGCCTACGTCGTGAACCGCCGGGGCGCCGAGCGGCTGATCCAGTCCATGCGCCCGATCACCGAGCAGGTCGACCATGCGCTCGACCGGCCGTGGGACAACGGCCTGCGCGTGCGGGGAATCCGGCCGATGCCGGTCGTGCTGGCGCCCGTCGCGACCACCACGAGCACCATCGACTACCAAGGCCGCGGCCAGCAGGGCCGCACGTTCGTCAAATCGGCCAAGCTCTTCCTCTCCCGCGCCAAGAAGGAGCTCTGCCGCTTCGGCTACGGCCTGTGGGATGCGGCGCGAAGCTGAATCCCGGGGCCGGGAGGCCTAAGGACGCCGCCTCACCCCGCGTTCACCGCCGCGATGACATAGGCCGCCTGCTCGTCGGTCATCACGGGGCTGACGGGAAGCGAGACGACCTCGCGATGCAGCGCTTCGGTCAGCGGCAGCTTCAGATGGCCGAGCTCCTTGGCGTAGGCCTGCTGATGGTGCGGGGCGATCGGGTAATGGATCGCCGTGTGCACGCCGCGGTCGAGCAGGCGCTGCTGGAAGGCGGCGCGGTCGGGGACGCGGACGACGAAGAGGTGCCAGACGTGGGAATCCTCGCCGTCGCGGACGGACGGCAGGCGGACGGACGGATGCTTGATCTCGCGGCGATAACGGACGGCGATCTCGCGGCGACGGGCGTTGTCGGCGTCGATATGCTTCACCTTCACGCGCAGCAGGGCGGCCTGGAGTTCGTCGAGGCGGTCGTTGGGGCCTTGGACGAGATTCCTGTACTTCTCGTGCGAGCCGTAGTTGCGGAGCGCGCGGACCATCTCGGCCAGCTTCGCGTCCCGGCAGGTGAGCGCGCCGGCGTCGCCGAGGGCCCCGAGGTTCTTGCCCGGATAGAAGCTGAACGCCGCGGCGTCGCCCCAGGCGCCCGCCTTCACGCCGCCGATGCGCGCGCCGTGCGATTGGGCGGCGTCCTCAAGCAGCAGCAGGCCGCGCTCGCGGCAGAGCTTCGCGATCGCCGGCAGGTCGGCCAGCTGACCGTAGAGATGCACCGCCAGGACGGCCTTCACGTCGGGCGTGAGCGCCGCGGCGAGCTTCGTCGCGCCGAGGTTGAACGTGTCCTCGTCGGGCTCGACCAGGACCGGGCGGAGACGGTTCTCCGTGATGGCGAGGATCGAGGCGATGTACGTGTTGGCCGGGACCGCGACGCCGTCGCCGTCCTTGAGCAGGCCGAGTTCCTTCCAGCCGCGGAGGGCGAGGATGAGCGCCGACAGTCCGTCCGACGTACCGACGCCATGGGGCGAACCGACCCAGGCGGCGAACTCGCCCTCGAAGGCCTTCACCTCTTCGCCGAGGACGTACCAGCCCGAGTCGATGACGCGGGCCGCGGCGGCCTTCAGCTCCGCCGCGTGACGGGCGTTGATGGCCTTGAGGTCGAGGAAAGGGACGTTCATCGGTCAGAGGGCTCGGACGATGCGGGCGGGATTGCCGACGACGAGGGTGCGCGGCGGGACGTCCTTGGTGACGACGGAGCCGGCGCCGACCATGGCGCCTTCGCCGATGACAAGGCCGGGCAGGATCGTCGCGTTGGCGCCGATGGAGGCGCCCTTCCTGACGAGCGTGGGCAGGAGCTTCGCGGCGGCGTTGCGGGAGCGGGGCTCCAGGTCGTTGGTGAAAGTGGCGTTCGGTCCGACGAAGACATCGTCCTCGAGCGTGACGCCGTCCCAGAGCTGGACGCCGCACTTCACCGTGACGCGGTCGCCGACGACGACCTTGTTCTCGATGAAGCAGTGCGAGCAGATGTTGCATTCCCTGCCGATGGCCGCCCCCGGAAGGACCACGACATACTGCCAGATGCGCGTGCCTTCGCCTACCTGCTTCGACTGGACGTCCGAACTAGGATGAATGAACATGGCGGATGAAAGCCTCGCGGTCGCGGATGTAGTCGGCCTCGTCGTACTCGGCGTCGGCGAAGACCATCAGGACACAACCGGGGGAGAAGTCGTGCATCTCCCGCCAGAGCCCGGGTCCGACGAGCAGCCCTTTGGACGGAGAATCCAGGGTGACGCTCTCTTCGCGGCGGCCGTCGAAGAGGCTCATGCGCACGGAGCCGGCGACGCAGACGCACAGCTGGCGGAGCTTCCTGTGGGCGTGGAAGCCGCGGCTCACGCCGGGCGTGGTGCCGTGGATCCAATAGACGCGGCGGACCGGGAAAGGCAGCGCCCCGCCCAGATCCGCGACGGCGAGTCCGCCACGGGCGTCGCCGCGCTGCGGGATGTCGACGAGCTGGATGAGCGAAGGCATGGCCATGGGGCGGACGGATTACCGACGGAAGACCCACCGGCTATCCATCCAGTACTTCAACCCATATCCGAAGCAAAGCCCTAATGCTCCGCCGACATACCGGCCAGCCTCGCCCGCAAGGCAGCGATGGCCGAGCCATTCGGCGGACCAGAAGACCGCCGTGGTGAAGACGCCGAAGCCGGCGTAAAGCACGAAACGGGTGGCGTCCTTCGCCGCGCCCACCCCGCTGGCATTGAAGATGTAGTTCCGGTCGAGCACGTACTTGAAGACCAGTCCCCCGCCGGTCCCGATGAGCAAGGCCGGCCAATATCCCAGTCCGAGCCAGCGGACCGCGCCGAACTGCAGTCCCAGGTTGACCGCGATCGCGAGGGCGCAGAACAGCGCGTAAAGGGCAACGAACGCCGCCCGGCTCATAGTTTGAGACGCTTGAAGACGGACTCGGGGATGGCGCGGATGATCGCCATGATGGGCCGCCAGAACCATCGGGTGTAGACGACGTCGGCCGACCCCTCGATGGCGCGACGGATGTCGGCGGCGACCTGCGCAGGCTCGGCCAACAAGGGCGACCGAGGGTTCACCTTGCCCTCGGTCAGCTTCGTCCGGACGAATCCCGGCTTGACGGTCACGACGCGCAGGCCGAGCGGGTGCAGACGATTGCGCAGGCCGGACAGATATGCGTCGAGCGCGGCCTTGGAGGCTCCGTACGGGTAATTGGACTGACGGCCGCGGTCGCCGGCGACCGACGAGACGGCCACGAGCACGGGCTCGCCGCCGTCCTGCGCGGCCTGATCGGCGACGCTTTCGAAAAGCTCGGCGATGGAAGCGCAGTTCACCTGGAGCATGGCCGCGAATTCGTCTCGTCCGCCCATGATGCCATGGAACGCCACGACGGCGGCGGGCGGGCGGACCGCCAGCGTCCGGGCGAGCCGGCGCCCTTCGCCCGGGAGCGAGGCGTCGTAACGCTCGACGGCGACCTGGGCGCGATGCCGGACCCGGAGGTCGGCCGCGATGAGTTCGAGCTCGGCGAGGTCGCGTCCCACGAGAAGCAGGGGTTTCCCCGCGGCCGCGCAGTCGGCGGCATAGGCGCGCGCGATCGGGGAGGTCGCCCCGACGACGACGTACGGAGGCGGATTGGTTTCAGTCATGGAGTTTGAGTCGGTTCGAAAGCAGGGAGCGGACAGTGCCGGCCGGGTCCAAGGAGCGCCGCACCAGCCGGAACTCGTCAAGACGCGGGTACATCGCGGGAATCAGCGCCGGGCTCACGAACGCATCCTTCGCGAAGTAGACCTTGCCTCGATGGGCGACGAGGATCGCGTCGAGCTCGGCCATGAGCGGAGCCAGCGTCTTGGCCGGCCCGGGGATGTCCAAGGCCAAGGTGTAACCGAGATCCAGGAAAGAGAGCGGGAAATCGTTGGCCGGACCGGAACGCTTGAGCACGGCGAGGAACGAGGCCTGGCGCGAACGTCCGATCGCGGCGAGGCAGGCGCGCAGGCCCGCCTCCGCGGTGGCGTCCGGGAAATACGCCTGGAACTGGGCGAAGCCACGGCGGCCGTAGATACGGTTCCAGTCCCTGATCGTATCGAGCGGAAAGAAGAATTTCTCGAAGTCGACGAGCGTTTCGGCGTCCTTGGCCAAGCCGTAGTAGCACGCGTTGAAGGCTCCGACGGTGAAAGGCCCCAGGGCGCATTCGGGCAGGTCGAAAGGGACGGCGAGCTTAGGCCGGCGGGGCAGCCGGTGCGGGGCGGCGGCGTTCTTCGCCGGGAGTTCGGCGGGCGACGCCTCGTTCCCCAGCATGACGACGCCTCGACCCAGACGATCGCCTACGGCGACGCAATCCATCCAGGCCACGGTGTGCCGATAAGAGCCGTCGTTGGCGGCCAGCAACTCGAGCGTATGGGAAAGGTCGCGACCCCGGAGGGTGCGCACCTTGCACCATGCGCTCGGCACCCGCCGTAGGCGGATCGCGACGCGCGCGATATGGCCGGTCAGTCCCATTCCTCCGATGGTCGCGCGGAACACGGCGGCCTCCTGCCCTTCCGAACAACGGAGCGAACCGCCCGTCGGCAGGAGCAGGTCCAGCCAGGCGACATGGGCGCCGAACGTGCCGTCGACATGATGGTTCTTGCCGTGGATATCCGCGGCGACCGCGCCGCCCAAGGTGACGAACTTGGTGCCGGGCACGACCGGCAGGAACCAGCCGCGGGGAAGGAAGACCTCGATGATCTCGGCGAGGCTCACGCCCGACTCGGCGACGAGCAGTCCGGTGGCCACCTCGAACGAGATCATCCGGGACATGCCGAGGGCGCTCAGCGCGAAGCCGCCTGCGGCAGGCAGGGAGGCGTCGCCGTAGGCACGGCCAAGCCCTCGGCTGATGCGGCGGCCGGGGACGGCCCATGCCGCCGTCAGCTCGCCGGTCGTCGTCGGCCGGGCTTGCGGGGCGGAGACCAGAGGCAGGCGACCCCAGCCGGCCAGAGGCTCGATGGTCATAGCCATGATGCGGCCAGAGTCCAGAGCACGCATAGCGCGATGAGCAGGTAGGAAACCCGGTCACGCAACGCGTGGAGCACGGGGTCCGAGTGGAGTTCGCCGCGCCAGGCCTGCAGCCAGAGACGCGAGAGGCCGAAGAGCACGACGGGCGCGATGCCCATGACCGCCATCGGCTGGGCATAGAGCAGGGTCGCCGCCGGAGCCGCCGCGTAAAGGCAGACGACCAACGTGGCGGCGAAGCCTGAGCCCACGCCGAGCATCGCCACGAGGAGATGGTCGGCGCGGCGGTAACCGCGACCGAGGACGCTCCCTTGATGCTCATCCGGCAAGGCGAGCAGCTCGGAAAAACGCTTCAGGCAGGCCAGGCCCAGGAAGAGGAAGAGCAGGAACGCGACCATCCACGCGGAAAGCCCGGACGGGATGACCAGGGCCCCCGCATAGGCGCGGAAGGTGTACAGGCCGGCGAGCAGGAACACGTCCAGCAACGGAACCCTCTTGCCGTGCAAGGAGTAGTAGGAAGTCGCCGCCCAGTAGCCGGCGATCATCGCCACGCCGGGCCAGCCCGCGCCGACGAACGCCAGCGCGAGCGCGAGCAGCGGGAACGCGCCCGCGATGGCCATGCCCGCGGGGATCGACACCGAGCCCGCCGCCAAGGGACGGCGGCGTTTCTCGGCGTGCCCTCGGTCGCTCGCCAGGTCGAGCAGGTCGTTGGCGGCATAGACTCCGGAAGCGCAGAGCGAGAACGCCCCGAACAGAAGAAGGTCGGCCCGCAGCACGACCGGGTCGAGCAAGCGATGCGCGGCGGCGGCAGGCAGGAAGACCAGGACATTCTTGGCCCACTGGTATGGGCGGAGGGCTCGGAGCAAGGAGCCGAAGGCGTTGACGGAGTCCGGGAAACGGGCTTCGACCTTATGGGAGCCGACGCCATGCTCGAGGCGCAGGCCGGCCCCCGCCAAGACGGCGGAGCTCGCGGCGGCCCAGATCGGCAGGTCGACGACGCCGTCGCCGGCATAGGCGAAAGGAGCCCCGGCCGCATGCGCCTGGATCGCCTTGAGCTTATGCGCACCGGTGAGATTCGTCTGCCCGTCGCTGGCCAAGACGGCGTCGAAGATGCCGAGGTGCTCCGCCACCGGGGCTGCGATCGCGTGGTCCGCGCCCGTCGCCAGGATCAGGCGACGGCCGGCCGACCGCTGCTCGCGCAACCATGCCAGGAAGTCTTGCCGATAGGGAAGCGACTCGGCGCGCAGCGCGGCCCGGGCCGACACGGCCTGCTTGAAGGCCGCCTTGCCGGCGAGAAGGCCGCGCACGGCGACGGGCCAGGCGGAAGGCCGGCCGACGAGGCTCAGGCAAGCCTCGTGGAGGGAGTCGCCACGCAGGAGCGTGCCGTCGAGGTCGACATAGAGAGGCGGGTTCATCTTCGGACGTAAATCTGGTAGTCATCCCCGGGCTTTCCGCCGTTCGGAGCTGGAATGCCGCCGACGAGTTTCCACTCACCGCCTATGCCGGAAAGAGCAGGGGCGGCATCGTACTTCTTGATAACCACGCATTTGATCTGCTCACGAATGTTTTTTGGCATAAAAAACTCTTGCTCGAAGCCGAGGCAAATGCCCGCGTCAGCCCTCATTCGAGGAAAGATTCGGTAGCCTGCACCAGAAAGCTGGTAGTAGAACGGGAAGTCGGCACCGACGGCGGAGCCTTTAGGCAAGATTTCTCGGATAACCTTAATCGCTTCCTGTCTCCGTTCAATTTCGCGCATCGCATCTGGAATTCGTTGCGTGGACTTGACGGTGGATATCAAAAAGCCGAGCACGAGGAGAGACACGAAGGCCGCCCGCCACCTTCCGACAAGGCTCGGAGCGCCGGCGTAAAAGCAGAGCATGACGGGCAGGGCCGCCATCCAGGAGTAATTGCCGTAGTAGATGCCGATGCGGCCGATCAGGAGCGGGACGAGGAAGAACACCCCGAGGGCCCCGAGCCACGCGTTCCAGCCCCGGGCCGGCTTCCAGCCGGAAGCCGATGCGGCCGAAAGAAGTCCGAAGACGGCGAGAACAGCCAAAAACGGCGTGTCGCGAGGCACGCCGTAACGATCCCACCCGAGCGGAACCCAATCGAGGACACGTCCGTAATGGCAGGCGCGCGCGGCGACGAAGGTATCCCATACGCCTAGGCGGACATAGACGGCCCAGAGAATCGCCAGGCCGACGAGCAGCCCAGCGGCCAGCCCTAAGCCCAGCAAGAAGGTGCGACGACCGGGGGATAGAGCGAAGACGCCGATGGCCGCCAGGGCGAAGAAACCGGCGAAGTGCAGCCCGAAGAAGGCGATCGCCAGGCCGAGCGTCGGAGCCGCGACCCAATCCAGGAAGAAACCGCGCTCCGTATCATAGGAGTAATGCAGAAACCAGGCGCAGAGCAGGAACGCGAGGCACTCCAGCCGCGGTTCGAAAATCGCGTTGGCCAGGCATGGGAGCAAGACCGAGGAGACGATGCCCAGCACGAGCGGCCAAGGCTCGGGATTGAAACGGCGACGCACCCACTGGAACAACAAGGCGACGCCGGCGAAATGAAGGAGGCAGAAAAGGAACCTGGCCTGAACTTGCCCGAAGCCGACCAGCTTGAACCAGCCGGCGAAAAGCAGCGGCATGCCCGGATTGCTCGAACCCCACAGCGTCTCCGGCGAATTGGTCAGCCAAGCCGTCGAGACCATCTTGCCCGTCAACGTAAGCTGGGCGCCAGGATCGACATAAGCCACCTCATCGCACCAAGGTGCAAGGAAAAGAGCGCGAGCTGCGGCAAGAACGATGGCAAAAGAAATGATCGCCACATGCGTCCATCGCCAGGCTTGCCTTGGACCAATCATCACGATCAGCGGCCTTGGCCGACCAGGCCCTTGAGGTAGACGCCGTAGCCGGATTTGGCGATGGGTTCGGCGAGCTTGAGCAGCTGGGCGTCGTCGATGTAGCCGCGGCGCCAGGAGATCTCCTCGATGCAGCCGATCTTGAAGCCTTGGCGGGCCTCGACGATCTGCACGAACTGCGAAGCCTGCAGGAGCGAGTCGAAGGTGCCGGTGTCGAGCCAGGCGGTGCCACGCGGCAGCACCTTCACGCTGAGCTTGCCCTGGCGGAGATACTCACGGTTGACGTCGGTGATCTCGTATTCGCCGCGGGCCGAGGGCTTCAGGGCCTTGGCGATGCCGACGACGGAGTTGTCGTAGAAATAGAGACCCGGGACCGCGAAGCTGGACTTGGGCGCCTTGGGCTTCTCCTCGATGGAGATCGCCTTGCCGGCGGCGTCGAACTCGACGACGCCGAAGCGCTCAGGGTCGCTGACGTGATAGGCGAAGACGGTGCCGCCCTGCGGGCTGCGGCACGACTTGAGGAGGTCGCCGAAGCCGGCGGAATAGAAGATGTTGTCGCCGAGCACGAGGCAGACGTCGTCGGCCCCGATGAACTTCTCGCCGAGCACGAAGGCCTGGGCGAGGCCGTTGGGGACGGCCTGCTCGACGTAGTCGAAGCGGCAGCCGATGCGCGTGCCGTCGCCGAGCACCTCGCGGAAACGCGGCAGGTCCTGGGGCGTGGAGATGATCAGGATCTCGCGGATGCCCGCGAGCATGAGCACGGACAGCGGGTAGTAGATCATCGGCTTGTCGTACACCGGCAGGAGCTGCTTGCTCATGACCTGGGTCAGGGGGTGCAGACGGGTGCCGGAGCCGCCGGCGAGGATGATGCCTTTCATGGAAGTCAGAGTTTGCCGAGGCGCTCGAGGCGGTAGGAGCCGTCGAGGATGCCTTGGATCCACGCGGGGTTGTCGAGGTACCAGCGCACGGTCTTGCGGAAGCCGCTCTGGAAATCCTCCTGCGGGGCCCAGCCGAGTTCGGCGCAGGCGCGACGCGCGTCGATGGCGTAGCGGAGGTCGTGGCCCGGTCGGTCGGTGACGTAGGCGATCGCGGAGTCGTGCGGCTTGCCGTCGGCGCGCGGACGGAATTCGTCGAGCAGCGAGCAGAGCAGCTTCACGAGGTCGATGTTCCGCCGCTCGTTGTCGCCGCCGATGCAATAGGTGCGGCCGGGGCGGCCCTTCTCCACCGCGGCGAGGAGCGCGCGGGCATGGTCGTCGACGTAGAGCCAGTCGCGGATGTTCTCGCCCTTGCCGTAGACCGGGATGGCTTCGCCGCGCAGGCATTTCAGGATGACGACCGGGATGAGCTTCTCGGGAAACTGATAGGGCCCGTAGTTGTTCGAGCAGTTCGTCACGACGACCGGCAGGCCGTAGGTGTCCATCCAGGCGCGGGCGAGGTGGTCGCTCGAGGCCTTGCTGGCGCTGTATGGGGAGTGCGGATCGTAAGGGGTCGACTCGTTGAAGGCCGGGTCGGTCGGGCCGAGGGAACCGAAGACCTCGTCGGTCGAGACGTGCAGGAAGCGAAAGGCATCCCGAGGGGAACCGGATAGTTGCCGCCAGTGGCCGAGGGCTGCCTGGAGGAGCTGGAAGGTGCCGGTGACGTTCGTCGCGATGAACTCGCCGGGGCCGTCGATCGAACGGTCGACATGCGACTCCGCCGCGAGGTGCATGACCGCCTCGGGCTTGGCCTCGGCGAAGGTGCGGCGCATGGCCTCGGCGTCGCAGATATCGGCCTGGACGAAGCGGAAGCCCGGCTTGCCCTGCAGGTCGGCGAGGGAAGAAAGGTTGCCGGCGTAGGTGAGCTTGTCGACGACCGTGACCGCATGGCCGCCCGCGACGAGGAGGCGGGTCAGATTCGACCCGATGAAGCCCGCTCCGCCGGTGACCAGAATACGCATAAGCAGTGGGCGGTAATTTCGGAGAAGGGGCGGTTTTAAGCCAGAAAAAAGGCGGCGGATGGCCTGAGCAGAGGCTCGGAGGCCCAGAGGCTCGGTTGACCAGAGAGAGGCATGCTGACGAGAGGCTCGGAGGCCCGGAGCAGAAAAAGGTTTCAGGCCGCCGCCCGCCGGGTCGGGCTAAGCTACGGAACTGGAACCCAGGATGGAGTCGTCTGGTGAACTGGGCCTCCGAGCCTCTCGTCTCTCCTGCCCACTTGCCCCCGCGCCCACTTGCCCCCTAACTGCCCCCATGTCCCAGCGTCCTCTTGGTTTCGGTATCTGGGGAACCGGCATGATCGCCGAGTTCCATGCGAAGGCGCTCGCCGAGATCGCAGGCGCGAAGCTCGTCGCCGCCTATAACCGGTCGCCCGCCAAGGGACGCGACTTCGCGGCCAAGCACGGGATCGCGTTCGCCGAGACGCCCGAGGCGTTGCTGGCGAATCCGGACGTCGACATCGTCTGCCTCTGCACGCCGAGCGGGGACCACCTCGCCCCGGCCCTCGCCTGCGCGAAGGCCGGCAAGCACGTCGTCGTCGAGAAGCCCCTCGAAGTCACCCTCGCCCGCTGCGACGAGCTCAACGCCGCCTGCGCGCAGGCCGGCGTGACGGTCGCCGGCATCCTCCCCCGCCGCTTCGGCGCCGGCGCGGTCGCGCTGAAGGCCGCGCTCGACGCCGGCCGCTTCGGAAAGCTCACCCTCGCCGGCGCGCTCATCCCTTGGTGGCGCACGCAGGCCTATTATGATTCCGCCGCCTGGCGCGGCACGTTCGCCCTCGACGGCGGCGGCGCCGTGATGAACCAGGGCATCCACACCATCGACCTGCTGCTCTGGTTCCTCGGCGCCCCCAAGCGCGTCTCCGCGACCGCCGGGCTCGTCGCCCACGAAGGCATCGAAGTGGAGGACATCGCCGCCGGCTGGATCGAGTTCGCCAATGGCTGCCGCGCCACGCTCGCCAGCTCGACCGCCTGCTGGTCCGCGACGGGCTTCCCCGCCGAGATCCGGATCCACGGCACGAACGGGGCCGCCGTGCTCCGCGACGACAAGCTGACCGCGTTCGAATTCGAGAAGCCCCTTCCGTCGGACGCCGCGTTGCTCGCTCCGGCGACCGAAGGCGGCGGCGCGGGCGCCAACGACCCGAAGGCCATCGGCCACGCGTGGCATCGCTCCAACCTCGAGGAAGCCATCGCCGCGATCCGCGCGGGCAAGCAGCCGGCCGTCAACGGCCCCGAAGGCCGCAAGGCCGTGGAGCTCATCCTCGCGCTGTATCAGTCCGCGCAGAACGGCGGAACGCCGGTGGAGCTGCCGCTCGGCAAGGACCCCTCGCTGAAGAAGCTCGGGGTGAAAAACTAGAGGCTCAGAGGCCCAGAGGCTCGGTTGACCAGACGATGCAGCTTAGGCCCAAGGTCTGCTGCGTGGGTGGAGGTTAAATCGATGCTCATCCCTGGGAACTGAAAACGTCCTCGAGGTCCGAGCTCCGAGCCTCTGGTCAACTAAGCCTGTGGCTTGTGCTCAGTCCAAGGCTCAGAGGCTCAGCTGACCAGAGAACCCAAGCCCGGACGAGGGTCAGGCCTCAGGTGACAGACTTCAGGCATGCCTTGATGCCAAGATTCGTCGGAGTGGCTAGATTGACACGATGGATTCAAGCCCGCCGCCCGGAAGAGCGAAGATCTTCACCTTCAGAGACCTGAAAGTCTGGAAGCTTTCCCGTTCTCTTTCGGCTGACGTCTACCGGGCCTGCGCTTCCCCCGGACTTCGCGCGCACTATGCCTTATGCGACCAGATGGGCCGGGCGGCGCTTTCGGTCCCGTCAAACATAGCCGAAGGGAATGATCGAAGCAGCAACAAGGATGCGCTGAATTTCCTGCGCATCGCTCGCGGCTCCTTGGCGGAACTGGAGACGCAGCTTTGGGTCGCCCATGACGTCGGGTGGCTGGACGCCGAATCCTATCTCCGGATTTGCGCCAAACGTGAGGAAGTCGAACGGATGCTAGGTGGCCTTATCCGCACCCGCCAGAATCGGATGAAGTCTGGCCATGACTGATCCTGACTTTCTCTGGTCAACCGAGCCTCTGGGCCTCGGGGCCTCTAGTCTTTCGTTGTTCC
>CAIWNE010000022.1 GCA_903913915.1 uncultured Opitutia bacterium
GGCGTTGCGACACGGCCTCGCGTTGCTGCGAGGCGGGCGGGCGGGCCGGCTGCTTTACCTCACCGGCAAAGGCACCGGACAGCTGCAAGTGCTCGCCGAACTGCGCCGCCTGGCGAAACCCGGCGAGCTCCGCGCCCTGCTTCTCCGGCCTCGAGCCGAACACGAGATCGACGGCATCACCGACGACCCCGAGCAAATCCGCCGCAACTGGGCCAACGCCAAGATCAACCCGCAATCGCTCCTCGAAGACGCCGCGGATCTCCGCCGCATCCGCGAAATCGGCCGCATTGCAGGCGTGCCGCCGTGGGATATCACCAAAGCGATGCTCGGCCACGCCGACGTAGTCATCTGCGATTACAACTACGTCTTCTCACCGCGCAACCGCGCCGCCCTCGAGACTGTGCCTGGCTGGGACATCGCTGACACCGTGCTAATTGTCGATGAAGCACATAACCTACCCGAACGTGCAGCGGAATGCCTCTCCCTTCGTGACGAAGCCCAAGCCGCGGCTGACTTCGCCTTCACGCTAACGCGCTTCCGCGCGCCGGAGGCCTGGTGCCAGACCTCCCAAGCCTGGGCCGACTTCCTGCTTCGTCTGCCCAAGGCTGATGCGATCTCGCCCGACGACCGCATGGAAGCCATGGCAATCGCCGAACGCATGTCCGTCCTCGCCGCCGAGCATCCCTTCAACACCGACGATCTTCCCGACAGCGCCAAGCAGGCCGTATGGAACGCCGCCACGTGGTCGGAACGTCTCGAAAGCGTTGACCTCGGCTGGTTACTTTGGTCGCAACGCCCCGGCCTCCTGAGCCTCGATTGCCTCTCCGCCGCCAAGGCTACCGGCGAACGCCTGCGCGCCTTCGGACATTCCCTCCTCATGACCGCGACGCCCGGGCCGCGCGGCTCGCTCGCCGCCGATTGCGGGCTCGATCCGGACAACCTTGTCATCGTCAACGCCCTCGCCCCTTGGCGACAAGGAGCGTACACCGTGGCGATCGACGGACGCGTCGACACGCGCCTGAAAACCCGCGAGGGCCACATGGCCAAGACCGCCGCGGCCCTGCTCCGCCTTTCACAGGAAGGCGCCGTCGCGGCCTTCTTCCCCTCTTATAAATATGCCGAAGCCGTGGGCCGGGAAGTGAAGGACCTCGACGCCAAGGCTGACGTCGCATTGCAGCCGCGCGGTCTCGGCCCCGACGGCACGGCGCGCTTCGTCGAGGATTCATTGGGGCGTTTTACCATCCTCTGCCTCATCCTCGGCGGCTCGCTTGGCGAAGGCGTCGACATGCTCGGCGGTCGCATCCGTTCGGCAGTCGTCATCGGCCCCGCCCTGCCGGAGGTCAACGCCCTCCAGGAAGCGCGTCGGAAAATGTTCGTCAACGACGGGGCCGAAGACGCCTTCGCGCTGGCCTACGTGCGGCCTGGCATGCGCAAAGTAAACCAAGCGCTCGGGCGACTCGTGCGCTCACCTGGCCACTCGGCGCGTGTGCTCCTACATTGCCGGCGCTTCGCGGACGAAGCCTACCGCAACCTACTTTCGACGGAATACGGCGACCCCGAA
>CAIWNE010000023.1 GCA_903913915.1 uncultured Opitutia bacterium
GGATCGCGCCGAGGTCGGGGATCATGCCCATGTACCAGAAGAGCGTGGAGACGGTGAAGTAGGTCGAGACCGCGAAGACGTCCCACTCGAGCGGCGAGCGGAACTGCGGCCAGATGCCGTTCTGGTTGGGCAGCGGGAAGAGCCACCAGCCGAACCACACGCGGCCGACGTGGAAGAGCGGGAAGAGGCCGGCGCAGCAGACCGCGAAGATGGTCATGGCCTCGGCGGCGCGGTTGATGGACGTGCGCCACTTCTGACGAAGCAGGCAGAGGATCGCGGAGATCAGCGTGCCCGCGTGGCCGATGCCGACCCAGAACACGAAGTTGACGATGGCCCAGCCCCAGCCCACGGGCGAACGGAGACCCCAGGTGCCGGTACCGGTCGAGACGAGGTAGCCGAGGCCGATGAACGTGAACGACGCGACGAAGAGCGCGACGCAGAACATGACCTTCCACCAGAGCGGGGTCTCTTCTTCGACGATGCCGCAGACCTTGTCGGTGATCCAGTGGAAGCCGCGGTTGTTGAGGATCAGCGGGGAGCGCGGAAGCTCGGCTGGGCGAACCTTGTCGAGGATCGCGGGGCGCTCGGAGGAGCTGTCGTGGGCGTGAGCCATGGGACTTATGGTCGTTTAAGGATTATTTGGCGTGGTGCTCGGCGCCGTGTTCGGGCTGGGCGTGGGCTTCGCCGTGCGCCGCGGCGCCATGCGATTCGCGTCCGGCCATCTCGACGCGGGAAAGCGGGACGAGGTTGGCGCCAGGCATGCGGAGGTTGAGGTTGCGCAGCTTGGCCTGGTAGGTCGTGCGCGGACGGGTGTTGAGGTAGGTCAGCGCCCCGTAGGAACGGGTCGAGGCCTTGGCCTTCGCGACGCGAGACTTCGGGTCGGTGATGTCGCCGAACTCGATCGCGCCGGCCGGGCAGGCCTGCTGGCAGGCGACCTGGATGACGCCGTCACGGACGTTGATGTCGGCCGAGTTACGGGCGCGGACCTTGGCGTGGATCTTGGCTTCCTGGATGCGCTGCACGCAGTAGGTGCACTTCTCCATGACGCCGCGCATGCGCACGGAGACGTCGGGGTTCTTCTGCAGCTGCGGCAGGTCGGCCGGATCCTTGACGGTCTTCTCCGGTCCGAGCGGACCTTCGTAATAGTGGCCGTCGACGCGCTTGTTGAAGTCGAGGAAGTTGAAGCGACGGACCTTGTACGGGCAGTTGTTCGCGCAGTAGCGGGTACCGATGCAGCGGTTGTACGCCATGGTGTTGAGACCCTGGTCGTCGTGGACGGTGGCGTTGGCGGGGCAGACGGTCTCGCACGGGGCGGTCTCGCAATGCTGGCAGGCGACGCCCATGAAGGTGACCTGCGGGTCCTCGGGGATGGCGTTGCCGGCGGCGGCGCGTCCGTCGAAGAAGTAGCGGTCCAGGCGGATCCAGTGCATGTTGCGCCCCTTGAGCACCTGCTCACGGCCGACGACCGGGATGTTGTTCTCGGACTGACAGGCGGTGACGCAGGCGTTGCAACCCGTGCAGGTATTGAGGTCGATCGACATGCCCCACTGCTGGAGGGCGGGGAATTCGGATTCGTGGCCCTTCCAGACGGCGACGTTCGGGGCGACGCTGTGATTCGGATGCTCGTAGGCGGAATTGCCGCGAGGCGTGGTGATCGCCTTGAGGGCCGGCGACATGTTGCCGTCCTTGCCGTAGACCGCCGGAGCATGGCCGTCGATGCCGAGCTTGGCGAAGTTCTCGTTCTTCTTCAGGTCCTCGACGTTGCCTTCGCGGACGATGTCGCGGCCTTCCATGGACCAGTGGTCCTGCATGTTGCCCACAGCGACGGTGTCGCCGGTGAGCGCGAGCTTGACGCCCGTGCGGAAGGCCGGCTCGGAGGCGCTGACGAAAGGATAGGCGTCAAACCCGTTGCCGACGTTACGACCGGCGAGACGCTCGGGGACGCGCATGGCGACGCGGCCGCCGACGCGACGACCGAAGCCGAGCTGCAGCCCGACGGTGTGATCCGCCATGCCCGGCATGATGAAGAGCGGGCCGGTGACGGTCTTGTCGCCGAGGGTCAGCGTGGCGATGCGGCAGATGAGGCGGCCGTCGACGAGCTGGTTGATGTTGCGGTTCAGCGCGCCGATCTTGTTGATGACCATCGCTTCGGGCTCGATGGCGAGCTTCGCGGCGAGCTTGGGGCTGACGAGGATGACGTTCTCCCAGACCGTCTTGGTCATGGGATCCGGAGCCTCGGCGAGCCAGCCGTTGTTGGCGGAAAGTCCGTCGCCGGCGTGGACGCTGGGAACGATGCGGACTTCGAGGGAATCGGACGAAAGGGCCGGAGCGGCGAAAGCCTTGATCTGCTCAGGACCGACGGCGGGCTTGGCGGCGGCGAAGGCGGTGCCGGCGAGGACGCCCTCGGCGAGCCAGGCGGCGAAGGCTTCGTCGGAAGCGTTCTTCGAGAGGGAATCGAAGGTCTCGCGGACGAGCGCGTGCGGGTCCTTGTCGGAACCGGCGAACGGCGCAAGGACGTCGAGCTCGGTGACGGTCGCGAAGAGCGGGTCGATCATCGGCTGCACCGGGACGTAGGTACCGTTGAGGGTGCGACCGTCGGACCAGCTCTCGAGGTAATGCGAGGAAGCGAGGAACGTGCCACCGGCGGCGCGCACGGCGGCGGAAGTCTCGTCGAAGGAAGCGCCATGGTAACCGAGGCGGACGACGGTCTTGGCGGCCTTGATGGCGGCGCCGAAATTCACGTCGGCCGGGGCATCATAGGAAGGGTTGCCACCGAGGATCACGAGCGTGTCGGCCGGCTTGGCGGCGAGGGCGGCGATCGTCAGCGAGGCCGGAGCCGGAGCGGCGACGTACTTGACCGCGGCGCCGAGGGCCTGGTTCGCGAGATAGACGGCGCGCTGGGCGTCGGCGGAGAGATGGTCGCCGGCGACGATGAGGGCTTCGCCCTTGGCCTTGACGAGGTCGGCGACGCATTCGGTCACCCACTTGGCGTCGACGTTGATGCCGGAGACCTTGCCCTTGAGCGAGGAGGCGGCGGCGCTGCCGGTCTGCGCGAGGACTTCGGCGGCGAAGAGGATCGCGAGGCCGGAGATGTGCGAAGAGGAGGCGCGGAGACGATGGTCGGCGGCGGCGCCGGTCAGCGTGAAGGTGGATTCGACGACGTAGAGGCGCGTCATCTTCTCGGCTTCTTCGGCGGTGTCGGCACGACGGGCGGAGGAATAGGCGCGGGTGTCTTCGACGGTCGCGTCATGAGCGCCGAGGAAGTCGCGGTCGAGGCTCAGGACGCGGCGGGCCTTGGCGTAATCAGGCAGGGCGCGGGCGCCGAGGACGGCGTCGGCGTGATTCTGGGCGACAGGGGTGTACTCGATCCAGCGGGCGCCCGGGTAGGCGGCCTTGAGGCCGGCGACGAGACGGGCGCGCGTGGGCGAAGTGGACGGACGGGCGAGGAACGCGAGGCCGGCGCCGCCGTTGGCCTTGGCGGCGGAAGCGAGGCCGCGGACGAACGAACGGGCGGCGGCGACGGAGAGCACGGAACCATCGGAGGCGACGGAGACCTGCGCGCGGTCCGGATCGTACATGTCGAGCACGCTGGCCTGCGCGAACTTCGAGGAAGCGCCGCCGTTGGCGCGATGGCTCGGGTTGCCTTCGACCTTGGTCGGGCGATGCTGATGCGTCTCGACGAGGATCGGCTGGTTGGCGAACTCTCCGGGGAAGGAGGAAGCGTAGAAGGTCGCGACGCCGGGGATCGTGTTCTCAGGCTGCTTGGCGTACGGAAGCGTGTGGTTGCGGGGCTCGCGGCAACCGGCGAGGCCGAGGCCGGCGAGGCCGAACGAGGCGCCCATGAGCATCAGGAACTCGCGGCGCTCGACGTTGGAGATGGCGGAGGCGCCTTCGACGAACTCGCGTTCGGCGCGGGTGCGGAACTCGGGCGACTTGTTGCGCTCGTCGAGGCTGCGCCAGTACGAAGGACCGGTAGGCTCGCCGGCCTGGGCCGCGGGATGTTCAAAGACTTTCTTGCTCATCGGACAAGGTGTGGGGGATTAGCGGTGGCAGCCCGAGCAGCTCTGGGGCGGATTGATCTTCCAGTCGTGGACGAACTTCGACCCCTGCTCCACCTGGGCGGCGGGAGACGCGGCCTTGTAGGCGAGGTCGGTGATCTTGTCGACGGGACGGATGACCTGCTCGGGATTGCGGTGGCAATCCAGGCAGAAGGACATGTTCAGCGACTTCTGCTGGCCGACGACGGCCTGCTGGTCGATGCGACCATGGCACTCGACGCAGCTGACGCCGCGGTTCACGTGCACGGAATGGTTGAAGTAGACGTAGTCAGGCACCTTGTGGACCTTGACCCAGCGGATCGCTTCGCCGGTCTCGATGCTCTTCTTGACGAGCGCCAAGGCGGGGCTATCGGTCTTCACCTGGCTATGGCAGTTCCAGCAGGTATTGGTCGTCGGGACGTTCGAGTGTCCGGACTTCTCGACGAAGTTATGGCAATAACGGCAATCAAGGCCCAGGACGGAGTCAGGACCCGCGTGGAAGGAGTGGTCGAAGGCGACCGGCTGATCGGGCGTGTATCCGACGTTCAGATACTTGTTGGTCGCGTACTCGTTGATCGCGGCCGCGACGACCACGCCCGTGATGAGCAGGCAGACGATGATCTGGAACGGGGCGGCGTTGACGGCCCGGGAGAAGAAGTTGCCACGGGGTGCCGGGCGGTTGAGGAATTCGAGGAGCTTGCGCATCGCGTTCAGACGAATGGATTGGCGGGTTTTTTGACCGAAGAAGCACGAAAGGCAGACCCCCTTCGCAACCCAAATTTAAGGGGTTTTAGTCGCTTTTCGGGGGTGGCCTGTGAGTTTTTAGCCTAAGAGTCTGTGAATTGGGTGTAAATTAAGGATATAAAACACTGATAGACAAAGTCTTAAGATTTTAAGAGCGAATAACGCCCTTTAAACCCTCTCCTGCCCAGCATTGAGCAGTTTCCAAACTATTAGGCCGGCGAAGGGAAAGCCCTAGTGGGGCTTATCCCTTCGCCGGCCTAAGGTCCGGAGGCTCAGTCTTAGCGGTTCAGGGACTTCGCGGCGCTCTGGACGAGGTCGACGAAGCTCTTGGCCTCAAGGGAGGCGCCACCGATCAGGCCACCGTCGATGTCATGCTCGGCGAGCAGGGCGTCGGCGTTGTCGGGCTTCATCGAGCCGCCGTAAAGGATGCGGACACGGCCGGCGGTCTCGGCGCCGAACTGGGAGACCAGCAACGAACGGATGAAAGCGTGCACTTCCTGGGCCATGGCCGGCGTCGCGGTCTTGCCCGTGCCGATCGCCCAGACGGGCTCGTAGGCGATGATGACCTGCTCGGCCTTACCCGCAGGGACGCCGGCGAGACCGAGCTCGACCTGACGCTTGACGACGGCGTTCGTGGTGCCGGCCTCGCGCTCGGAGAGCAGCTCGCCGACGCAGAGGATAGGCTTGAGGGACGCGGCCAGAGCGGCGTTCACCTTGCGGTTGATGAAGGCGTCGTCTTCGCCGAACAGGCTGCGGCGCTCGCTGTGGCCGAGAATCACGTAGCCGACATGGAGGTCGCGGAGCATCGCGGCCGAGACTTCGCCCGTGAAGGCGCCGTTGGCCTTGTCATGCATGTTCTGCGCGCCGACGGCGAGGTGGGTGCCTTCGGCGGCGGCGCTCACCGCGGAGAGCGCGGTGAAGGGCGGACAGAGGACCACCTGGACGGCGGATTCGATGCCGACGGCCGCGGCGATGGCCTTGACGAGGTCGGTGCCTTCGGTGGCCGTCTTGTTCATCTTCCAGTTACCGGCGATGAGAGGAGTGCGTTTGGACATGGGAGTGGTTTGAGTGCTTGTTTATGTGGGTCCCGCGAGGTTCAGGCCGAGAGGGCCGCGACGCCGGGAAGGATCTTGCCTTCGAGGTACTCGAGGGAAGCGCCGCCGCCGGTGGAGCAGTGGGAGACCTTGGTGTCGACGCCGAACTTCTTGGCCGCCGTGGCGGTGTCGCCGCCGCCGACGATGGTGATCGCACCGCGTTCCGTGGCCTTGGCGACCGCGGCCGCCATCGCCTTGGAGCCGACGGCGAACTTCTCGAATTCGAACACGCCGCAAGGGCCGTTCCAGACCACCGTGCCCGCGCGGCCGATGGCGGCCTCGTACAACTTGATGGATTCAGGACCGCAATCCATGCCGTCCCAGCCGGCCGGGATGCCGGACTGCATGGTGGCAGGCTGGGTGTTGGAATCGGGCGAGAACTTGTCGCCGCAGACGAAGTCGACCGGGAGGGTGACCTTCACGCCGCGGTCCTTGGCCTTGTCGAGGAGTTCCTGGACGATCTTGGCGCCTTCGGCGTCGTAGAGGGAATTGCCGATCTGCATGCCGTCGCAGACCTTGCGGAAGGTGTAGGCCATGCCGCCGCCGATGATGATCTCGTCCGCCTTCTCGATGAGGTTGCGGATGAGCGGGATCTTGTCGGCGATCTTGGCGCCGCCGAGGATGGCGAGGAGGGGGCGCTTCGGGTTGTTGAGCACGGTGTCGAAGGCCTTGAGTTCGGCTTCGAGGAGGAAACCGGCGGCCTTGCGGGAGAGATTCACGCCGACCATCGAGGAGTGGGCGCGGTGCGCGGTGCCGAAGGCGTCGTTCACGTAGACATCACCCAGACGCGAGAGAGAGGCCCTGAATTCGGCCACTTTAGCGGGGTCGGCCTTCTGGCTGGTACCGTCCTCGAGCTTCACCTTGCCCTCTTCTTCGATGTGGAAACGGAGGTTTTCGAGGAGCAGGATCTCTCCCGGCTGGAGGGCCTTGGCGGCAGCTTCGGCCTCGGCGCCCACGCAGGCGGCGACGAACTTCACCGGCTTGCCGAGGAGCTTCTCGAGCTCGGCGGCGACGGGGCGGAGGGAGAACTTCTCGACTACCTTGCCATCCGGACGACCGAGGTGGGACATCAGCACCAAGGAGGCGCCGCCTTCGAGCAGGAACTTGATCGTCGGCAGGGCCGCGGCGATGCGCTGGGTATTCGTGATGGCGCCGGTCTTCTTGTCCTGGGGGACGTTGAAGTCGACACGGACGAGGACACGCTGGCCCTTGACGGAGCCGAGTTCGCGGAGGGTAGGAGCAGGCATGGTGGTGAAAGGGAGCACAGACAGGCGTAAGGCCAAGGGTGGGAAGAACAACCCGCCCGCGGCCTCGCAAACCATCGTATCCGCCCTCCC
>CAIWNE010000024.1 GCA_903913915.1 uncultured Opitutia bacterium
CCGCATCTTCGGGCCCGTCGCTCGCGAACTCCGCAGCAAGAACTTCATGAAGATCATCTCCCTCGCTCCCGAGGTACTCTGAACACCATGTCCAAGACCGACATCAAGAAGGGTGACGAAGTCGTCGTCATCTCCGGCGCCGAAAAAGGCAAGCGTGGCAAGATCGTCAGCTACAACCGTGCCGACGAACGCGTCACCATCGAGGGCCTCAACCTCGTCAAGCGCCACCTGAAGCGCACCCAGGACGGCCAGGGCGGCATCACCGAGAAGGAAGCCCCCATCCACCGCTCCAACGTGATGCTCGGCTCCCTCTGGGATGCCCGTCGCGCCAAGAAGCCGGCCAAGGCCGCCAAGAAGTAATCCCGACGAAACCACCCGAGACTTAACACGCAAATGGCATCCGTTCCTTACCTGAAGAAGTACTACCTCGAGAAGGTCGTCCCCGAGCTCCGCAAGAGCCGCGGTTATACCAACATCCACCAGGTCCCGAACCTGAAGAAGATCGTCCTGAATTCCGCCTTCAAGGCCGAAGCCGACAAGGGCCACATCGCCGAAGTCGTCAAGGAGATCACCAAGCTCTCCGGTCAGAAGCCGATCATCACCAAGGCCTCCAAGTCCGTCGCCGCGTTCAAGGTGCGCGAAGGCATGTCCCTCGGTTGCGTCGTCACCCTGCGTGGCGCCCGCATGTGGGAATTCTACCTCCGCCTCACCGCGGTGGCCCTCCCGATGATCCGCGACTTCCGCGGTACCTCGAATCGTCTCGACGGCCGTGGCAACTACTCCCTCGGCATCGCCGACCACACCATCTTCCCTGAGACTCAGGCCGATGGCCAGCAGCGCGCCAACATCGGTCTGGACGTCATCATCGTGACTTCCGCCGAGACCGACGACGAAGGTCGCGAACTGCTCCGCCTCCTCGGCATGCCGTTCCGCCGCTCCAGCGCCGCCGACGCGGCCGCCACCGCCACCGCCGCCAAGGCCTAACCCACCCACTCCTTACCAGCATGGCCAAGAAGTCCGTCATCCAGCGCGCCCTCAAGCGCGACCGCCTCGTCAAGAAGTTCGCCGCCAAGCGCGCCGAACTCAAGAAGACCCTCTCCGACCCCAAGGTCACCGAGGAGGCTTTCTACGAAGCCCAGCGCAAGCTCGCCAAGCTGCCTCGCAGCTCGTCGAAGGTCCGCCAAAAGAACCGCTGCTCCATCTCCGGTCGTCCTCGTGCGTTCATCCGCAAGTTCGGCCTTTCCCGCATCACCTTCCGCGAGCTCGCGCTCAACGGCCAGATTCCCGGCGTCACCAAGGCCTCCTGGTAATCCAACAGCAAAACCAAAACCATGTCCGCTTCTACTGACACCATCGGGGCTTTCCTCACCTCCCTCCGCAACGCTTCGCAGGCCAACAAGGCCGGGATCACCGTCCAGTGGTCCCGCCTCCGCGAAGGCGTCGCCAAGATTCTCGTCGACGCCGGTTATGTCGCCTCCGCCCGCAAGGCCGAGCGCGACGGCCTGCCCGTCCTCGAGCTCAGCCTCAAGTACGTCGCCGGCGTCCCCGCCATCACCAGCATCGAGCGCGTCTCGACCCCTGGTCGTCGCGTCTACGCCGGATACAGCTCGGTCCCGAAAGTCATCGGCGGCATGGGCGTCTCCATCCTCACCACCTCCCGTGGCGTCATGACCGACGCCGAAGCCCGTCGCCAGAAGGTCGGTGGCGAGCTCCTCGCGAAGGTCTGGTAATCCGTCCAACCCTTAAACAAGAAACTCAATGAGCCGAATTGGTAAGCAGCCCGTCAACATCCCCGACAAGGTGACCGTGTCCGTGAAGGACAATGTCGTCGTCGTCAAGGGACCTAAGGGCGAACTCTCGAAACCCTTCCCCAAGGAGATCGGCGTCGTCGCCGACGCCAAGGTCGTCAACGTCACCGACCTCACCGAGGTCAAGGACGCTGCCGGCAAGGTGCAGAAGCCCGGCACCGCCGGAGCCCTCCATGGCACCGTCCGCGCCATCATCCGCAACATGTGCGAAGGCGTGGCCACCGGGTATTCCAAGACCCTCCTGATCGAAGGCGTCGGTTTCAAGGCCGCCCTCAAGGGTAACGTCCTCGACCTCGCCCTCGGTTACTCCCACCCGATCCGCTACACCATCCCGACCGGCGTCAACGTCGTCGTCACCGATGGCACCAAGCTGGTCATCACCGGCGCCGACCGCCATATGGTCGGCCAGGTCGCTTCCTCGATCAAGCTCTACAAGCCGGTCGAGCCTTACAAGGGTAAGGGCGTCCGCGTCGAAGGTGAATTCGTCCGCCGTAAGGAAGGCAAGAAGACGGCCTAATCAGCCCGAACCGAACACATTCCATGAAACTGCAGAAGAAGAATCTCCTGGCGCAGAAGCGCCGCTGGCGCATCCGCAAGACGGTGCGCGGCACCGCCGCCCGTCCCCGTCTGGCCCTCAAGATGACCCACATGCATCTCTACGCCCAGGCCATCGACGACGACAAGGGCGTGACCCTCGTCTCCCTCGCCTCCACCTCCAAGGATCTCCGCGGGCAGAAGCTCAAGGCCAACGTCGGAGGCGCCGCCGCCTTCGGCACCGCTTTCGGCGTCAAGGCCAAGGCCGCCGGTCTCACGACCGTCGTCTTCGACCGCGCCGGCCGCCGTTACCACGGCACCGTCAAGTCCTTCGCCGAAGCCGCCCGTCAGGCCGGCCTGAATTTCTAATTTCATGAGCGCAGAAAACACCCCCGCCGCGGCTCCCGCCGCCTCCGCCCCCGCTGCCCCCGGCCGTTCTGGTCCCGGCGGCGACCGTCGTGGTCCTGGTGGCCCTGGTGGTCCCGGCGGCCGTCGCAATGGTCCTGGCGGCCCTGGCCGCGGTCCTCGTCGCGACAATCGCAACGACGCCCCTGCTTCCGAATACAACGACAAGGTCGTCCACATCAACCGCTGCTCCAAGGTCGTCAAAGGCGGCCGTCGCTTCAACTTCGCCGCGCTCGTCGTGGCGGGTGACGGCAAGGGCCGCGTCGGCGTCGGATACGGCAAGGCCAAGGAAGTTCCCGATGCGATCCGCAAGGGCACCGACCGCGCCCACCGCGCCCTCGTCCGCGTCAATCTCCGCGGCAACACCATCCCGCACGAAGTCATCGGCCATGCCGACGGCGGCGTCGTGATGCTCCGTCCGGCCGCGCCCGGTACCGGCCTCATCGCCGGCGGCGGCGTCCGTGCCGTGCTCGAAGTCGCCGGTTACAAGGACGTCCTTTCGAAGTCCATGGGATCCAACAACCCCCAGGCTATCGTCAAGGCCACCTTGGACGGTCTCGCGAAGCTCCGTACCCTCGAACAAATCAAGGCCCTCCGCGCCTAAGCGGAACACACAGACATGAAACTCGACTCTCTGCCCAAGATCAAGGGCTCCACTCATCGCCATAAGGTCCTCGGTCGCGGCCGTGGCACCGGTCACGGCAAGACTTCCGGTCGCGGTCACAAGGGCATGAAGGCCCGCTCCGGCGGCGGTCATCGCCCTGGCTTCGAAGGCGGTCAGATGCCCCTCTACCGTCGTCTGCCTCACCGCGGCTTCAAGAACGTGAACCGCGTCGACTACGCCGTGCTCAACGTGCGCGATTTCCAGGAACTCGAAGGCAAGACCTTCGGCCTCGAGGAACTCGTCGCCGCCGGCGTCCTGCGCAAGGCCGCTCCTCTCCTCAAGATCCTCGGCACCGGCGAGCTCACGCGCGCCGTCACCGTCAAGGCCCACCGTTTCTCCAAGGACGCGAAAGCGAAGATCGAGAAAGCTGGCGGCAAGGCGGTCCTGATCGAGATCCAGAAGTCGCCCACCGCCGCTGAGTGAGCCTCGGCTCGCCCCTGTCCTCGATGTTCTCGGCCTTCGCCAACTGCTGGAGGATCCCTGAGCTCAGGGCCCGGCTGATCGCCACGGTAGCGTTGGTGTTCGTCGCCCGTATCGGCGCGAACATCCCGCTCCCGGGCATCGACCCGAAGGATATCATGGACTACTACCACTCCATGGCCGACAAGTCGTCGGGCGGAGTGGTCGCGATGTACAACATGTTCACGGGCGGCGCGCTCCTCAAGGGCGCGGTCTTCTCGTTGGGCATCATGCCGTACATCAGCGCCTCTATCATCATGCAGCTGATGTCGGCGGTCGTCCCCTCGATCGCCCGCCTGCAGCAGGAAGGCGAAGTCGGCCGCCAGAAGGTGGCCCAGTATTCGCGTTACCTCACCATCCTCATCGCCGTCGTCCAGTCGGCGCTGCTCCTCGGCGCCTTCTGCAATCCGCAGCAGGTCGGCCAAGCCCTCGGGCTCGGGAACTTCACCGGCACGATCGTGGTGATGCAGAGCAAGACGCTCTTCGTCTGCCTCGGCGTCTGCCTCCTCACTTCCGGCGCGATCGTCATGCTCTGGCTCGGCGAGCAGATCACCCAGCGCGGCATCGGTAACGGCACCTCGGTGCTCATCACCATCGGCATCCTCGCCGACATCCCCGGGGCCCTCACGTCCTTCGTCGACATGACCTTCGGCGGAAAAGTCGGCGCCGCCGCCGCGAACTCCCACGGTTGGGAGAAGGCCGCCGGCATGATCCTTCTCTTCGTCGCCGTGACCGCCGCGATGGTCGCCATCAACCAGGCCGTCCGTAAGATCCCGATCCAGTACGCGCAGCGCATGGTCGGCCGCAAGATGTACGGTGCGCAGACCAACTACCTTCCGCTCAAGGTCAATTACGCGGGCGTGATGCCGGTCATCTTCGCCGGAGCCATCATGAGCTTCCCGCCCATGCTGCTCAATCCGCTGAGCACCTATTTCCCGACGCTCGCCTTCCTGCATGACTGGGCGGGGTTCTTCTCCCGCAACAACGCCTTCTATTACACGGTCTACTCGATCCTGATCTTCGGCTTCAGCTACTTCTGGATCTCGATCATGTTCCGTCCGGTGCAGATCGCCGACGACCTCAAGAAGAACAACGGCTACATCCTCGGCGTCCGCCCCGGCGAGCACACCGCCCAGTTCCTGGACTTCGTGATGACCCGCCTCACGCTGGCCGGTTCGGTCTTCCTGCTGATCATCGCGCTGATGCCGGACCTCTTCATCAGCCAGCTCAGCTTCCCGATGCGTCTCGCGACGTTCCTCGGCGGCACGGGCGGCCTGATCACCGTCGGCGTCATGCTTGACACCATGCGCCAGGTCGAGACGTACCTGCTGCAGCGCAACTACGAAGGCTTCCTCAAGAAGGGCCGCATCGGCGGCATCCCGGTGCCCGCCGCCGGTCTTCGCACCGATTCCGAAGTCTCCGCCCTCGGCTCCCTCGAGAAGACCTGCCTCTTCCTGTTCGTGCTCGGCGTCGTCGCATGGGGATTGAACCATTGGGGTTCGTTCGCCCGCTAAGCTTTTCCCGGGATGATCGATTTGAAGTCGGCCGAAGACGTGAGTCGCATGCGCGCCGCCTGTGCCGCCGCGGCTCGCGTGCTGCATGACCTCTCGACCCTCGTCGTCCCCGGCATCTCCACCGCCGGCCTTGATTCCGCCGCGCGCGGACTGATGGTCCGCCATGGTTGCGAGAGCGCCTGCCACGGCTACGTCGTCGGACGTCTCAGCTATCCCGGTTACGTCTGCATCTCCGTCAACGACGAGATCGTCCACGGCATCGGCGCATCCGACCGTATCATCCGTGACGGCGACCTGGTTTCTTTGGACGTCGTCGTCCGCCGCGATGGTTTCATCGGGGACAACGCCAGGACCGTCATGGTCGGGGCCGTCGATCCTCGTGCCCGTCAGCTTTGCCTGGACACCGAAAAGTCTCTCATGGCCGGAATCGCCGCCGTGAAGCCAGGCACCAGGGTAGGGGATATTTCGGCGGCCATCCAGGAGGCCCTCGCCCCCGGAGGTTACGGCATCGTTCGCGATTTCGTCGGGCACGGCGTCGGACGCAAGATGCACGAGGAGCCCCAGATTCCTAACTACGGAAAGGCCGGAACTGGACCTAAGTTGTTGCCTGGTATGGCTTTGGCTATCGAGCCTATGGTAAACCTCGGCTCTCATAAGATCGTCATGGCTTCGGACGGCTGGACCGCCCGGACCGCCGATGGCAAGGTCTCCGCGCACTTCGAGCACACCGTTTTGGTGACCGAAAACGGGGCCGAAATCATGACCCTCGTTTAAACCTCATTTTTTGCTTTCAAATCCCACCAGAACCTCCAAGTTCC
>CAIWNE010000025.1 GCA_903913915.1 uncultured Opitutia bacterium
GGCCCGGTCATCCGCGGGCGCGCGGGCCGCGCGCCCCTACCCTCGGCCGCCCTGCGGCGGCCCGTGCCTCCACCTTCTTACATTCAGCAGCCTCCGCTTCGCAGCATACCAGCTTGCCAGCAGTTCCCCACGAAGCGGGCGCGCCGCGCTCACTTCGGCACCACGTCCTCGTACTGCGCCGCCGGCCCGCCGACCTTCACGTCGGTGACGTAGACGACCTTATGCGTGGCGACGGGCTTGTCCGCGTCGAAGCGCGCCTTGGTCTCCGGCTTCTCCACATGCCACTCGGGATGATAGATCCCGGTCTTCAGGTACGGCGTATACTCGAGCCCGATGGTGCCGTAGGTGTTCGGGCCCCTGAGGTCGGCCACGAGCTTGCCGTCCTTCCAGACCTGGATGATACCGGCGTCGTTCGGCGACCACTTGGCGTGGATGACCCAGGACGTCCAGACGCCTGGCTGCACGCGATCGTCGAGTTTCGTCTCGCGGCGCGTGGGTTTGGTCTTCGGATCCCCGAAGCTTTGCCGCACCTGCCACCGATCGTCGCTGACCGAGATCTCCAGGTTCGGATAGGTCGCCCGGAAATCGCCCGGTATGGCATGCCACTGCATAACGATGTCCGCCGCGCGACCCGGGTCGCGCACCCACTCCTTCGGAATCAGGATGCGCTCGGCGTACCAGCGTTCGTTCCAGCCGTTCTCGTGCGGCAGCGAAAGCTCCGAGCGGAAGACGTTCGGGGCGCGCACGACGGAGAACCGCACCGCCTTCTTGCCGGGCAGCCCGGGGGCGTCGACCAGCGCGATGAGTTCCGGGTCGGGCTTGGTGACCTCATAATCGGCGTTCTGGGAGAAACGCCACTTCGGCGAGAAGGCCGCGCCGCCGAAATCATCGGCGAACATCACTGGCGTCTTCGGGTCGAAGACCTCCGCAGCCGTCGGCCCGCGGAATTTCGGTTTGGGCGCGTCGGCGGCGAAGACGGCACAGCAGGTCAGCGCAAGGAAACGGAGCATGGCGGGTGCGCGAAGCATGCCCATCGGCCGGCGGAATAAAAGCCCCTTGTCTCCGCAAGAGGCGACGTCTGCGACCGCTCTCGCTTGCCCGGCCGAGACCCGCATGCCATAAGACCGCTCGTGGACCTCCGCCCTCTCCCCTTCACGGCCTATCCGAGCAAGGCCAAGCAATGGAAGCTGCTGGCCTTCTGCGCCGTACTTTCGGCGGCCTGCTTCTGGCTTGGTTCGGAGGGAGAGAAAAGCGGCTGGTTCTTCGGCGGTTTCTTCCTGCTCTGCGGCTTGGTCGGCTTGGTCCAGATGCTGCCGAACTCGGTCTCGCTGACGGTCGACGAGGAGGGCTTCCGCTATGTCGCGCTGTTCCGGACGCACCGCTTCCGCTGGTCGGAGATCGAATCGTTCGGCACCTACGTCCTGAAATTCAAGGCCCGGACCACGGTGTTCGTCGGGTTCAACTTCGTCCCCGGCGCCCGCGAGCAAACGGCGCTCATGCGGGCCTCGCGCCGGAACCTCGGCTACGAGGCCGGCCTGCCCGAGGCCTACGGTTATGCGCCGGCGCAACTCGCCGCGCTGCTCGAGGCCTACCGCGTCCGTCATGCCCAGGCGCGCTCCTGAGGGCGCCGACCGCCACGCCTCACTGAGCCAGCTGCTCGATCGTCAGCTGGTCGCCTTTGACCTTCATGACGACCTTCAGCACCCGACCGTCGTCGAGCCGCGCCTCGCCTCGGTAGACGCCGCCGGGGAGGTCTTCCAAGATCTTCACCGACTGGCACCGCAGGTCCGGCTTCAGGCGCTTCTGGACGATCCGGGTGACGATGCCGGGCGCCGCCGCTTCGACGCGCTGCTTCAAGGTAGGGGCTGCCGCATGCGCGACCGCCAGCCCTAGGGCGATGAGGGCGGCAAGGCCGGCCACGGCCGCGAGGAGCGGCTTCGTCCAGGACTTCTTCTCATAGGCGACGCCCGCCTTCACGAACTCGACCTGCGCACGTCCGCTGAACAGGAACCAGAGCGCGAAGAAGATCGGCCCCAAGGAGGTCGCAGCGTTGGCCGGCAAGAGACCGGCGACCGACCCCACGAGCAGCAGGTAGACCGATCCGCCGTAGACCCAAGCCATCGATCGACGCGCCTCATCGGGCCGACCGAGTTCCTCCCAGTTCTTCGCTTGGAGCCAGGCGCCGAGGACCGGCGAGAACACGAAAGACCAGGCAGCGGCAGCCTGCGGATTCCAGAGCTTGGGGGTTCGATTTTCCATACGAAAACCAAATCCCCGCGACCTTCGGAAGCAACCCTTCACCGCGCCACACAAGACGCGTCCGCCCTGCCCCTGACGGTCGCGACACCGTCGCGCCCCTACCCAATCAATCTGTTCGCCGCAGGGCGAACCATGGTAGGGGCACGATTTATCGTGCACTCCAAATCAGGTATAAGCGGTAAGCGGTTGGGCACACCGGCCGCAAAGGGCGCGGCAAAGCCGCGCCCCTACCCTCGGCCGCCCTGCGGCGGCCTTGCTTCGCAGCAGTTCACCATGCCAGCAGTTCCCCCATCCATCCCACCACTCAAAGGGAGACCGGAAACCGGAAAGGATGCTTCGGCCCTATGCCCACGCTAACATTCCGGTTCCCCTCAGCTGCCCCCTTTTTGACTGCTGTATCGTTCTGGTCAACTGAGCCTCTGGGCCTCCGGGCCTCTGCCTCCGTCTCCCTGGCCAACCAGCCCACTATTCAACAGATCAACTCACGCTATGCCCTCTCGTGCTCCGCACGAGTTGCACTTTTGCACCTTTGCACCTTTAAAGTCCCCATGCCCCGCCTCTCCCTCCCCCTCGCCCTCCTGGCCGGCCTGACCACGCTCGTCGCCGCCGAGCCCGTCCCCGCGACGATCGTCGTGCACACGGACAAGCCTGGCTTCGCGATCCCGGCCGACTTCACGGGCCTGAGCACGGAGAAGAAGCTGATGGCTCGGGATTGCTTCAGCGCCCAGAACCACGACCTCATCCAGCTCTGCCGCACGCTCGGTCCCGGCGTCTTCCGCATCGGCGCCAACAACGTCGACTCGACCTTCTTCAAGCGCGGAGGCGCGCCCGCTCTCGAATCGATGCAAGAGAACCGCTACGTGGTCGACCCGCGCACGATCGGCCCGCAGTCCGTCGATGCGTTCTTCGACTTCGTCCGCGCGGCGGGCTGGAAGACCATCTACGGCGTGAACCTCGGAGCGAAGGATCCGGCGATGTCCGCCGACGAGGCCGCTTACGCCTGGAAGGTCGGCGCGAAGGAGATCGTGGCGATCGAGATCGGCAACGAACCCAACCTCTACCCGAAAGGCCCGAAGCGCGAAGGCATCCGCCCCGGCAACTGGCGCTACCCGCAGTACAAGGAAGAGTTCACAGCGGTCTATGACGCCATCAAGGCCAAGGACGCCACGATCCCGATCACCGGCCCGGCGGTGACCAAGAGCACGAACTGGATGCCGCTGTTCATGGCCGACTTCAAGGACCGCGTCGCGCTCGCCACCTCGCACGTCTACCACCTCTCCGCGCCGGAGGCCGATCCGAAGGCCCAGCGCTTCACGTCGGTCGAGAAGCTCCTCGGCGAGAAGTATCCCGACGACTGGATCATCAAACTCAAGGACGCCACCTCGGTCGGCGTGCCTTATCGCGTCGGCGAGTGCAATACCGCCTCCGGCGGCGGCAAGCGCGGCGTCAGCAACGCCTTCGTCTCGGCCCTCTGGGCGGTCGACTTCATGTTCGACGTCGCCGAGGCCGGCGGCCAGGGCGTGAACTTCCACGGCAGCTTCACCGCGAACAACTACTCGCCGATTGTCTTCGACAAGAAGTCGTCCCGCTACGTCGCCGCGCCGATGTACTACGGCATGCTCTTCTTCAGCCGCGCCGCGCAGGGCAAGCTCGTCGCCACCGAAGCCAAGGGCGACGCCAAGCTCATCGCGCACAGCGTGCTCGGCGACGACGGCAAGCTGCGCGTCACCCTCGTGAACAAAGACCTCGCCAAGCCCATCGCCGCCTCGGTCGCCGTCGGCGGCAAGTTCGCCAAAGGCCAGGTCCTGCGCCTCACCGCGCCGTCCGCCGACGCGACGGAAGGCGTCACCTTCGCCGGCGCCGCCGTGAACGCCGACGGCACCTGGGCGCCCAAGACCACCGAAGCCCTGACCCTTTCCGCCGGCACCGCCTCCGTCACCCTGCCCCCCGCCTCCGCCGCCCTCCTGATTCTTGAGTGAGGCAGGGCCAGCACCACGTGCTGCCCTAGTTGGCCCTTGGTAGGGACGCGTCGGCGACGCGTCCGTGTCTCGAGGTAGGGATGACCGGCCCGGTCATCCGCGGGCGCGCGGGCCGCAGGCCCCTACCCGCCCGCCACCTGAAGCGGAGGCATCTCTGCGGTGCCCATACTCCATACTCTATACTCGATACTCCCTTTTTCCTCCGTGCCTCCGGCCCTCCCGCCCACTAATAAATCCCTACCCCACCCCTGCCCCTACCCCTACTCCGCCATGCCCCTCTACGGAACTGCCCTGCTCGCGGTCTGCCATCTCCTTGGCATCCTGCTCGGTGAACTCCTCGGCCGCGCCCTCGGCGTCCAGGCCAACGTCGGCGGCGTCGGCATCGCGATGCTCCTGCTGATGGCCGCCCGCTACCACGGACACCGGCGCGGCTGGCTCGAAGCGAAGAGCGAGGAAGGCGTCCACTACTGGGCCGCGCTCTACATCCCGGTCGTCATCGCGATGTCGATGCAGCAGAACGTCGTCAAGGCGCTGAGCGGCGGCCCGATGGCCCTCGCCGCCGCGATCACCGCCGGCGCGGCCTGCGCGGGCTGCGTCTCCCTCATCAACCGCCGCGAGGTCGTCGCTCCGGCCGAGACCTCCGCGGAATAACCGGCCATGGAATCCCTCCTCCAGAAGCTGGCCGTCGACAACGGCCTCGTGCTGTCCTTCGCCGTCGTCGGCGCCGTCGTCCTGTGCTCGGGCTACATTTCCCGCAAGCTGACGGTCGGACGCGTCCAAGGTTCGGCCATCGCGATCCTCCTCGGCCTCGCCCTCGCGTATGTCGGCGGACGCATGACCGGCGGCAACAAAGGACTCGCCGACGTGACCTACTTCGGCGGCCTCGCGCTGATGGGCGGCAACATGCTGCGTGACTTCGCGATCGTGGCCACGGCCTTCGAGGTCCAGCCCGCCGAAGCCCGGCGCGCCGGCTGGGTCGGCGCGCTGGCGCTCTTCATCGGCACGCTGCTGCCCTTCGTCATCGGCGTGTCGTTCGCCTACGCCTTCGGCTACCGCGACGCGGTGAGCCTCACCACCATCGGCGCCGGCACGGTCACGTACATCGTCGGCCCGGTCACGGGCTCGGCGATCGGCGCCTCGTCCGAGGTCATCACGCTCAGCATCGCGGTAGGCGTCTTCAAGGCTATCCTGGTGATGGTCACCACGCCGCTGCTCGCGAAGTTCATGCGCCTCGGCACGCCGCGATCGGCGATGGTCTTCGGCGGCCTGGCCGGCACGGTCAGCGGCGTCTCCGCCGGCCTCGCCGCGACGGACCGCAAGCTGGTGCCCTACGGCGCGCTCGTCGCGACCTTCCACACAGGCGTCGGTTGCCTCGTCGTGCCTTCGCTGTTCTTCTTCGCCGTCCGCGCCCTCTTCCCCGCCCACGCCTGACCCCATGCCCGACCTTCCGCTCATCGCGCGCGCCCGCGCGCACGCCGCTTCCGTCGCCTTCCGCACCCCGCAGGGCGCGACGACCTACCAGGAGCTGCTCGACCGTTCCGCGGCCCTCGCGACGGTCCTCCTCGCCGGCGCCGCCGACCTGCAGGAAGCGCGCGTCGCCCTGCTCGCCCCGGCCGGCGCCGCCTACGTCGCCGCGCAGTGGGGCCTCTGGCGCGCCGGCGCGGTCAAGGTGCCGATCTGCCTCACGGCCACCGAGCCCGAATGGGAATACGCGCTGACCGACAGCGGCGCCTCCGCCGTGATGGCCGACGCCGCCAGCGCCCGGAAGATCGCGCCGCTCTGCGCCCGCCTCGGGCTGCGCCTGATCGACATCGACGCCCCGACGGGGCCCGCGGGCCAGCTGCCCGAGCTCACTCCCGCCCGCCGCGCGATGATCCTCTACACCAGCGGCACGACCAGCAAGCCGAAGGGCGTCGTGACCACCCATGCGCACATCGCCGCGCAGATCGAAAGCCTCATCAAGGCCTGGGAGTGGCAGGCGACGGACCGCATCCCGCTGTTCCTGCCGATGCACCACATCCACGGCATCATCAACGTCACGAGCTGCGCCCTCTGGGCCGGCGCGACGATCGAGCCGTTCGCGAAGTTCGACCAGCCGGCGATCCTCGAACGCGTGAAGGCCGACGCCTACACGCTCTTCATGGCCGTGCCCACGATCTACGTGAAGCTCATCCAGGCCCTCGAAGCGGCGCCGGCCGCCGAACGCGCGGCGATCGTCGGCGGCTTCCGGCGCATGCGCCTGATGGTCTCCGGTTCCGCCGCCCTGCCCGCCAGCGTGCACGAGCAGTGGACCGCCCTCACCGGCCAGAAACTCCTCGAGCGCTACGGCATGACCGAGATCGGCATGGCCATCTCCAACCCCCTGCGCGGCGAACGCCGTCCCGGCGCCGTCGGCCAGGCCCTCCCGGGCGTCGAAGTCCGGCTCAAGGCCGAGAACGGCGACATCATCACCGCCGAGGACACGCCGGGCGAGATCCAGGTGCGCGGCCCGAACGTCTTCTCGGAATACTGGGGCAAGCCCGCCGCCACCGCCGAATCGTTCGAAGCCGGCGGCTGGTATCGCACCGGCGACATGGCCGTGCTCGAGACCGGCTACTACCGCATCATGGGCCGCCTCTCCGTGGACATCATCAAGAGCGGCGGCTACAAGCTGTCGGCGCTTGAGATCGAAGCCGCGCTGCTCGAGCACCCGGACATCGCCGAGTGCGCCGTGCTCGGACTGCCTGACGACACGTGGGGCGAAGCCGTGAGCGCCGCCGTCGTCACGAAGAACGGCGCCGATCTCGCCCTCCCCGCCTTGCGTGAATGGTGCAAATCGCGCCTCTCCGTGTACAAAGTGCCCCAGCGCCTCGTCGTCGTGAAGGAACTCCCGCGCAACGCCATGGGCAAGGTCACCAAACCCGCCGTCCGCGGATTGTTCGGATAGAAACGCGTCGACTGTCTCTAGGTAGGGACAGCACCACGTGCTGTCCTAGTTGTCCCCTGGTAGGGACGCGTCGGCGACGCGTCCGTGTCTTGAGGTAGGGATGACCGGCCCGGTCATCCGCGGGCGCGCGGGCCGCACGCCCCTACCCGCCACCCGTTCGCCGCAGGGCGAACCCAAGTAGAGGCACGAAAAGGGAGACCGGAGACCGGAAAGGATACTTCGGATATTGATTAATCGCCCCAGCCAATCATCCGGTCCCCCTTTGCTGCTCCCTCTGGCCTCTGCCTCGTTCTGGTCAACTGAGCCTCTGGGCCTCTGAGCCTCTCATCGTCAGCCCCGGCCAACCGGCCAACCTGTCAACGTGTCAACTTTACCGCTTTCCCTTCTCCTCAAACTGCGCGCAGGTCGACCCGGGCGACACATACCGCTCATGGCGCGCGCACTGCCCGTCGCCGCCGCGGACCGCGCCATACCCAGAACTCAGGCTGCTGAGTCCGGGCGAATCTTTCTCCATCCGGCGCGGATGGTTGTCGAAGTGGACGCACCGGGCGCAGGCCTTGGCCTGCGACCCGGGGCGGAACCACCTGCGCAACCAGGCGAACATCGGGAGCTCAGCGACCGAGCGTCGACCAGTACTTGCCGAAGACCACGACCGAGAGGAAGTAGCCCAGGAGCACGTTCACGATCACGCCGGCCGTGAAGGCCAGGAACGGCTTGCGGCCGATCGAGGCGAGGTCGCGCCAGCGGGTCGAGAGCCCGATGCTCAGGAAGCAGAACGTGAAGGCCCAGACGCGCAGGTTCTTCAGCGGCCCGATGAGTTCCGGATCCAGCACGCGCTTGAAGTCGGCCGCCGGGTAGGTGGAGGCGACCCAGGCGACGATCAGCGAGCTCAGGAGGAAGCCCAGGACGAACTTCGGGAAACGGCGCCAGACTTCGCCGGCACCGACGCGGGTGTCCACGCCGGTGTCGCTCCAGCGGCTCACCGCGATGAACGAGAGCACGAAGGCCCAGATGCCCACCCAGAGGTCGCGGCCGATCACCTTCATCAGCGTGAAGGCGTTCACCGCGTCGTCGGGCGTGCCCGCGATGCCCGGCACCTTGCCGGCGTAACCGCCATAAGTCTGCGCGGCGGCGAAACCGGCCGCGTCGGCGAATTCGGAAGTGCCGATCCAGGCGCCGGCGACGCCGGTCGAGAGGCCGAAGAAGCGCGCCGCGAGCGGCAGGAGGAAGACCATGACGATGGCCCAGAAGACCACGATGGTGATGGCGACGGGGCCCTGCTCCTTCTTCGCGCCGACCGCGCCGGCGACGGCGATGGAAGCCGAGACGCCGCAGACCGCGCCGCCCGCGCCGAGGGTGGCGGCGAAGCGCTGGTCGAGGCCGAGGCGACGGGCCACGAAGAAGATCGTGCCGAAGGTCACGAGCGAGACCACGGCGGCCTGGCCGATGGCGACCGGGCCGGCGGAGAGGAGGAGGTTGAGCGGCAGGGTCGCGCCGAGGAGCACGATGCCCAGCTTCACGTAATACTCGACGCGCAGGCCTTCGCTCAGCCAGGCCGGCAGGCCGACGGCGTTGGAGATGAGCAGGCCGATCGCGAGGGCGACCAGCGGGGGCTCCAGCGTGTAGCGGCCGGCTTCGGCCCAGGCGCCGAGGAGGATGATCACCGTCGTGGCCGCGAAGATCCCCGCGAACGACAGCAGGAAGCGACGGAACGAGAGCCCGATGGAGCGCGCGCCCAGGCCAAGTCCGACGGCCAGCAGCGCGAACAGCGCCAGGTAACGCAACCAGGCCTGCCCCAGCTGCTGGAAGGCCACGCCCGCGTCGGTCCACTTGCCGGGCATCACCGCCAACCACTTCAGGCTGTTGCCGGACAGCACCAGCAGCGAGGCCGCGATCACGAAGCCGAGGCCGAGGAGGATGGCCCAGAAATCTTCGGTGCGGAACCAAGAACGGGTCGGAGCAGGGGCGTCAGGGGTAGACATGGGGCAGGGCTTTTATCTCTCCCATTCCGAAACCAAGGGCGAACCTATTATGAGTCATAGCGGACTGCTGCAGACGCTCAAAGGGAAACCGGAAACCGGGATGGATGCTTCGGTCCTTTGCCCCCAGCTAATCATCCGGTCCTACTTTGAGCTGACCCTCACCGCTCATACCTGCAATGGGTAGGGTCGAGCATCCCTGCTTGGCCGCTCGGCCGACCAAGGATGGTCGGCCCTACCTAATCCGTTCGCCGCAGGGCGAACCTAGGTAGGGGCACGATTCATCGTGCACTCAGCGACAGGAGGGTGCGGCGAAGCCGCGCCCCTACCTTTGGCCGCCCTGCGGCAGCCCCTGCCTCGTCCTGGTCCACTATGCCTCTACATTTGCCTCCCTTGTCCACCGGCCAACTTGTCAACGTGTCAACTAATGGGCGATTCTGAGCTTCCGAGCCTCTGCCTCCGTCTCCCCGGCCAACTGGCCAACCGATCAACAGATCAACTCTTCGCGTCGCTTACGCGACGTAATCCACGACGAGTGCTTTCTCGAGCACGTCGGGAAGCATCGCTACAAACTCTTGGTGCGCCGGCTCGTGGAGGTAGTGCTTCTCGAGGGATTCCTTCGAGGCGAACGTCAGCGTGAAGATATGGGTGAAACCCTGGTCCAATCCTTCCGGGCTCACGTTTGTGCCCCACTCGAAAGCCTTGATCGCCGGCAGCCTGCCCGGCAGCGCCTTGAAGGCCTCGATTACGCCACGGACCTTGTCGGCCGGGGCTCCGTCCTTGAACTTGAAGATCACGATATGGCGATAGGAGCTCATGACGACGAAGGAGTCGCTTCCCCGCCGCTCGTCAACTCCAGGTAGGGATGACCGGCCCGGTCATCCGCGGGCGCGCGAGCCGCACGCCCCTACCTCCCCTTTTGAAGTCGCAAATTGCGACTTCAAGTTTGGCCGACACGCGGACTCATGCCGCAAGCCCCGCAAAAGAAAAACCCCGCGGATCGCAACCCGCGGGGGGCTGTGAGGGCGTGGCACTGAGTCCAGCATACCCACAGGTAGGAAGATGGAAGTTAAAGATCCTGGAAGCCGTTCGGCAAGATTTATCACGTAAGCGGAAAATGGCCACGCCGCGACGATGTCACGCGTGACCCGTGTCTCAATGCGACACCCCTAAGGGGAATGTATCATGCGCAGACAGGCGAAGCCGCCTATACTGGCGGGGGAACTGCTGGCAGGCTGCGAAGCAATGCAGGAGCGACACCCGAACATTCCATCACTCAAAGGGAAACCGGAGACCGGATGGGATGCTTCGGACCTATGGCCCCAGCTAACGTTCCGGTTCCCGGTCTCCCCTTGAGTTAGGCTTCTTCCATTATCCGTTCGCCGCAGGGCGAACCCAGGTAGGGGCACGATTTATCGTGCACTCCGCGACGGGAGGGCACGGCGAAGCCGCGCCCCTACCCTCGGCCGCCCTGCGGCGGCCGTGCTTCGCAGCAGTTCACCATGCCAGCAGTTCCCCCGCGCCGCTTCGGCGGATGCCTCCCTTGTCAACGTGTCAACTTGCCAACCGGCCAACTAGTTTGTCTCCCCGGCCAACCGGCCAACTCATCAACAGATCAACTTACGCGCGGCTCCGCCGCGTCACGCCTTCAACTGCGCAAACCGCACATGCAGCAGCGCCCGGCCCTTGGCGGCGAAGACGCAGGAATCCTTGGTCGGGGAGAACTGGACCCCGTCGCACTTGGCCAGCTGGGCGCGCTGGACCGCGTAGGCACGATGCAGGAGCACCGAGCGGACGTGCTGCAGGATATCCTCGTCGGACTTCGCGAGGAAACCCGGCAGCTCCTCGACCTCGATCACCAGACCAGGAAGACGCTTCGACATGCCCATAAAAGAAAGAGGGCGCACGGGGGCCGTAAAGGAGGAAGAGGGGCTGAATTGAGGACTGAGTTGAGGGCAGCGTGGAGGACTGAATGGAGGGCTGAATTGAATATTGAGAGGGCTGAGTCGATGACCGAGGACTGAATCGATGGCGGAATGGCTCAGGCCAGGCCGCCGTATGGTGGCCGCATGGTAGGGGCGAGACTACGTCACGCCCTAGTTGTCTCGGGTAGGGACGGCTCTCCGAGCCGTCCGACCATCATCAAACTCGGCGGGCTCGGAGAGCCACGCCCTACCCTCGGTCGCGACACCGTCACGCCCCACCCGCTTATCGCTGCGGGACGCGGCGGAGCTTGGTGACGTCGTGACCGGTGGCGACGAGCAGCGCGACCAGTTCCTGGTAACGTTTTTCAGGCAAGGTCTTCGAGCGGGCCATGATCCAGGCGTAGCCGCGATCCGGCACGCCGATGATCGTCGTCTCATAGGTATCGTCCAGGTAGACGATCAGGTAGGCCGACTTGAAGGGCCAGAGGAACTGCATGCGCCACTCCGCCTTTGTCTGCAGATTGTAGACGAAGCCGCGCGGGTGGTAGGTCTTCCACGGGCCGTCGAAGCCCCCGGCATTGAAGGTGTAGGTCGTGGCGATGGTGCCGTCGTCGTCGAGATGGTAGCTCTCGACCCCGTTGTAAGCGTCGTCCTCGATGAACGCCGGGATGTGGGCGATCACGTGCCAGGCGCCCATGAAGCGCTCGAGCTGGACCGGCCGGTCGATGGCCCGCAGCGGTTCCCGCTGCGGCGCCGACTGGCAGCCAGCCAGCAAGCCGCCGACCATCAGCACGACGGCCACATAGGCCCAGACCTGCCCCAGCGAGACGATGGTTTTCATCCCTTCACCCTATCCCCTCTCCGCCCCTCCGCAACCCTCCCGGCCAGTCTCCTGGTAGGGGCGGCACCGCGCGCTGCCCTCGTTGCGTCTTTGTCTCAGGTAGGGTCGAGCATCCCGGCTCGACCGAGCGACCGACCCAAGCCCATCACCTCGATCCGCCGCCTCCCGCGCTGAGACCAAACAATAATGGGGTCTGACCCCATTGTCATCGCGCCGACCAAGGATGGTCGGCCCTACCCCTTCGGTCGCGATGCCATCGGGCCCTCCCCCTTTGGCTTCGCCGCATACCAGCCTAAGCTAACTGCCTCTTTGCCGCTCCCAACCGCCAACCGCTAACCGCCACTACCTAACTAATATTCTTCTGCTGGAATATTTACTCCGGCTGATTCCGCCGCACGCTTAGGCCATGACCTCCGGCGAATCTCCCATGGGCCCGCAGGCGCTGGAACAGCGGCTGCGTCAGCTCGAAGCGATCCACCGTTCCCTCGGCGAGCAGATCGCCGCGTTGCGGCTCATGCAGAAAGAATACGGCCTCGGGACCTTCTGCGGGACAATCGATCCACCGGAGCCTTATGGCCAGACGCCCGGCCTCGTCACCGGCGACCCGGCGCCGTACTCGCTCTCGGCACCTGCGGCCCAGCCCGAGCTGCAGGCCGAAGCACCGGCCAAGCCCGCCGCCCAACCTTCCGTCAGCGCGACGAAGCCCCTCGCCAAGAAATCCCAACCTAAGCGGATGACCGGATCGGCGACCAAGGAGCAGTTCGAGGAAGCCAGGGACATCATCATGGAAGGCTACATCCTGGATAAGCCCGAAGATGCGGACCGGATGCTCAAGACGCTCGTCTTCCGGATCCTCGACGGCGGCGCCAAGGGCTTCCGCGACGCCGCCCTGCCCTCAGCCCGCATCGCGGCCATGTATCTCATCGAACAGGCCGGCCTCAATCCCGGCCCAGGCTTCCACGTCTCCAAGCTGCGCTCGCTCCTGAAGCGATACGTCCGCTTCGAGCCCATCGCCTCGATCCGCCGCCTGCCGCGCTGACGCCAAGCCAAGGGGTCAGGCCGTACCTTAAAGTGGGCGTAACTAGATCCGCGCATCTAAGGCGTTTTTAGTTACACCCTGAACCAAGGTACGGCCTGACCCCGTTGGCTGAGCGGTTCGCATTAGGGAGTATCTGCGGTCGATGGGCTCGGCCTTGCCTGGACGATGCGTGGATGGCTCGTCGTCGCCGGCTCATCTCCAACCAAGGCGCCTACCACGTCTACAATCGCGCCGAACTCGGCCAGCCGATCTTCGAGACCGATGCTGCCAAGCACGTCTTCCTAGAAACTATCTTAGCCACCGTCCGGCGCTTCGCCTGGCAGCTGCATGCCTTCGCGATCATGACCAATCACTTCCATCTGGTCCTGACCACTCCCCGGGGCAACCTGAGCGAAGGCATGCACGCCCTCCAGTCGGCCTTCGCCAACAAGCACAAAGCCTTCCGAGGTTCCGTGGGCCACGTCTTCCAGTCACGTTTCGGGAGCGCGCATTATCCGGCCGGCCCATTGGCGGCCCGTAAGATCGACTACGTCCACCTCAACCCGGTCCGGGCCGGCATCGTCTCGCTCGAGGAACTTGGCGACTATCGTTGGACCAGCTTCCGCGCACTCCGCCGCCCGCATCAACGCGGCGAGCTCACCCTCGGGCTGGCGCTCACCTCTATGCACGGGCTGAGGGATGATTCCGCAGGATGGGATGCCTACGAGGAAAGGCTCCGGTTCGTCCTGGCGACCGAGGACCGTCCGGCGACCGACGAGGAACTGTTCGGACTGGTCCGCAAAGAGAAGGCTGGCCGGAGGGTCGACGGTGAAGGCCTGCCGGCGGTCGCAGGCAAAAGCCGCGAACTGCTCCGCGATGAGGAGCTCGTGCGCTGGGAAGATGCGTTCAAGGGGGCGCTTCACCTGGCTGGACGTACTGAAACGGAATTGGCATCCTTACCTCACGCTCAAGGGTGGAAGGTCAACCTCGCCAGACAGATGCGCGACCACCACGGCGCTAGCGCCAATTGGCTCGCCAAACGAATGGGGCTAAAATCAGGCGCCTACCTGCGGAAACTCCTCACCCAAGGATAAGGGGTCAGGCCGTACCCTAAGGTTGGGTGTAACTAGATCTGCGTATCTAAGGCGTTTTTAGTTACACCCTAAATCAAGGTACGGCCTGACCCCATGTTCGGCCAACTTCGATAACGCGCTCCTTAATTCGCGGCTTTCGGTTGTTTTTAGGAGCGCTCGCTCTCAGGTAGCGGCCTGACCCCGTGTTCGGCCCCACGTCAGGATTCCTAGCGAGCACGATCTTGACGCATCTGGCCAAGACGACGCATGCATCCTGATAATTACGGTCTGCCAGTAATTCGAAGCCGGCTTCCGTAAGATCGTGAGACTCGGGCATGGTCAAAGGGTTCTACAGGATAAGCCATGCCATCATTGGCACAGCCATTTGATTGATCGCGCAGTAGTCTCCTTCTGCGCCGCCATAACGTTTACCGTTCATCCAGGACAACTCCCTGGCGCTTGAGGCATGGAATCGACGGATGAACGGGCTTTCCATGTGAAAAGGTTATTTCTTGCGACGCGTCCTCTTCGCTCCTCCGGCGTAGATATAGGCTCGATCATTAGCGGGCGGGAAGACCATGGGCCACCAGAAGGCTTCACCCCTCCACTTGTCGGCGACCTTACCATTCTGCTGCATCAGCAAAAGGACGGGCACCGAGGCCGCGACGCGGCGCGCAGGCAGCATGTCGTTGTCCGGATTATCAGGGGTGTCCGTCGGGGTCTGATGATAAGGACGGTTACGGTTTCGACGAAGCATGATGGCAACCCCTCCGGCAGGGGCGCCTTCCGCGGCAGGAGCAGTCAGGACCGAAAGAAGGCTGAGAACATCCTCATCTCTCCAGGTGTCTTCGTATCCGGGCGTGAATTCTCCGAAGGATTCGGAGACTTCCTTGATGATATCCGCGGCCTTGTCGGCAGAGACGATTACGTGCTTCTGGCCTTCGGTCGCAGTTGCGCCGATTTCTGCCAGTAGTTTCTCGATTCGACGGTTGATGGACCTGAGGTCCGTCGGAGATACGGTCTGGAAGCCGAGGGGGGTGATCTTCGATTCGGCATCTACGAAATTCACGCGAGATGCACGGACCTTCGAGAAGTTACAGAATTTGATGCCGCCTCCTGCCTGCTTCTCGAGGATATAGAGGCATTCCTTGAATTTCTTTTCGGCGATACGCTTGCGGAGCAAGGTATCAGTCCTGTGCATCTGCACCATCGCTCCATAGATGCGGGTGGAGGTATAAAAGCGGGTGACGGCGCAATCGGCGGGCGAACGGAATCCGAACATTCGGCAATGCTGCAAGACGGTATCCTGCTGGAAGGTCCTGGGGTTACGTCCATAATAGAATCCGATCAGGTTAGGCACGGTTACTCCGCGATCCATATACTGCCCGCCGACGAACATCGTCAGTGGCGCATCCAGCTTCAGCTCGCCAGACTCGGGGTCCAGCAAGGCGCGCACGTCTTCATCCGAGTTCACCAATACCGGGTTTAGCCACTTGTTCGCCAAAGCCGTCTCGGCCAACGAGAGCACTTCCTTAAGGCTTGGCAGGTGACCTTTGCTTAACTTGACCGATTCAGACAGATCAGCGTATGCATCGGAAAGCAGCCCTTTGACGAGCTCCTGATTCCCTTCCTCCTTGGCATTGATCATGTCCGAGACGAGCTGGTTGACCAGGTCGTCTTGCCAGCGATGCGATTCCTTGCTGGCCTCGGTGTGAAGCAAGAACGCGAAGTGATCGGCCTCAGAGCCTGCCTTCTCCATCTGAAGGCGGCGGATGCAGCCGGCGGCCACGAATGTCGCGACTGCCCTACGCACCCCCTTTACCCTGTCCGATGTCAGGCAGTCGCTCTCCAGGCGGAATCCGTTCCGGTTTGGCATGGTCTTGAGGATCGGAAGCTCTTCGTCCTTTACCGGAACGAACAGCTTCGAAGACGGATGGGACTCATCCTCGACCTCCGGGCCGAAGTAGTAATCGCCGCCGACATATTCCGGATTTACAGGTACGAGCTCGACGAACTTGGGGCGCAACCGGAAGGTCTCCGGCCGGTCTTCGATTGCGGGCCCTTCGTTCTGAAGGAATAGCGAATAGGGAGTGGCGGTGACCTGCAGGAAGCGGGACTCGGAGATGCTACGGCGGAGCTTGTTCACCAGCTCGGCAACCTTGGCCATCTCGATCCATTCCTTGTCGTCATCCCTCTTCTTGACATAGCTGACGGAAGCGTTGTCCGCTTCGTCATCGATGATTAACGTCTTCTTGCTGAGGAACGGCGATCCGGCCTTCGTGAGTCGGTCGATTACATGCTTGATGTTACGATGCTCCTTCTTCGCCACGAGGACCAGCTTCTGGGTGGCGATATACGGAGGGATCTGCGCCGGAAGGAGCATCACGTCATTGACAAAAATCGTCCTCTTGAAGGCGCCAAAGACCTTGGTCATGCGCTTCGTCGTCTGGTCGGCCAGTGCCTGAGAATTCTTCGTCAGGACCACGATGACGTCATATCCGTTGTCGAAACATAGCCCCATCAGACCGATGAATGACTTCGTCTTACCGGACTGAATCTTGCCGAGCAGCAACCCAGGGTTCTCATCAGTCGGTCGGGCTGACTCAAGCTCGGCATAGGTTCGCTCGATACAGCCGAGGTCTTCAGGACCATAGTAAGGACCTGTCTTGGTCCTATTCTGCTGCTGTTTAAGGTGTGAGTAAACGGGGCCGTTGGTCGAGGTAGCCATGCCCAATACCTATCCTGCCCCGCTTATTGAGCAATCCTACTATCCAACTTTATGCCAAATCAGTTACCCCTCCGCTCGGACATGCTCAAGGCGCTCAGGACGAACCCCTTGATTAGGGGCGAGCAGGCCTTGAATTTCAGGCGGGTGCCGAACGACCCCTTATGCTTGGCGAACAGCTGCGCGAAGCACGCATTCGAGAAGGAATCGGTCATGTTCTCCACTCCGGCCAGATCCAGGATCACGTCATCTCCACGGTCCATCACCGGCTCCACATGCGTACGACGAAAGACCACCGCGGCGTTCCCGTCTGCCAGGAAAGGCGTGGCGAAATGATCGCGCAGTTTGATGGTGGTGGTGACGTTCACGAGAGGAAGCCGCCTGTACGTTCTGCAGAAAAGTCCCGTTTTTGCAAACCCAGCTTAATACGGACTTCGTTAAGTATCTGATAGAAAGAAGTTTGCCCCACGGCGCTGCGGACGAATCCCAAGCCTACAGCCACGCCTCCATAGGACGCTCCGAGCTTCTTGGGAGCCATGGGTACCACGTCGGCTTTGCCATGATCATCGAATACGAACGAGTCTCCGGAGTAGATCGCGAAGAGGCCGGCCGAGTCTTCGGTGAGGGCGCGGCACATCGGTAGGCCGACCCCATAATTAGGTGATTCCTTACCTTCATAATCACGCCGGTGGGTCGTGCTGCTCGACTCGACAGTGAGGGCTTCCCCCAGCATGTAGACGTCGCTAGCCCCCGGCTTATACTTAGGAGATTCACTCAATCTATAACTCCCGGAAACACCCACGCCATCGTCGGCGATTGCGACATGGAACATGCCATCTGAGGGGAAATACTGCGCATGCAGGAATCCGATACCACGGGAGTGCTGCATGCAGTTCTTGATCAACTCACCCAGGAGATACTCCAAGAGGTACATCGTATCCGTCGCCTGCTGGCCGGACATGTCCTTCACGAGACAGGAGGATATCTCACGGCCCAGCGATGCCTCGTCGGTATTATGGACGATTTGTCTGATCGTGATGAAGTTATCCTTGGAGTCGTGACGCTGGTTTGCGGACTTTATCTCGATGTTCAGGTGCCTGAAGAAGTCCATCCGTTCGGCATATGAGCCGCCGTTGGTATTCGAGTAATACTTAATCTCGACCTTCTTCCCTTCCTTTTCGCGCCAGCGATGGACCGTAGCGAGTATGATGCAAAGCGGGAGTGGCTCGTAGAAAGACATCTTGCGGATGTCCAAGACGATGCCTGTGGTACCGGCCGCATTGCCCGCGGCGAGGCTCCTGATCAGGCCGCCGGCATGCTTGGCCTCATACTTTGCGTTTAACTCGATGACTACGCTCATCAGGACTTACGGTATACCTTGTCGCGGTGCCAGGCAAGGTAGGGGGAGTGCTTAGGCGTGAACTGGGTAATGGCACGCTCTTGGCAACCTTGGCCGAGGAGGGATACGGCGATGGCGGAGGGCAGCGCGGGGCTGAGGAGGATCTGGCCAGCGTCCGTGAAGCTGATCCAGCCCCCGTCGAAGAGTCGGTCGATATGCACGGCCAGAAGGATGCCGTTAAATGGGTCGAGTCGCTCGGCCGGGGATGAATCAGCCCAAGGCTTGGCATGGCTGGCTACGAGGAATGCAGGGTGGTTGATGCCAGTGATGGGGCAGCGGCCAGACCAGAGCTTCTCCAGGGCGTCGCGATACTTGTCCTGGCCGCGACGTTGTTTGACCAAAGCCTCGCGGACCGTGGGGTCTGCTGCAGCTGCCGCCTGCAAGGCCGGGGGCAATGAGGCGATGATACGTGACGCCTCGTCCCCCCCCTGTTCGACTGTGCCACCCAGTGAAGGTTGTCCGACAGGCAGAGGGATATTCTTAGCCGTGATATCATGGCATACCGCCGTAGCGGCCTTAACAAATTCGGAGAGATCATAGGGCTTAACCCTGAAGATGCCTACGGACGTGTAATACGACTTGGCCAAGGCGTCAGTGACTGCTGCGCTAGAAAAGCGTACCGCGTACGAATCCGGAGAGGCACCTGCACCAATGTCGTCGCCAATCAGCATTACGCTACGATGAGTAGCACTGAGAAAGGTGAGCACGCCGTCCGCCCCAAGGTCGCCTGGCACCATCCAGCCGCAGTTCTCGGCCGCCTTCTCGGCGTTAATGCGCTTATTGTCGTTCATGCCTGTCCGCGCCGAAGGGGTTCAACAATCCTATCCCAGGCTTCGAGCACGAGACGCTGCGTGCGGTATTCGCCATGTCGCTTGATTTCTACTTCTCTGAGACCTCTAAATGTCTCGGAGGGATAAGCAGGGCCCATCACTGTCTGAGGATATAGGATGTACTCCATATCAGTTCGAGATAGCCCCCAAAGATGCCCCACATAAGCGTCCAGCTCTGCCTTAACCAGCGCGCGTCGTTCATCATTGAACGGATAAGGGGTGCCGCGTGCAGCTCCACTTCTGGATTCCGCTGAAGGGAAGAGTCCGACTATTTCATCGTAAAATGGACGAAGTGAGAAAGTGGTGTAAACCAGTTCCAGCACTTTCGGCAGGATGAATGCTTTCTGCGCGGCTCCAAATGCCGACGGGGGTAGCGCCGGAATTTGATTCATATATGAATACGACAAATGCGTGCCTCCGACCTTGGTCCTGACGACATAGTCACAAGGAATAGAAGAAAGCTGGGCGATAAGGCAGGCCATCAATGAAGCATCTCGCGTAGATGCCATATTAAGCACTGTGTGGCCTGATCCCGAAAATGGGTATACAGAACAAATCAGGGTTCGGATATTTGCATTCATATCCGTGATGTCTCGCCAGCCGAACATCCAGTTAGGGCAGAAGAATCGTAACAGGACTGACTGCGCCTCAGCATACGAACTAGTAAGCAGCAGGTCCCTAATAAAGGCCTCCGAAGGCGCCGGCATGCTCCCAAAGAGGTCCTTGAATGGAGCACTGCCTAAATCTTTGCCGACATTCTTCGCCCACTTGAAATGCGCGCCTGAAATCCTTGGCTTATCTTGCAGGCTACCAATCGCGTGGCTCAAGTACGCTGAATATAAAAGCTCCGTCTCCTCGGAGTACGGACCTTTAAATGCCGAATCCACATTGGACAACCTGGCAACGAGATCTGAGCTGCTCACCCAATAGCGGGGACGGACATCGTATGCCGGATCTTGTTTCGTCTCATACGTTACAGAGGAAGCAGAATCGTCATCGTTCACCGCCTCGCCATTTAAAGACTCCTGAAACTGGCTGAACCTGTGATCGTAGATCTGAAACATCTTTGACTCATACAAGGGCGTTAGACCGACGCCGGGGGCATTTGAAAAACAGTCCGCGTCTCCCGCCATATCGTAAACCCTCTTATAGGATATACCCCAATCATCTGAACCGGTCTCGCCAACCTCCTTCTTGAGAATTGGGATTCGTCTGTAGATTCCAGAAACAAGCTGCAGGTCTTTCTCGGAGCGCAGAATCGGGGACGTCTTTGTGTTAGGATTAAGCAGCGCGAAATCCGAATCCGTCAGTCGCATCATCCGGCCCACAACCTTTAAATCATCGACCGAATGAAGCATGAATGCGAAATCTGCCGCCGGGCTATCGCCAATAGTAACGAGCGAGAACTTCATCAATGGCTGGACGTCCCTAAATAGCCGTTTCTTGTTCTCGAAGCTAAGGAATGAGGCCAGCTTTCGGCTTGAAATAAGTTTCCCAAAAAAGTCGGCAGTATTCATGTCCGTGGCAATTCCTGTCGGAGCAACCAATCCAGCGCGCCCATCTCCTGACAAGAGGCTTAGAAAATTCTCCGCAAAGAGCGCATAGAGATTTACGTCTCCACGCCCTGTTAGCGGAAAGCGATTGGAGTCATGCGCGAAAGCGGAAATTGCTTCCGTAACTCGCTTCGCCGAAAGAAAGTCTTCGTATACAGATCTTTCGGGGGTGCCTAAGGAGCTATTTTTAAGCCTGTCGATACAGCGTTGTCGCTCAGTTTTATTGATGGCTGCCGCAACTTCGGGAGATCGTGTCGCAAAAAACTCACGCTCCTTCAGGGTAATCTTTTCCCATGGCGGGTTTCCAAGAATAACGGCGAACCCTCCACGCTCAAAGACATGCGGGAAAGCAAGTGGCCAAATGAGAGACTTAGCCTTAGCACAGGCATCATCGACCGCGGGCAGCACATCCTGGAGCCTTTCTCCATTCATAGCCGCCAAGATGTCAGCAGACGTCGGCACCCGGACTCCTTGCGTCTTAGGTAATAGATACGCCCCGAGATAGAGTTTGGCCGCCGTCACACGCCAATCGGCCTGAGCCTCCTTCATGAAGACCTCCAACTGACCGACTTTCTTTGCGACCCCGTCCAGCGTGTCGTCACTTAGGACGTCGATCTTAGCGAAAGACTTACCCATGTCGACCTTGGTACCGCCGAAGAGGTCCATAGTCCCCTGCTTGACCTTGAGTTCAGAATCTCTGGCAGACTTGTTGCGAGCCTTCAGAGCCTTAGCCGTAGCCTTATCATCACCGGTGATTACCTCGTAGGCTTCATCAGGGATACCCTTGGTAGCCATATCGAGGTCGATGATGCTAAGAATCGAATCCCCCACGACGAGGTGGTGGTCCAGGAAGCTGAGGGGTTTGTCCGCCACATAACCTTCCAGCCATAAAGCGACCTTAGCCAACTGTATCGCCATGGGATTTCGATCCACACCGTGGATACAGTGCGCAATGACGTCGCGCAGGGCGCGACGGTAGTCAGTGGCCTCGCCGCCTTCGGCACGAATGGCGGCCAATTTTTCGGCCAGTCGACGGGCGGCACCGAGCAAGAAGTGGCCGGAGCCACAAGCAGGGTCGATGACGGTGATGGAGAGAATTGCCTTCTCTTTCTCTTCCTTGGTGGACTTGCCCGTAAGCCTGTCGGCCACGACCGGATCAAGCGTCGTATCCAGGAGCTGCTGTACCAAGCTGTCAGGGGTGTAATAGCTTCCGGAAGTCTTACGGTTGTTGCCCTTCCCCTCTTCCTCGTCGGCCTTGATGAAGCCGAATCCTTTGCCGCTTTCATCGATATAGGGTGTCAGCTCTAGAAGCGACTCGTATACCGAGCCCAGTTCCTCGGTGCCCATGGACTTGTAGTTCACCGGAACAAGGGCGTCATTTTCCCGGAACCATGCGATGGCCCGAATCGCGTTCAGGAGCCGTCGGTTAGAGATGTTGCTCTTCACGAGCTCGGCACACTGCTCTTCTGCAAAGAGGCTGCCCAGAGGAGGCAGGCCCAAGGCCTCCTGGCCGGTCGCCAGACCTTTGAAGGTCACCTTGAGGCTATCCCAGATGTCGTCGTAGCGATCCTGACAATGACGGATACTCCGTTCGCGAAGGCGGGCTAGCGAGTAACCTTCGGCGTAGAGTTCCACCTGCTCGGTCTTCGCCGTCTTGGGGTGTAACAGCTTACGGTCTTCGACCGCGAAGAGGAAGAGCATCCGGTATACCAGACGAAGTACCTGCTGGTGGTATTCTTCCAGCTTGAGCGTGCCACTTCGGAGGGCCTCACGAAGTCGGGCACCGTCACGGTGTTCGAGGAAACCCGAACCCAGTTCGACCATGGCTTTCTCCACTCCAATACGGAGAGAATCACGGACACGGGAGCCTTCTTCCTGGGCAGCCTGATGCCAGACTTCCAAGGGGCATCCGGCAGGACCAGTCGCGTCAGGTTTAAAGCGAGTGGCATGCACATGCATCCAAAGCAGCGCAAAATCGGCCATGAGCTGTTCGCCCAGGATGCGTTCGAGGTTTGCCTCGAAATACGACTGCCTGGTCAGAGAGTCAGAATCGCGGAGGATGCGCAGATTAAGTCCATTGGAGCACACAGCCCAGAGACACGCATCCTCGGCATTAAGGTATTCCTGTGTCAGCTGGCTGGCGGTCCGCTTGCGGTGTCCGTCGCCTAGCGCCAGATCTGCCGTATCAAGGGTCTGCTGTGCGCCAATGATAACCACCGGAACGGCCTTCCCGTGGGCGGTGCGACCGATCGGGTAAGGCATGTCGGCCACGACCTTGGGCTCCGTCGTCTTGATGTCAGAGAATCCGAAGCAATCCTTCAGAAGCTGGCCCACGAATCGGACCGTAGCCTGGGTCTTATCCCCTTCGCCCTGGCGAGCAGAGTCGAAGTCCTTCCAGAGCGCGGTAGCGATGCGGAAGCTGCGACCGATCTCCTCCTTGAGGTCGATGCCAGCCGGCAACTCGTAGTCAGCCGAAGACTGCCTATCCGCCTCGGCCTTGGCGACCTTACGGACATGCTCGACCGTGAAGAGACCTCCTTCGACCTGGATGGCTGGGTAATCGTCGAGAGTGACGTTGCGACGGACCGAACTCGTCCGAGAGCCGACAGGCCCGTTAGACTTATTTGCGCTACCAGGCTTCCGGCCGCGCTTCTTAGGTGCTTCAGACGACATGGTCAGAGGGAGGAAATGGAGGGGAGGACGACATAGACGCCGATGATATCGGCCGGAACGCAGGCCGTGACGGTTACCTGGCCGGAGGCCTTGGATGCGGCGCGCACGCGCTGGTGGTCGGCCTCGAGGGCCGCGGCGCGGGATTGGGCATACTGGGCCAGGACGGACTCCTTGGATTTCACGAGTTCAAGGGCTCCTTGAATTTCGCGGGTCTTAGTATCGTTACGCAGATTGCCGACAGGAGGCTTATCCAGGAGCTTGAGCGGCGAGTCATTCTTCTCGGGATCATCCACCAGCGGCTGGTCGATGCGCCCGCCGACGTAGGAGTAAGCAACAGACTCCTCGGCCATCAAAGTCGTGATCTCCCGATTACGGTGGGTAAGCCGGATCTGATGCCGGAGGCGCATGACCAGGATGACGGTCGGCTCCTGGACGTCGGCGCTTTCACAAGCACTGCAACGGCTAATCCTCGACTTGGAGGCCTCTTCTCCTTCCAGCCACTCTTCTAGGAGATACTCGGCGATCAGAGAGACCAAGGGGTGGCTACGGCCGACCGAAATCACGCGAGAAGGAGGACGCCCCCCGAAAGTGATACGAATCGTGCCTTCGAGTCCGGCCTCATCGGACAGGCGCTCCTTCAAGGCTTCAGGCAGGTGGGTCAGGTTGACCTCGAGAACCTCATCGGTCGATTCAGAGGGAACGACGGTCGTCCCGGTACCCAGACGGCGGCAAGCTGCCTCAAGGAATCGGCGTACCGCGCCGGCGTCGCCGAGAAGCTTCTTTTGGCGATCGTATTCGGCGATCACCTCATCCGGCTTGATGGCTCGTTGAGCGAAGATCGTATGCAGCTTCTTCGCGTGCTCTCGGGCATCCACCCATTTAGCCTCTAGGGCCTTCGCTTCAGGAGTATCACCCAGGTCGAGGGTCGTCTGCTTGGGGTTGGCCTTGATGAGCTCGGTCACGAGGACCTTGAGCATCGTATCGCCTTCGGTGGGGATGGCGACCGTCACGCCCAGCTCCTTCTTGATGCTGTCGGCCTTGCGCTGGATGACCTTCATCACGAGCGCGTCGACAGGATTGTCTTCGCCATGTAGCATCAACGAACGGATCTTCGCCTTGGGCTGCCCAAGGCGGTCCACTCGGCCGATGCGCTGCTCGTGGCGAGTCGGATTCCAAGCCAGGTCATAATGGATGACCGACGAAAAGACCGTCTGAAGGTTTACCCCTTCAGACAAACAGTCGGTTGCCACTAGGAGGCGACTAGGGGAATCACCCATCTCTTCGATGAGCTTAAGCCGCTCCTCGGGGCTCAGCGCTCCTGAAGCGGATTCCACACGGACGCCGGGAAGCCCGGCGCTGAGGTGTTTCTTCAGATATTCGGTCGTCGCGACATAGCGGCAGAAGACGACCGGATTGAACCCGGCTTCGGTCATCTTTTTCACTTCCGAGAGCAGAAGCTTCAGCTTGGGGTCATGGATGGGGCCGGAAAGCGCCTGTAGCTTGGGGATGAAAGGCGACTCCGGGCCGGACTCAGGGGCAAGGGCTGGTTGCTGTTCATTGGTAGGCTGGTCGGGTGCAGACTCCCCCTGCAGGTGTTCGCGAGCAGCTTTCTCGGATTCCAGCGCACGCGTGCGCAGCGCGCTGATGGCGGCATCAGGCGAGGAGGCGAGGCATCGCAGGAGGGCAAGCATGCCGAACCATGACTTACGTTCGCCCGATGTGTATTCCTCGCGGAGTTTCGCGATGACCTCTGCGTAGAGAGATTCCCACTTCGCACCTTGGAGATACGAAGCACCGGCATCCTCCCTGGCGGGGAAGCCGAGATTGGTGTTCTTCCAGTCCTCCTCGATGTCCTTACGTCGACGTTGGATGAAGAAATCTCGGAGCTTCTCACGGAGGCGCTTCACCTTCGGGTCGTCAGCGCTAAGATCGGCCAGACCGTTGAAGTCTGCATCGAGCAGGCCCAAGAGTTTATAATAGGCCTCGTTGTCGCCGGAGTAAGGCGTGGCGGAAAGGAGGATCAGGTGGCGCTCCTTCTGGTCAGCCAAGTCTTGGAGGAGTTTTTGGCGAAGTTGGCGATCGGAGCCGGAGACACACGAGTGGACTTCGTCCACGATGATACACTCCGGAGCCTTGCTGAGAAAGTAGTCCCTGTTACGGTCACTCTTGATGTAATCGAGGCTAATAATGACGAACGGGTAATACTTGAAGAGGTCTTCGCCGGGAGGGAGGTTGCGCTCGATCTGGGCGGCGCGGGCAGCGGTGATGCACTCAGCCCGGATGTTGAACTTCTTGAGGAGCTCCCCGTGCCACTGTTCGATGAGGTGGGGCGGGCAGAGTACGGCGAGTCGGCTGATCTCGCCGCGGTCGATGAGCTCCCTCGCGATCATGCAGGCCTCGATCGTCTTGCCCACGCCCACGTCGTCCGCGATGAGGAGGCGAACGACATCCTGCTTCATCGCCATCAGCAATGGCACCAACTGGTAGACCTTGGGCTCGACCGCGATATTGCCGAAGGAGCGGAACGGCCCGGCACCAGAACGAAGTTTGAGCTGCAAGGCATCACGCAGGAGACGAGCGCCATCGTGCGTGCCGGGCTTGGTGGCATCCGGGGGGTTGAAATTCGCCGGACCAACCTTGCGGAACGGAACCTCAAGGGCCGGACATAGTACCACCTGGTCGGCCTCGGACCCGCCGAGGGGCCGCAGGACCAAGCGGGACTCGGTGGACTTAGGCTGAACGACCCAATCGCGCCCACGCGCGGTCACGATCGTTCCGGGGCTGGATATCTCAGACATTTCGACGAGTGATTTGGAAGTATTCTGCGTTGGCGGCAAAGATCTCAGGCCAAGTGGCCGGAGACTCGGGGAACATGATGGCCTTGATTCGTTTGCTCTCCAGGTAGGCCACGACCTCAGCCGGGGCGGACCCCATGAAGACGGCGAGTCGTTGCTCAGGATAAAGCGCATCTACCTTACGGTCGAACCCGGTAAGTTCCACATCACGCTTTTCAGGATGACGAAGGCCGAGCTCCGTGAGTTTCGAAATCCAGGCTCCGACAAGTCCGGTCGCCGGGATGACATCCGCGGGCTTGGCTAGCTTCACCGAGCCGGACGCGCAGGCCAACAGGAGCTCAACCACCTTCTTGTCCTGTCGGTTGATATGTTCGTGCTCAGTCTGGTTGTAGTAACTGAGCAAGCAGCGATAGCAGCCACGCTCACAGCGTGGCTCGAGGTTCTTAAGGTCCGAGAAAGCAGCGGCGCCTTGAGGCAACTCGTAATGCATCAGCTCGAGGGCGCGCTTAGCAACCTTAGCCAACTCATCGGGCTCATTGGCAAGGCGAGTCAGCACACCCGCGCCGCCTTCGGCCGATTCATAGAGCAGGATGGAGGTCCGACGGTCCGGGTCGGGCAAAGGCTCGGCGGCTAGCTCGGACGCCTCGATCTGGAAATACATCTCGATACCTCTTTTAAGCGCCGACCCGAAGGTGGAGAGCTCATGCGGGTCGAGCTTCTCGTGAGGAGTGACGAGCAGGATGTTTCGGAAGTCCTCCACGTAGGGGATGATCTTCTGCGGCTTGATCTTGCTCGGATCATCCTTGTCGTCGGCGTCGGCGGACGGGTCCTCTTCCTTGCTCCACTGTCCCGTGACCGGGTTGATGTAGAATCCGAAGACGTTGCGGTCCTTGCGCCGGCGCCAACCCTTGTTGATGCGATAGATGCGGGCCGTCGGGCCGTACTTAAGGTCAAGCAACGGCGATCCTGCGGCGGTGACATGGCTAGCCTCCGTCTTCTCAAGCTTGTCGTTCGCGCCGGGCATGAACTCGAAGGTCGTCTGAAGGTCATAACCCTGTCGCTGGCGTTCCTCGTCGTTGACCGTGATGCGCTCTTTGACCTGGGTGCTGACCTGTTCGATGCGGTATAGCTCGTCGAGACGGGCAGCTTCGGCCAGAGGCGTACCGCAACCGACGCAGACGTCCTGAGACGGGCCTTGGCCGGAAACCATGCCGAAATGACCATGGCCGCACTTCGTGCAGATCGAGGCGACCGTAGTCGGAAGCCTGTCTCCATTCGCCGTCTTACCAAGGATCGCCTTGGTGACCTGGAACGTGCGTCCGAGGTGATAGATGATGCTGCGCGGTCCGAATTCGGAAATCGCCAGGAAGCGGGGACGGGAAATCGACACCATCGTGTCGTCCTGTTCACGCTGCTCTCCCGTACCGATGGGAATCCACGCCATCAAAGGCAGACGCGGGAAGTTGTAACCCGGAAGGAAACCCTGGCTGGCAAGATAACGGTAGACGTAGAAATCGTTCTGGCTGCTGACTTTGTCGCCGATCAGCGAATTATACTGGCGGGAAGCATCATTGAATCGGCGACGGGCGATGTCGCGGTCGCGCTCGGCGACGGTGGAATCCTGAGTCACCTTGCTCGCGCTATCCATCTGCTCCTTTGCGTTGGTGACCAGTTCGCGCCAGCGATCCAAGGCCTTGTTAAAGGCCGTGGGGGCCTGCGTGACGACGGACTTCGGCCAATCGGCGGAGAACCAAGGAGCGCGGACCGGCTCAAGGTCGGCCTTGATCTGGGCGACCACGGACTCCACCTCAGCCAAAGCCTTGTCGGCCAGGCCGTCTTTAGAGAAGTCGGAGACGACGGCCGGAAGAAGCGGGATGCCTGCTTGAGCCGGATCCACCAGGCCCTTCACGGAGGAGCCTAGGTCGCGCTCGGTAGCGGCGAGCCAGACAGCCTGAACGTGGCTCTGCACCAGCTCGCGATTCGATAGGTCGAGTGCAGGCTCGCGGACCTCGCCAGACACCATCTCGTTCGGATTGGAGCCGAACCACTGATCGTGCGGGCTCATCGCAGCACAGTACGTGATGACAAGCGCGGGCTGCCCTGAGCGACCGGCACGACCGCTACGCTGGGCGTAGTTGGCAGGAGTCGGCGGGACGTTGCGCAGAAGGACGAAGTTCAACGCGGAAATATCGACACCGAGCTCCATCGTAGGGGAGCACACCATGACCGGCAGGCGCTGGATATCCTGATCGTGAACTTCCTTCCATCGCTTGATGTCGCTTTCGCCGAATCGGAACCGGTGTTCGAGAAGCTCGCGTCGGTCGTGCTCGACCTGTGCGGTATGTTCCTGTGCTTCAAAGTCGAAGAGCAGGGACGACTTATTGGCGAAGAGGTCGCTGACAGAACGGTACAACTCAAGGAAGTAAGGGTTCGCGCGTGTCGCCTCTGCCGGCGTCGCAGGAATCCAGAGAAGCTCCTGGCTCATCAGCTTCCAGCCCTTCTTGCCATTATCGAGATCGTCGGCGGCGGTAATACCCCAATCCAAGCCTTGGTGGAGGACCCACTCTACGAGCTTAGTAAGCGCGAGCTTACCGTCCGTCTTCTTCACGAAAGCGGCCTGAGTGTCGTTCCAGATATTAAGGCGAGAAAGATGGCGAATGATGCCCGACTTAGGGCCGGCAGAGACCAAGGACACTTTTCGGTTCCTGACCGCATTCATCACCAAGTAGGAGCCGTTGCTCAGTCGTTCGTCGTCATTGAAACACCAAGGCGCACGAAGCACTCGGCGGGCGGCTCCCTTTACGGTCTCCTGGCGGTTGGAGGCGAACTGGTCGGCGGCGATGCAAAGCTGGCGGCGCATCTGGATGACGACCTCCTGGATGAAGGCTCGACGCCCGTCGGGCTTAAGGTTCGCAAACAGTTCCGGCGCATCCTTCTTCGACTCGATATCAGCGGCAAAGGGTTCCAGCTGCTTAAGACGGACGTCGAGCAGCTCGAGCTGCTCAAGGTTCGGATGATTGAAACGCCAGCCTCGACGCAGGTCGAAAAGCAGACGATAGCCCACGACGAACTGCAGGGTCGCCGAGGCCTCGTTGAGCGCCCCGCCCTTCAGGTTTGGGTTCACCAAGAACTCGTTCAGCGCGGCCTCGTTCCCTGGAGCAAACCCGAGGGCCTGCACCACGTGGTCCGCCAGTTCCGCGATCGTCGCTCCGGAGGGGAAAGCCCTGAGAGCGGACATCAACGCGCCACGAAGGGTGAGCAGGAAGATAAAGTCGTTGAAGTGTCCCGCCTGAAGCGCGGCATCCTGGCGATTGTCCGAGAAAGCGAGCAACTTCCGGAAGTCGGGATCGCCTTTCTTGGGAGCTTCGCCCTCGAACAGTCGACGCAGCGAAGAGTAGACGATAGCGGTGGTTGCCGAAGAACGGCCTTCGCCGGACAAGCCAGCCAGACGATTAAAGTCACGACCCTTGAGGTCGTGGGCGACCTTACAGCTCACGCAAAAGCTGAACTTACCCGGAAGAAACCAGGCTTTCGTAGCACCATCAGCCGGACCGCCGGTCGAGACGCCATTGGATCCGACATGTACGCGCTGAGGAATGCGCCCCTTGAAGGAGTTCTTCACCTTGATCTCGTCCTCTTCGGGCTCCAGCCAATCGTCGGGAAGGTTTTCTTCAGCGCCGTCGAACGGATCTGGGAACTTGGCGCCCGTCTCCAACGGCGCCAGGTAGCCCGTGCCAAGGATGGCTTCGCCGTCGGCCTTAGGCACGTCGTCGATGTCGCGAGGATCGAATCCCGTGGGCGTCTTTACGACGGGCAGATATTCCTGTCCGCAGTTACGGCAGAAGTGACAGGTATAGAAGCGCGTGCCTGCCGGACGATCGGGGGCATAGGCCTGTCCGTCCAAGCTGAAGAGTCGTCGCGAGGCTGGCTCTAATGTCGTACGAAGGGTGCCGGCGCCTTTGATGAACTGGTGGAGTCGAAACGCGAAGAATCGGCGGCGTGAGTCCGCCGGATCCTTCACCTCATATGCCGCGAGGAGAAATTGCTTCAGATAAGCGGCCGCCTGCTCTTTGGTCACCCCGCTGCCTGCATCCTTGGCGAATTGCTCTGACGCGACCTTAAGGGAAATAGGCTTCGCGCGACGCGCCGGCTTACCAGGGAGGACTTCGATTCCCATGTTCAGCTCTACCCAGACGGCGACCGGATGCTTACGGTAAGTCGCGAAGTCCTGCGCGGGCAAGGGCTCGGTGGTGCATTTGGCGAGGAGCGGATTGACGTCTTCTAGCGAAAGAGACGGATCAGTGACGCGTTCCAGCGTCTCGCCGATGATGGAGCCCGGGGCGATTTCGGTGCCGAATAGTTTGGTCGCCACGCGTGAGACGACGCGTCGGCGCTCCTCTTCGTCGCCGGAAGACGACATCGTCGCTGAGGTGCCGATGCACAGCAACCCGTCGGCCTTGAGACGGGAGCGGACGCGACGTACGAGAAGTGCAACATCCGCGCCCTGACGGCCGCGATAAGTGTGCAACTCATCGAGCACCAGATACTCCAGGCCATGGCAGTTCGCGAGGACACGCTTGTCGTCTTCGCCGAATCGAGTCAGCAAGTACTCCAGCATCTGGAAGTTCGTCAGCAGGATATCCGGAGGATTGGCGGCGATGTGCGCGCGCTGAGCCTTGTCCTCCTGGCCAGTATATCGCTCAACCGAAACCGAATCACCGCCGAGGTTATCCGTGAACTTCTTCACCTCCTCGAGCTGGCTATTCGCCAAGGCGTTCATCGGATATACGATGATCGCCCGCGTACGCTTTGTCTTGTCGCCCGAAGCGCGCGCACGGAGCACGGCATCTACGATAGGGATAAAGTAGGTCAGCGACTTGCCCGAGCCCGTGCCCGTAGTCACCACGTAGCTCTTCTTGGCCTGAGCCTGCTGAATCGCGAAGACCTGGTGCTTGAACAGACGAAACGGGATGGCCGGCTCGCCCTGCTTCTTGATCGAGAAGAACTGAGCCGTCTGCGGGTGCAGCAGGCCGCCGGGAGCGGAGAGCTCTCTGACATCCTTGTCCCGGAGGTAGTTCGCGTTGAGCTGGAGGATCGGCTCCGGCCAGAAGCGGCCTTCATCGCTCTCCTTCTTGACGAATTCCTTGATGTCGGGAGCGGCGATATTAGCGAAGCTGGTCGAGAAACGGCTGTAATCAGAGATCAGCCCATCGCGAAATTCAAAGATGTTGCTCATGAATGAGTGAGGGGGAGTTTTGCCTGCGGGGAAGAAGCGCTTGCTAGCTATTCTTTACCCACTCGAGTGGCAACCACTTCCACCTATACCTGACTTGTTTTCTGGATTTATTATATCTCGTTAAAGCGGATTGTAGCTACAGCTTGACGGAGAGATTCCCTATTTATCCCTAAGCATCTTAATCTCATAAGTTAGCCGTCGGATTCCACACGCATAGCCCCAAGGTCCAGCCCCTCCCCTCTCGCGAGAAAATGGGAGTGACCGCTACGCCGCCTGTTCTCATGGCGCTAAATCGCCGAGGCTTAGGTCGGGCGAATCATCAAGAATCCGCTAAGATTTATAAACGCCCGGCGAGGGCGTCGTCTACACTCTACATATGTTACAAACCACTAGATATCAATGATATATAATGGTGTTAACATTTACTTGTTACCGAATCGCTGGTTTACTATTCTAGGGCATGGAAGGCGCTGAATCACAATACTTCGAAGATCCGTACCACGACGACGTCGGCAAGGCGCTGAAGGCATTCGTAGTCGCTAAGACCAGGAAGGAGAACCACTTCGCGATGAGTAACCTGGTAGCCTGTCTCCGCTGGTATCGGTATAGGTTCAACGACGGTAAAAGATACCGGTACGGCTTAGGTCAGGTAGGGAAGTCCTACATCATCAAGGTAGGCTCGAAGAAGCTCGGATTGTTATCCAAGTACAGGAACCGATACGTAAGGATCGTATGCACGCATAGCCGCGGCTGGACAGTCCATCAATGGTTCGGGACGGTTAAGCTTACGGCCGAGGAGGCCAATGCGCTCGTGCCGGCAACGATGCTGTGCTTCTATCCCTAAAGAGACTTCTGCGATAACCATCAAAACCTCGAAATGGCGAAACTACACTGGCATCGGATTCTTCAGGATGAGTCTGCTGCTCAACTTTTATGGGATGAGCTGGGCCATGATGACCTCGATCTGCTCGAAGACAGCTGCTCCATCTCGAGTCCTTGCGGCAAGACCCCGCTGATTAGGTTCCACTATGACGATGTCCAAGGCAACCCGGCCTGCTGCGGCGTTGAAAAGCTCGCCGGAAAATACCTCTTTTTCGGCGAATACTGCGCGGACGAAGATGATGCCGGGCCTTTCGACACCTTCGAAGAGGCGTTCGCGTGCATCCTGGACAAGGACGCCATCGATGTGGAAATGCTTTCTTATCGGGTAGAAAGCGTGCTGCCGTTCGATCAAACCCTCATGCTATGCGCTATGCACGTAGCCGAAGGACATACGATGGAGATTAATGGGCAGAATCACTTACTGCGAGATGGCAAGCTTCGTCCCACACCCAACCCCCAGATGCCGTGAGCAAGAGTAGCCTCAAAGACCTGCTGCAGGACACCGCACTGCGGAAGCAATTCATGGCCGATGCGGGCATCTCCGCCCGGCTTCTCAAGGAATTCCTGGATAAGGGCGACGACGAGACACTCGTCTCGTATCTGGAAACCCCCGAAATCTTTCAGTACTCCACGGAACAAGGGAGCTGCGAAGTCCTGAGTTGGAAGGGCTATTTTTTCTCCAAAAGCGAATGGGATGATTTCGCCGGCCCATTCAACTCACTTGATGAAGCGCTGGAACCCATCCGCTACCTTCTCGAATGCGGAGATGAATGCGATACCGACTCAGCCACCCACTGGGTAGAGAGCAAACTGACAGATCAGCAAACCTTCTCTGTCATCAAGAAGCTCGTCTCCGTGGGCGATGTCGTCGAGGTCGACGGCGTGAAATACCGGCGAAATACTTCGGGTTATTCGGCCGTATAGACCAACAAGGATTTCAAACCCTATACGGGTCATGGTTGAATCGTTAGGCCTTCCGCCGTCCTGACATAGGCAGAATTATTGATGATAAATACGCATCCTGGCACGACCAGCTCCTTGCAACGATCCGCGATGAAATCGTCGTCCAGCGATCCGTACGCTCTCTTGTAAAAACCTTCGGGGGCTGAACTGACAGCAATCGAAAGGACCGTATCAACAACTTCCTCGAGGTCGTCAAAGGGACCATCGATGTCTACAAAGTTAGCTACCCAATAGTAGCTGGCGAAACAATGCACGCGGACGCTACCCATATCGGCATTCCTATCCTCGAGACAAAACTCCGGCTTGGTAGATCGAATTGCGCAGCTAGCCATGTCCTCGAGATCTGCAGTGGGCAACCTTCCCTTCGGCTTAACACCTCTGTTGGCGCGCCCATAAGCCAAAAGCGCCTTTCGAAATCCCGGGGTGCTGATAGCACCATCCCAGTCGCTAAAGTCAGGCATGGATAGGAGTAAGAGTGTCTTGGCCGGAAACCTAAGCCGACTGGATTTCTCCGAGGCTCTTCCCGCTGGAATTCTTCCAATTGGACGGCCCGGATGAATAGCGAGCCAGGATGATGTTGGAGGCCGATGAGGAGGAATTGAAGAGGTAATCCTGGAGGAACACGTATGCGTCCGGGTCCTCCCTGAGGACGCCCATGGACAATAAGTTAGACCGAAGGACCTTGGTGCGTTCGGCCATCGTGGGAGTATCTTGCTTAGACGCGCGACTCCCCTTTTTAACCAGGAATCCTTCGGGAGTATCGACCCCGGAGGCCTTCACTCCCTTGCCGTCGATATGGAGAAGCTCAGCTGAGGAGACCGCATTGGCGGCCCGCTGCTGAAACATGCCCATTCCGATGCTCGGCAAGCAAAGGAGCATCTCCTGCAGAAAGGCTTCGGCATCCGCCTGGTCAGCTTCCGAGAGAGAGGGTAGCTCTGGCTCATTGCCATTCTGGATCACGCAGCGCTTGGAGGCCGAAGCCAAGCCGATGAGCCGCGACTCCAGATACTGAACGTGCGCCTTGTTAAGGCTTTCATCCTTGCTGGTGAACGAGACGCCGAACGTCCAGAAATCCTTGCTCGCGTCGTGGCTGCGCAGCCGGTTCAGGATAGGATCCCCCTCTCCTACGTAGATGGCCGGGAATGACGACTGATCCGATTCGCCAAGAAGCACGTAGACGCCAGTCCTCTTTAGCTCCTTTCGCTTCGACGCTTCAGCCAAGAGCGCCCGAGGGAAGGCGAGTCCTTGCCCCGTCCAGTTCGACTTCTCGATCGTACGTACCCCATTGGGATCACCGTCTAATTGGAAGATCCGGATGCTATAAGGGGTAGCCATGCGCAGTTTCTACGGCTCGTTGATATAAAGGCAAGGCGACTGCGGGCTGACCTTAGTATAGGCGGTGACATCGCCTAGAAGATACTTCTGGCGGATGGCCTCCGGGGCTGGCTTGCCGACGAATTCGATCCGGCCCTTGGCATCATCAGGGACGAGGTCCGTGCGGTTCGGGTACGGGGTCGTTAACGCCGGCAGCCACTTCTCCGGCTCATAGACATCACGGACCACGCCCTCGTAGACGGCGAAGACATACTTCATCTTCGAAGCGCGCTCCGCACTCAGCACCCAGACGCCACGGGTGATGTCGTAAAGCTCCGCCGCCGGCATGCCGTGGCGGTAAAGCTGGTTGACCCGGATCAGGATGACCGGGTCCGAGATCTTCACAGGCTTGGCTGCATAATAGCCTTCGAGCTCCGATAGCCCCTTACGGCCGAAGCGGAGACTGTCTTTACCTACGACACGATTCGTCAGGTTCTCGAGCCCAAGCAGACCGATCGCGGCGGACTCGATATTGTAAGCCTCCTGCTCAGTGCGGAGGCCATGCGCCAGCATCTCGATGCGAGGCTCCAAGCCGGCGGCGAAGATCTCCCGGATGCACTTAACCTTCGGGTGGTCGTCATCCTCGAACAGATGGTCCAGGCAGCGCTCGCCCTTCCCTTTCCCGATGTAGAACACCTTCCCGTCCCGCGGGTCCAGATATAGGTACACGTAATACCCCAACCTCTCGGCCATGCCCGGCTTCAGCGATCGGAGATGCGGAGGGATTTTCATTTGTCGAGCGATGTAGGAAGGTGTTGGCCGAAGTAGCCGATGACGAGCTTAGCACGGGCTTCGTCCCAGATGAAGTGGACGGACATGCACTCCTTGGGATAGCCACCGCCAAGGGTGATATGTTCGTCGAAGAGGGTCTGCTTACCTTGATACTCAAAGCGGTAGTGATCTCCATGCACCCGGACGACGGTATCGCTAACCATCGGCCGGTAGAGATTCCCTAGTGCGGATTCCCTAGCCAAATCCTTCAGACGATGAATAGGGACTTTCTTGCCCGCGCGCTTGGAGGCGAACGTCGCCAAGTGAGTCAAGGCCTTGTCGAGCTTTCCGTCATGTTCATAGAGACAAAGCTCCGCATGCTCCAATGCTTGCGGAAGGATCTCAATATGCTTGGTGAATTCGGGCTTCAGGAGGTGCGCATTGAGGATATCGACAGCCTTTTGGAATGGCTTCCGCTCCGGGATCTCTGGAGCTGGCTTTTCGAACGGCTTAAGCTTTCGTTTTGAAACGAGGCCAGCCATCAAGGCGAAGGTTTTGTCGCGGAGCGCATCAGGGACCGTGACCGAGACCCGCGTCCCGGCCTGGACCTTCGCGAAGCGTATCCGGGCAACCCCTTCGTAGCCGATGAAATCCAAGTCGATGCCCTCGCCGTTGAGGGCGGCACCGCCATTATGCTCCAGGACCTTGGCCCGGACGTGAAACCTCACCGTCTTGAACGCCTCAGACGGAGACTGATTACAGATGTATTCCCATGTGTCCATGGAGGGGCGCCCACAGCTTACACAGCCCCCGGGCAGAGTGAAGCGGTTTTAGACCCGAACACATTATACTTACAAAACAGGGGGCCACTTCGTGGCCCACTGGAGTCTCGGGATCAGGGCCTCGCTTACTTGCGCGTACCGTTACCGCGGCCGCCGCCGGACGGATTGCCGGTGGTGCTAACGTTCCGGACGCGAAGCGATGCCTGAGTGCCTCCGCTGATACCGAGGAAGGAGCCTGGCGACGATCTCAACAGCCTGCGCAGGAGAACCAGCGGCATAGACGCAGTCATCGGGGATATCTTTATATCTGACTCTTTGGTCGATTTTCGTGCCCGCCAACTTGCCGCCCCACCCTTCATATGGCAGGGCCACGATCAAGCGCCGGTAGATCCATCCGAGCGCGATTTCGCTTAGAGTTCCAGCCCCGCCACCGATCACGATGATGGCATCGGAATGGGCGACGATGGAGTTTCGCAGATGATCCATCCCGGTGGCGATGACCACATCTACGAAGGGGTTGGCCGACCCTGGATCACTTCCGGGCGCGATTCCGATGATATCCCCATCGCACCATGAAGGCGCAGCCCTCGCCCCTGCGGATGCCTCTTTCATGACGCCCCCCATCCCCCCAGTGACGAGACGCCATCGCTTCTCAATGATTTGCGCGCCGACTTCCCTGGCCGCCACAGCCTTAGAGCCAGCCGGATCGGTTGAAGCGTCGCCGATGACGGCAACCATCGGCCGCCGCTTAAGATCCGAGGGGGCTTCAGGCTCCATAGGCTTCAATCAAAAGTCGGGCGTCTTCATAATCAAGAAAAACGCCCGCCAAAGTGGGGATCCCTTTTCCACGCCATTGCCTTTTTCCGTGCATGGCTTCCAGGAGGGCAAAGACATAAAAGTCGTGGGTAACGACGATGTTCAGTCCCTGCTGCTTAAGACCATCGCTGGCCATCAGCTCACGAATCGCACCCATCGCTGACACATGCGAAGGGAGAATCGCGCCGGGATCATCGAGGGCTCCGTCAATCCATGCGTCTACCAGCGAGTGCCAGCCCAGCCGTGCCTTGTGTGCATCGTAGGCGGTCCGGTCGGCATGATCCGCCGAAAGTCTGCAAAGCGACCTGAAGCTACGCACGTCCGACGCATCGTGCCCTAGCGCCAACATGATTTCCTGGGCCGTCTGACGGGCACGCAGAACTCCGCTGGAGACGACCTGCGTGGCGCGGCCGAGGGCCAACCCCAAGGCACGGCTGTCGGCACGTCCTTTCTCAGTGATGGAGACCTCGTCGGCGCCTTTGCCTAGTCCTTTCAAGGAAGGTCGGTCGGCATGCCTCAGGATCAGCAACCCGTCTCGCCCGGACCAGCCTCCTGCCATGATTTCTTCTTTGGTAATTAGCCCGCTGGATCTCCCGCAATGCCCGCCAGGCATATACCGCTTCATGATGCGCGCTATCGCCGCTTCGCGCTCGGCTCGCTGCCCGTTTTTCCCCAGGCCTGAGCTCTCATAGTAATAGAGTTTGCTCGAAAGATGCCGCGGCGCCAAGGCGCGCTCAACTATTGGGACCATAAATGCCCAGTCTACGCATACCTCGACGTATTTGCCATCGAGCCGAAGACGCCAATCAGGAATCCCGTCGAACAGTCTCTTCCGGAAACTGCGGAGGTGCTGCCAGACGTTCCCGCCCCTAGACGAAACCAGATCCGTAAAATTGGCAGGGTAATCGGCTGGCTTATCTGTCCTTACCATTGAGCCTACCGTCAGGTCAGCGCCAGATCCATGGGCGTTCGCGAGCTCTTTCAAGACCTCCGTCCCGATCAAAGCATCGTCCATGTCGAGCGTGATGATGACTGCTTCAGGGTCAGAACACAGGTCACGTATGGCCGTGATGGTATTGGCGAGCTGCCCTCTCCGGCGCCTAGGTTGCAGCAAGGTGATGTTCGGAGACTGGGCGAAGACCCTGCGGCACGCTTCTCGGCTATGCTCATCAGAACCATCATCAATGACGACAGCACCCCATGCGTAACCGGTCTGCCGACGCATGGACTCGTAGCAGCGCAGCATCTTGCCATAAGGGACATTCCTACCTGTCACGATATAGACGAAAGGCTCAGGCCGAGGCGACGGCAGCCACTCTAAGGCGCTGCCTACAAGGTCGACCTTGCCGACCTGACCATTGAAGAGGGCCCCTTGCTCGATTAATGCCATGACGAGATTCCATTCGCGTCCCGAACGCTTGAAGGAGTTCTGGGGATGGATAAAAGCGGTTTGGCGACCTCCACCACGGAGGCTGACGGCATGACCAGCGAGGCAGGCTTGGTCCATCGATCGATGCCAAGCCAGCTCGAGTTTGCCGTCGTCGGCCGACCTGTTTAAAAATGGACGCGAAGCCATCAGGCGAGCGCGGTCAAAGATACACCCGCGGCACTCGACCCGGTATGGTATGCCCTCGGGGTCATTTGCAACGAAAGGCTGATCTTCCTTGTTCAGGATGTTGAGGCTTACCGTCAAGGCAGCGGGACTGGATCTCAGGGCCGCAATGGCTTCGCCGACGAAATCATGCCTCCTGTCTTCTCTCCGGATGAGCAGGTCTGAATCCACCTGCAGGATATAATCACCACGACATGAATCGAAGGCACCAAGAGGCGAAACCAAGGGTGCGCCTGACTTCGTGTGCGTCCATGACGATCCCAGGCCGAACCAACGCCGATTAATCCCCTCGGCCTCAGACGAACCATCAGGAGGGGCCAAGATAATCTGGTCGATGAGTCCGCGCGCCTTCAAGCGACCGGCTGCTTCGAGCGTTTTTCCCAAATCTGGCGAACCATACTGCCGCACAAAACCCTCCGTCCGTGAATCTATCGCCAAGATACGTTCGATAAATACTCGGGGTGTCTCGAGCTGTTGAACTAGGTGGTCCACCTGCGCCTCCAAAGAATCGGCTTCGAGGGCTGAGGCCTTGATGACCAAGGAGACGCTCGCATCAGGATGCTCGATGCTGAAGGGCTGGCACTCCCATGCGATGAAATCGGTCGCGGGAAGCCCGGTGGCCGAATCATAGGCATTGTTCCTCTTCTTTGATACTACCCATAGTCCTGCTTCGAGAAGGGCACGCCTGACGGTCCTGATCGAACGATGGTATTCCTTTCTTGGGCGACCAGATTCAGCAACCTCCCCGTATTCAAATTTGCCGCCATACGCAGCATCGTCAGGCAATTTTCGTTCCAGATGAATCGTCGTCGGAGGCCCGAAGGTGCTGACCGGGTCGCACATCAGGACGACGACCCTGCCAGTCTTTTTAACCGCCGCACCCAAGTCGGCGACGACCTGCCGGAAGGCCTCTTCCGACTGAAGCTCACACAGGACCAGCGAACAGACAACCGCGTCGTAGGGGCCGCGGGCGACCGCAAGGGCCCGGGAATCAGTCAAGAACATGTCCCCGTTGTTCACGCCATTTTCCCATCGTTTCTTGAGCCCTTCTCCGGGATCGAATCCCGCGACTTTCTTCCCTGATTTGCTGAGGCGACGCGCCGTATAAGCCTGCTTGCCGCACCCATAATCGAGGACGCTTTCAAAGGCGTGCCTGGAGAGGATTTCTTCTACCATTTCGTCGCAGACAGCCGTAGCGGATTTTTTGTCGGAGCAATGCCAGCGCCAAAACTCTTCGAAACCGTCGAGCTCAGGCGCTTGATGGTCTTTCCAGGCGAGACTAAGTAGCCGATTCAAGTCTGCGCGATGCCAGAACCGCACGCAAAGCCAGGCCTTACGCGCCATGGTTTCAAACTCCGGTTGGCTGAATCCGGCAAAGTCTAATCCGTAGTCGATAATGACTGCATGTCCACGGACCAAAGTAACATTGTCTCGGCTAAGATTCCGGAACACCACCCCGACAGCCTTGCAGTCCGCCAAAAGTTTGGCGAACTGGCCAATGGTCGGCGATGCGGCGGAAGTCTGTTCTACGTATTCTCTTTCAATGACCAGGAGGCCCTCGTCGCTTTCCATGAGCTTGAGCTGACGGAGTCCCGGGACTTCCTGCGGCAGGCGCTCCAACAACCTGAGCGCAGGCATGGCAGCGCGGACCCTGTCGGGCCTCGCGACATCTAACAATTTTACCGCAACCTGGCCGACCCTGAAAACAACTCCTTCCCAGCCGACCCCAAGTAGCTCAGCGTCCATAGACAAACCTAGCATCTTCCGAGCACGCTCGACGCGCTGATCGATCAGTTGGTCGGTCCGGAGCGACTTGAAAGACGTCTGCATGGCGACCGCCTGCAATTCTAGCTGCTTGTATGTGTCCGAAAAATCTTGGCTCGTGATGTCTCCCAATAGTGTCTCTGAGTTGATCCGGATGCTTGCCGTATCCATCAGCGACTTGATCTTCTCAAGTTCGTCGGTCAAATTATTCGCCTGTTCTTCGTTTATCAGCTGCTGCTGACGCAGAGCCTGTAATTTTGAAAGGCATGACCCCACGAGTCCGCGTATGCGCCACGCCGAGAGCTCCATCGCCGCCAGACGCTCCCTGACGGCCTTGCGCGCGGCGTACGCAGCTCTATCGAGGCGATCATCCTCAAAGAATACTCCGCATATGCCCCGGACCGTCTGGGGAGAAATCTCGGAGAATGCCGCTTCGGCACCCCTATAAAGGCCATAGCCCAAGACATCTTGGACGAAAGTATCTGTCAGCCTCTCGACGGGCATCGAGTATTCCCTCCCATGCCGCACCGCCACGGCGGGGTGCATCACGATTTTTATGCCGTACAATTTCGCAAGGACGAGGCTATGGAGCATGTCGGAACGCCTCACCCAGACACCATTAACGCAGGCACAATACTGCGGGCATAGCATCAGTTGCTCCGGCTTAAAGAATACGGTAGACCCTCCACGCATGATCGATTCCACAGCGGCGCCGATCGGCAGATTGGCTTCGTCGACCATTAACGGCCTGGTGAGCAACTCCCCTCCCCGCATCCGCCTGCAATCAATGGTCGCCTTCTCTACCATCTGCGCGGGATTGAGACCCTTATATATGTCCGCTCCAAGCGGCGTCTCCAAATGCCGCGTATCGCGAGACAGATCGTAATAACCGGCCGAACGCCTCAAGCCTATCGCTTCTTTTGAACTTCCGACAAAGGGCCCTGACGATCTACGGAGTGCTTGGTCGAGATCTAGTAGTTGCAGACGAAGGGTCGCTTCAAACGGCAAAGGCGCAGCAGACGAATCCTGGCCGATGACTATGTCTACGCCGGAGTCCCGAAGCGCCAGCAACTGAGATACATCGGGCGATCGGCGTGACTTCGCAGTACGATCGTCATCTCCGCGAACTTCAAAAGTGAAGGTCTTGTCATCATCCAGGATCCACGCGGCGGCGTTCGGCCGATCCTTCGATTCCACAAAGACATAGCGATTGAGAATCGAGCGGGTCACCGCGATAGGCAAGCGACACACTCGCGCGTCCGGGATGACGGCAGCCTGATGGGGCGCCCAGTCTGCCATGACCTCTTCGGGCGTGATCCAACGAACCGCTACACCCGCGCGTTTCAACGACTCGACCGCCTCCGCCCACCGGGATCTCGCTAGCTGATCTATTGGGCCGTTTTCCAGCAACACCGCGGTCACCCCCAAGACGCCCGGGTGTGAAGGAAGCCGAGCGACCTCTCCGAAAAGCCGACTGGCCTGTGCGGGCAAAGCCGAATCGGTGGCGATTCCTAAGACGAAATATAGCCCCGACGATGCCATCTCCGCGAATACTTGAGATTGCTGCTGAGGTCTGCCGTTTTCGGCTACCTCAGCGGATCTGAGATATTTCTCGGCAAACCCGAAGCGTTCTTGGGCCGACCGGAGGAAAGCCTCATGGGCGCTCGCTTCAAAGTCGCCGGCATGCTTCGCGAAAAACCTTCGCAGGCCTTCGCCCTTAGAAAATCGGCCGATTGTCAGCCGATCTGGCCTTGGGTCGGCATAATGATGAACACTGTGCGTAGCCAGGGGCCTGAATTTGAAGTCATGTAAGCGACTAAGACGAATGCACAGATCACGGTCCGTGCAGCTGGGCAGATTTTCGTCAAAACCGCCTACTTCGAGAAATCGAGCCAACTTCAGAAATAGGTTAGAACCTTGAACATGGATATTCCGAATGAACAGCGCGGCGGCGTCCAGCGCTGTCGGAATGCTTTGTCGGCGTCCTTCGTCTTCAGGGCTTTCATGGCGAATCAACCCGGCCACGATCATGTCGGCCCTCCAAATCGCCGCCGCATGCTGACAAATCGACAAGTGGTCACTCGCCCATGCGTCATCATCGTCCAGCACGGCGACATACCAGTTATCGGCATCCTCACCGAAGCGGCGGCAGAGCTCGTCTAGTCCTGAGTTCCATGCGCCCGACGCTGATTTTCTCGTCCTTCGGTTTCCAAGAATCACAATTTCCGGGCAAGTGGCTGAAGATGACCACACCCTGGCAACGATAGGCTTCATGATTTCGTCGGCCGACTGACCTTGTTCACCGTCGTGCACCAAGACCAATACATCAGGAGGGCATGATTGAGCTCGGACCGATGCTAAAGCCCGATGTTCCAACAGGTCCAACCGGCCCGAACAAGCGATCAGGGCGGCGACCTTTGGGCTATCCGAAATTCTACCCATTTTGATCGTTCGACTGATACCATGAAGCGAAGCCCCGGACGGCGTCAGGAAATGCCACCTTGGGACGCCATGCCAGTCGCGTCATGGCGCCTGATGAATCCGACCATGTTTTCTTCGGCATATAAGGCGGAAGCGTGCCCAACTCGTGGAACAGGGCCTTCCCCATGGCCTCTGCCAGCAGCTTCGCCAGAACGTCAGCGCCATAACACACGCCGCTCCCTATGTTGTATGTTTCACAACCTTCCCAGGGAAGCTCGGCGGCAAGGGCGAATGCGGACACCACGTCGTACACGCTCGTGAAATCCCGCATCGCGCCCACATGAAGGTTCACCTTCGCGTGCTTCGATATTGCCTCAGCGAACTTCCATGGCGCCATGTCTGGACGACCCATAGGACCAATGACAGTAAACGGACGAAGTATCCGGGCGTGAATTCCTCGAAGCTTGCTGGCTTGCCTGATCTTTTCTTCTCCTTCGAGCTTCGTCTGGCCATATCTCCCGATTGGCGTAGGCGAATCAGCCTCGTTGACTTGGCCGCTCGCATCACCGTACACCGATGACGAAGATGCATAAATGATGCGCCTGAGGGCTGTGCTCGCACATGCTTCTATAACCGAATCCACGCCATGAACGTTAACCCTCCGGTAAAGCCCGGGGTCCTGTTCGGCCTCCGCGACACCAGGCTTAGCGGCCAGATGAATCAGCGTGTCGGCATCAAATTCACGGATTACTCGAGCTAGGTTAGCCGTATCAAGTATGTCGCCAGCGATGATTTCAGCGTTACAATATCGTGCGCGGGCAACCTTCAGCCAAACTGGGGCACTCGCTGAACCGTGGTCGTAAGCAAGCACGTCGTGACCCTTCGAAACGAGATGAGCGCAGAGGTGTGATCCGATGAAACCGGCTCCGCCCGTGACGAGGATTCTCATCGGGAAGACCTCCCTAGGCTGATGAGTCGGAGGATTGACATGGCTTCGGGCTGGATGATGCCATGGGCATCGTAGATGGCCACGCTCGCCGAAGCCTTCTTACGCCAGTCCATTTCCTTGAAAGATGCGTCGTTGGTCAGAATGGCGATCACGCTGGCGCCTTGGGCGGCTGCCGTCGGACGCGATTCAACGGTAACTCCTTTTAGTCGTTTCATCCGAGGGTCGTATGCGGCCACCGGGTGGCCAGCCGCGACCAGGCCATCGATGATCCGCAACGAAGGCGAGTTTCGCACGTCATTGACGCCCCCCTTGAAGGCTAGGCCAAAGACGGCGACCTTTCCGCCTCGGCCAGCAGCCTTACTGATCGCCCGGGTGACTCGGCGGATATGACTATCGTTGAGTTCGATGACCGACTGCCAATACTGGGCGACCTCCGGATGGCCTAAGCATTTGGCAAGTACCACGAGCAGGCGAAGGTCCTTCTCCAGGCAGGAACCGCCGAAGCCAGGGGAGGCGTTAAGGAATTCCCGTCCGAGACGCGGATCCCGGCCGACGGCACGGGCGACGGCGCGGACATCTCCCCCGGACTTTTCGCACAACGCCGTTAGCGAATTGATAGAGCTGACGCGCTGGGCGAGCATCGCGTTCGCAAGAAGCTTAGCCAGCTGAGCCGACCACGCATCCATACGGATGATGCGGGATGCCGGCACCCAGGCACGGTAGAGGCTCACGACGGCATCGACGGCATCTTTATCTTCGCCCCCGACCAAGACCCGGTGCGGCTTAAGGATGTCTCTTTCGGCCGTACCTTCTGACATGAACTCGGGGCAGACCACCACCCGGCGGCAGGTCAATTTTTGCAGCTTGGCGGCATCCCCGGGAACGAGCGTCGACTTGATTACGACAATCGTAGAAGGCTCGGCATCTTTCGCGATCTGCCGTGCCAGGCGCTTCCAGCCTGCGCCTTCGAGCCCTTCTCCTTTGAGGTGGCTAGGCACGCAAAGAAACAAGAAATCGGCCGTCCGGACAGCTTCCTTCATCGTTTCCGCGATGCGGACTTTGCCGACGGAGCGGCCAGTTGCTGCCGCATCATACGCCACAAGCTTTGCACCTTTGACCTTCTCGGCCATAACAGCGCCCAGGGCCCGTCCGACGACGCCATAACCGATGATCGCGATACGGGGCATGCTCAAAGAACGGTAAGCCATTAAGTTTTCAGTAGAAGCCAATTCTTTAAGCGTAAACAAAACAGGGGGCCACTGCGTGGCCCCCTGGAGTCTCGGGATCAGGTCCTCGCTTACTTTCCGCGAGGGCCGTTGCCGCGGCCGCCGCCGGACGGATTGCCGGTGGTGCTCGGGTAATTGCCGCCGTTGCCTTGGTTGGACATGTGTTGCCTTTCTATCCTGGGGGGTTGTTCGGAGTGCTTACGCCGCGATGGCGGAAGATTGGATAATCCGGTATTCAAGTAACGACGACCAGGGCCAGCGCCGGACGACTTCGATGCCAAAGGCTTGGGGTGCGAGACCCATCGGAGAGATCATTTCCAGCTGGAAGGTGTTGTGCTCGATCATGGCCTTAAGGCGAGGGCGAGCGTCGACTTCCTCCCTGACCACGCCTAGCCAATGCTCTTCCTGGGCCGCATCGGCTCCCGGCAGGCCGGTCATGTAATTGATGACGATGGCCACCCCGGCCTCGGCCGCCGCATCCAAGAAGCCCGTCAGTACCTCCGGGGATTGCGGCTTGTTGATGAGCACTTGGGAAGCCTCGTCCAAAGTTTCCAGGCCGATTTCCAGGGTGCGTAGTCCCTCGGAATGCAGACGCTTCAGGGTCTGAAGGTTGAGGTTAGGGTGAAGCTTGGTGCAAGCGCTCCACATGACCCGTCCCTTTATCATATCGGCGATGGCGCCCAGCTGGTTAAGCACGAGCAGGCTATCTTTGAACGAAAGCACCGCCTCGCGTTCGGCAGCCAATGCTATGACTGACTCCAACCCGCTGATATCGAGCTTGCGATGCTTACCCTCGATCTTGGGGTATGTGCAGAAAGAGCACTTACCGTAGGCGCAGCCGCGTGAGGCTTGCACCGGGAGAGTCAGGCTTCCCGCCCCGTACCCGGACAGATCAAAGGCCGGAACGGCTTTGGGGTCTTCTTTAGCGCGGAACTGCTGGGTGGCGGCAGCGAACACCTCCTTCGGCCATGGGTTGCCGCTGGCGACAGAGTCGAGTAACTCGACCCAGGTGCGCTCGGCATAGCCTACGACAAACCCATCGATGCCTTGGCCATAGGCGGCATCACGGCTGATGGGCTCGGCCAAGGCGGTAACATGTGCGCCACCCCAGACGACCGGCACGCCTGGCCACACCTGACGGACGATCGCCGTGACGGCGAGGGCGGCGATGACCTGCCCGCTGAACATGACCGAAAGGCCCACGATATCTGGACGGCTTGCCTGATTCAGATGAGCACTAACCCACTCCCCGAAGGAACCCTTGGCCAGATTCATGGCGCAGGCGATGACTTCGTCATGCGCGGCGTTGAGCACCACCGTACGGGACTCCCATTCGTTACGAACTAGCGCGAACGGCCAGTGACTGGCGCAAAGCGCCTGCCATTCCTGGTAGAGACGCGACAGCTCCTTGGAAGGCTTGTCGTGGTCGCCCTTGATCTGACCGGAAGTGTGGGCCGACGTGATGCGCTCCTGGATCCACTGACGATTGAGGTCGAGTACGGTGACGTCATGGCCTGCGCACTCGCCCGCGCCCTTCAAATATGCGGGGCCAGCCATCGGCCCGCCGAAATGCTTGAGGAAGGGCGGAACAACCAGCAACGACGTGGCCTTCAACCGAAGGTCGCGCTCGACGGGCAAGGGGGCGCCGTCGGTAGTGAGGTAGATCGAAGCGTCGATCATACATCAAGCCCCGCGGCCATGGCGGCCGAAGCGTGCGAGGATGAGCTTCCGGGCCTCTGGGTCCCAGTCGAAGTAGATGGACATGCAGGAGCGCGGGTTGAGCCCGTGCCCGAGGGTGACGTGCAGAGGGAAGAGCCGGTGCACGCCCTTATAGGTCGCGCTGTAGTCAGCGGCGTAGCGAATCTTGGCGCGCTCGCCGAGGTCGGCGCCGAAGTGGCTGAGGCCGGCCTGGCTGGCCAGGAAGTCATCGGGCTTCAGGGCGTTGGCGGGGTCGGCCTTGAGCTTGGCGAAGGCGACGAGCCCCGTGAGATAACGGTCCAGCGTGCTGTCGTGCTCAAAGAGACAGTCCGGCGCTTCGTTGAGCGCTTCCGGTAGGACGATGAGGTGTTCGGCGAAATCTGGCTTCGTAAGGTGTTCCGCCAGGACCTCATGCGCCGGGCGAAAGGTCTTCGTGGCCTTGAGCGGCGCGGAGATTTTTTCGTGCAACGGCTGGATAAAGTTACGCCCGACGAGTCGACGACAGACTTTCATGGCTTCGCTGGCCCGGCGAGCAGAGGCACGCACCGAGAGCTGCCGCTCCGAGGCTAGGTGGAAGTTGATCGTCGACTGGTCGGCGAGGAACGTGATGACGGCGACGGAAGACTCCAGGGTCGTGCCGACCATCTGGAAGGATTCCTTGGCGGTACGCTGGATGATCTCCAGGAGCCTGCGGCCCGGGAGATCGTAGCGGTAGTTGAGACTGATGGCTGGGGTGCTCATGTGCGGTGAACGAACCCCAGTGTCCCCTCCGAGTTTCAGCCCGCAAGGCGATGACGCCGGGTAGCCGCCCCCGGCATAGGTACTGGCGTGTCGCACGAATGTCTGACTCATGTTTCTACCCTATAAAACAAGGGCTAAACCTGTGTCGCACGAATTATTGCCCCCGGGGCGGCGGATAAAATGCCTTCCTCATTGTAATCGTCCGGGCGGCCCTCTGCCCCCAACTCTGCGCTCGATACAGCATCCAGTATACTCCTATAAAGCATCCATGGCCCGGCCCATGGAACTGAACTACCTCACCTTGCTCCGGGAGCTGGAGAGGGAGGTGGCGGCCGGCGCCAACCTGAAGCTGCCCGCAGACCGTGACGGCCTGCAAAGAGCACGCAAATGGTTCAAAGGCAGGTTCTCCGGGGGCCTGCTTGGTTTCGCCGCCAGCCAGCTCGCCAAGGGCGAGCAACGTATCGCTAAGAAGCTTTACATCAAAGCCGAAGAGATGCGCCACCAGGAGACGCTGACGCTCCGATCCCTCCGTAAACTTTCCGAAGCCCAGGATGTCTATGCATTCGACCATCCGCCGAGCTGGCCGCCGGTCGTGCCGACGGACCAACTAGTATCCCGCTTCGTGGGACACGCCATCGGCCTGCATTCGGAAAACCCGGAGGCCGACTTCGCCGCGCAGGTCGAAGCCTCTTTCCGCGAGACCGCCGTCCCGGCTCTGGCCTGGGGACTGCTCACGCAGCTCGCCACGCTCCCGGCGGAAGACAAGGACGCCGCTACGGGTGCCTTGCTGCGCCGGCTTGATCAGGAAACCGGCGCCAAACCCGACTCGGCCGAGTTGATCATCGACGCGGCCGGCAGGCGTATCGCGCTACCTTATCTGCGGCTGACCGAAGGCTTCTTGCGCCTGCTAACCCAGAAGGGCGCCGAATGGCGGATCTCCGTCGAAGCCGCGGCCAAACTCCGCGGCCAACTACGCGTGGAGTTCGCGAAGCTGGCCGCCGACACCAACGGCGCCTTCCCCGCCGTCCTCGCCCTCCATTATGGCCCGCAGCGCGGCGGCTCCGACCGCGCCCACGCCGTCGCCCTCGCTCAACGACGCTCGCAAACCTCCGCCGCCTTCCTCCGGGAACGCATCGAGCTGCTGGCGACCGCCCGAGCGCCCGAGCTCGACCCCTTCCGCCGCCTCTGCGCGACAGACCTACGCGCGGCCTGTCAAGAAGCCCAAGCATGGCTGAGCGCTGACGCGAGCGGCGAGACCGCCGACCGCGGGCGCCTCGCCGCGGGCCGTGCCTACTGGCTGGCCCGGCAGACCTTTGGCAAACACGACCTTGCCGCGGCCGAATGGCTGACGGCGATCGTGGAACGGACCAACGACGAAGGCCGGGTCATCCATCAGACCGCCGCCAACCTCGCTCCGCAGGAGCTTGCGGGCGTGGAATGGGCGAGCAAGCTGACCCTTCAGCTGTTACGCGAAGCTGCCCGCGCCTATCGCGGACGCGACGATCTCCGGGCCATCTGCCTGCGCTTCGCCGCTGGCTACGCGACCAATCCGCGCTATCACCGAGCCTCGGCCGTACTCGCCCTGCAACAGGTGGTCGTAGAAGAGTATGCCCGTGAGCCCGCGGCACGAGCACGTCTGACAGACATGTTCCGGGCTCGGCTCGCATGGCAAAGCCAGGCGACGCTTCTCCCGACCAAGAATCGGGGCGAGATCCGGAAGGCCGCAGGATTCTACCAATCAGCCGTCAGCGGGCTCGGCACACCTAAGGACGGGCTGGACGCGGAAGCTCCGGTCCACCTCTTCCCTGAGCTGCTCGCCTTCCTGGAAACCTATCACAACGAGTCGAAAGGCGGAGAGAAACTCCTACGCGTCATCGATTACGTGGTGCAACAGAACTACGGCGTCTACTTCGACGCCGTGACGGAACGTCAGCTGATCGCCGCCGGGCTCGAACAGTTCAAAGCTTGGCATGCGCAGATCGAAGATGCGATGGTCCGGAAGAACTCCGAAGTCGGCGTCCGCCTCCGAGCGGAGAAAGAAGCCGGCCGGCCGACTTCTGGCATCATCCTCCAATACTGCATGGAGACGTTGGGGAGAATCGAATATGGCTACACTCCGGCCAAGGGAGAGCGTGCCAAATCGGCCTAAAAACAGGACTGGGGTTAAAAAGTGGCGGCGAACATGCTGCCTGCTTCCTTACGGCTGGTCCGTAGTAAGCAGACGATGGCGCTCATTCATGCGACAAGGACGGCCTAAGGCCTGTTGGCTTCTGGGGCGAACTTAAGGGCCAAAAAGGGCCCCTAAGGCAGGTTCAGAGCTAGCGCCCTCACCAGCATAGCATGGGCGATGAGCCTATAGGTGTATGAACCCTCTCAAAAACACCTACGGCCTCAAGGCCATCCCGTCCGAAAAGATCCTCCGCGACTTCCATGCCGTCCGCGGCATGCGGTTCCGCGGTCCGATGGATATCCCCCCGGAAGAGATCCCCGTCCTCGCGGCGATGGCGATGAACCGGAAACTCGACCCCAAGGCCTGGAGGAACGCCCGCATCAGCACGGACGTCACGCCGGTCTTCGGCCTCATCGCCGAAAAGATGGGCTACGACCTCCGCTCCCTCCTCGAAGGCAAGGGCGAGACCGGCAAGGCCGCCGACTCGTGGACGGTCTACGCCGACGAAGGCAAGACGCCCATGCTGATCCGCTGGACGATCGGCGACGCGCAGCTGCTGATGTCCATCGGCATCCTGGGGACTGAGGCCTTCTTCACCCTCAACCCCATGCTGGAGATCTGCCTGCTGGCCGATCGCAAGGCCGTCCCGCATCTCCCGGGCATCAATGCGACCCTGCGTCGCATCGAGAAGGTCGTCGAGCCGGAGTCGTCCGTCGACGTCAGCGAAGGCAACGTGCTCAAGCGCGTGCTCAACGTGGGGGATTCGGGCACGGACTTCACGGTCACCTGCGTCATGCACGCCGACGCCGCGAAGGGCCTGAGCGAGATCCGCGCGGGCGACCACGCCGCCTTGGCGAACTCAGCCAACATCATCATCGAGGAAGCGGGCACGAAGCGTGGCTTCGCGGGCGAACTGCTGGTCGACGAGATGAGCCTCTCCGCGCGGATGCCGAAGTACTTCCGCTTCCACTACGAGGCCGGCCGCCCGGTCCCTGAAGACACCCTGAAGCTCATCCACCACATGAGCGTCCGGGACGTGCGCGAATCCATGGACATCGTCTTCTCGATGCACCTGCAGGACCAGCGTGAGGACGAAGGCGATGAGGCCGGGGGCACGCTCAACCAGGAAGAGACGCCGGTGCTCGACAGCGAGCTGGCGGAACGTCGGCTGCGCCTCGAGCTGAACGCCATGGAACTGTCCGGGCAGGGCCGCCATGGCCGACGTCGCGGCCGCTTCCACGTTCCGTTCGTCATGGAGTGCTTCCCGTTCAATCCGCCGACGGTGGGCAGCGAATTCGAGCATTGCCCCGCCAGCGTGCTGCACGGCACCGGCCCCGACCTCAAGATGTCCGGCGGCGACGTCACGACCTCGTGGGACCTCCTGGACCTGATGCAAGAAGCCCTCTGCAGGATCCCCAAGGAGTACCCGGCGAGCCGGGCTCGCCAGTCCGAGATCAAGCTCACCGCCGCGATCGAAGTCCCGGCGATGGCCGAGCAGTACCGGGACACCGCGCCGGTCGGCCGCAAGTATGTCGCCCTCACCAATCCGTTCTATGCGGTGCATCGCGGCCTTCCCGTCCGGGTCGACCGCAGCGTGGCGGTCTGGCGCGCCGGCGACGCGGAAGCCCTGGCGGCGGACTTCTTCTACGCGCCGGAGTCGAAGGAGCTGCACGTCGCGAATCTGTATCGCGTCAAAGTGCCGAAGGGGTAACGCGGTAGCGCGAACGAGTTGACGAGTTGACGCGTTGACGAGTTGACCGGTGGGCAAGGGAAGCAGGGACGGCTGAACTCAAGGGGAGACCGGGAACCGGAATGTTAGCTGGGGATCATGACCGAAGCCTATCATCCGGTCTCCGGTTTCCCTTTGAGTAGTATCTCGTTGCGGGCGGCCGGAGGAGGCAAGAGAGCCAGGTGCACAGGTGCAAATGCGGCGGAGCCGCGTGCAAAAGTGCAAAGGTGGAGGCAGGCCGCCGCAGGGCGGCCGGAGGTAGGGGCGCGATTTATCGTGCCCTCCTATTTCGGAGGGCGCGGCGAAGCCGGGCCCCTACCCTGGTTCGCCCTGCGGCGAACTTGTTTAGGTAGGGCTGACCATCCTTGGTCGGCCGCGGTCGAGCAGGGATGCTCGACCCTACCTGCGAAGGCGAAGCAGACTAGGACAGTACGTGGTGCTGTCCCTACCTGGGGGATTCCCGGGGTTGAAGGGGCGAGAGAGGTGAGAAGCGTCAGGGGGTGAAATCCATCCAACGTCCCCTGCTCCATACTCGGAACTCCAACCTCACATCAGAAGCGGGCCTTGCCATACGTACGCTTTTACGTACCTTTGTGGCCATGACGACGATTTCCGCCACCCGGGCCCGCGCCCAGCTCTACAAGCTGATCGAGGCCTCCGTCCACGAGCCGATCCAGATCACGGGCAAGCGCGGCAACGCGGTGCTGGTGAGCGAGGCGGACTGGGCCAATATCCAGGAGACGCTCCACCTGGCGGCGATCCCGGGCGTAGGCGCCTCCATCCGTCGCGGGCTCAAGGAGCCGCTGAAGAAATCCACCAAGCAGATCCGCTGGTGACCTGGGCGCTGCTCTATACGAAGCAGGCCCAGAAGGACGCCCTCAAGGCGGCCAAGGCGGGGCTACGTCCGAAGATCGAAGCGCTCCTGGAGGTACTGGCGAAGAACCCCTTCCAGAATCCCCCACCCTACAAGTCCTTGGTCGGCGACCTGAGCGGCGCCTATTCAAGGCGCATCACCCTGCAGCATCGGCTGGTCTATCAGGTCTACGCGAAGGAAAAGGCGGTGAAGGTGATCCGGATGTGGACGCATTACGAGTGAGCGAGCGGAGCGCTCGCACACTCGTGGGGAAACTGCTGGCATGGGGACACGTGGGCAAGGAGGGTAGCATGCGAAGGTGCACAGGTGCAAATGCGGCGGAGCCGCGTGCAAAAGTGCAACGGTGGAGGCAGGCCGCCGCAGGGCGGCCGGAGGTAGGGGCGCGATTTATCGTGCCCTCCTATTTCGGAGGGCGCGGCGA
>CAIWNE010000026.1 GCA_903913915.1 uncultured Opitutia bacterium
CCTCCCCGGTCGCGATGCCAAGGGCGTCCATCTCGCGATGGAATTCCTCCACGCCAACACGAAGAACCTCCTAGACGGCAAATCGCCTGACGCGACCATCTCCGCCAAGGGCAAGGACGTCGTGATCATCGGCGGCGGCGACACCGGTACCGACTGCGTGGGCACCTCGCTCCGCCACGGCTGCAAGTCCGTCATCCAGCTCGAGATCATGGCCAAGGCCCCCGCCACCCGCGCCAAGGACAACCCTTGGCCGGAATGGCCGAAGACCTACAAGGTCGACTACGGCCAGGACGAAGCCGCCGCCAAGTACGGCTCCGACCCTCGCGTCTACCTCACCACGGCCACGAAGTTCGTCGCCGACGAACAGGGCAACCTCAAGGAAGTCCACACGGTCGAAGTCGAATGGAAGAAGAACGACAAGGGCGTGTTCGGTCCGCAGCCGATCGCCGGCACCGAGAAGGTCCGCCCCGCCCAGCTCGTCCTCCTCGCCATGGGCTTCATGGGTCCGGAACAGCCGCTCCTCGAAACCTTCGGCGTCGAACGCGATGCCCGCTCCAACGTCAAGGCCGACCATGAGAAGTACGTGACCAACCTCCCCGGCGTCTTCGCCGCCGGAGACTGCCGTCGCGGCCAGTCCCTCGTCGTCTGGGCCTTCAACGAAGGCCGGGGCGTCGCCCGCGAGTGCGACAAGTTCCTGATGGGCAAGACGGAGCTCCCGTAAGCCCCGCGTCCATCGCCTGCCGAAGCCCGACTCCTGGAGTCGGGCTTCTTGTTGGCAGGGTTTCGCCTTGAGTCGAAACGGACGCCTCCCACTTTGCAGCCATGACCCCCTCCCCCTGGTTCAAGCCGGCGCTCACGCGCTCCCTGAAAGCAGGCTATGGGCGTGCTGACTTCTTCGCCGACCTCGCGGCCGGCCTGCTCGTCGGCGTGGTCGCCCTGCCCCTCTCCATGGGGCTGGCCATCGCCTCCGGCGTCAGCCCCGAACAAGGGCTCTATACGGCCATCATCGGCGGCGTGATCGTCTCCCTTCTCGGCGGTTCGCGCGTACAGGTCGCCGGCCCGGCCGGCGCCTTCGTCGGCATCTGCGCCGCGGCGGTAATCACCCACGGCTATATCGGCCTCGCCTTGGCCACCCTGATGGCCGGTGTGATGCTCCTGGCCTTCGGAGCGCTGCGCCTAGGGAAGTACATCGGCTACATCCCCTACCCGGTCGTCATCGGCTTCACCACGGGCATCGCCCTGATCATCTCCAGCACGCAGCTCGATTCCGCCCTCGGCATCGCGGACCCGAAACCCGCCATCCCCGACTTCCTCGGACGCATCGCACACCTTTTCCATCACGACGACCCCATGAAGGCCGGCTGCATCGCCGTCTCGGCCGGCACGCTCGCGCTCATCATCGGTCTCCGCAAGATCTCACTTAAGATCCCCGGCGCCCTCATCGCCGTGCTCATCGGCACGACCATCGTCTCCCTGCTTGGCATCCCCGACTCGTCCATCCCGACGATCGGCTCGAAGTTCAAAGAGATCAGCGCGAACTTCCGGCTGACCGACTGGAGCAGCGCCCTGGCCGAACGTTCCGCCTGGCTGTCCAAGACCTGGGAAGTCCTGCCGCTCGCCTTCGGCATCGGGCTCCTGGTCGGCATCGAATCCCTGCTCTGCGCGGTGGTCGCCGACGGCATGACCGGAGACCGCCATGACTCCGATACCGAACTGACCGCCCAAGGCTTGGCCAACATCGCTTCAGCCTGCTTCATGGGACTCCCAGTGACCGGCGTCATCGCCCGCACCAGCACCAACGCCCGCGCCGGCGCCAAAACACCCGTCGCTGGACTAATCCACGCCATCACGGTGCTCGCGATCCTGCTCATCCTGGCCCCGCTGGTGAAGCTCATCCCCCTCGCCTCGCTGGCCGGCGTGCTGCTGTCGGTCTGCTGGTACATGGCCGAACTCCCGCTCTGGCCCCGCCTTTTCCGCTCCGGCGGATCCGACATGATCCTGCTGGTGCTCGCGTGCCTGATTACGGTCTTCGTAGACCTGATCTGGGCCGTCGGCCTCGGCGTCCTCGTGGCGTTCATCTTCCTACTGATTCGCAAATCTTCGCATCCTGAGAAAGAGGAACCCGAGACCATCGACGTTGTGGAAGGCGACGCCGAGGTGCGCCTCGCCCTTTCCGGCCATCTGCACTTCGGCCGCGCCGCCGAACCGCGTGCCATCGAAGCCCGCCTCAAGGCCGGCACGCTGCATCTGACCTTGGACTTCAATCACGCGCTCTTCATCGACTGTTCCTACGCCCAGGCCCTCCGCGAACTCGCCACCCTTGCCCGCAAACAAGGCGTGACCGTGCGCGCCGTCGGGCTCCAAGGCCGCTCCGCCGCCGACTTCGCCCGCTTCGGCCTGCGCGAAGTCATCACGATTTGACGTCGGACTGTCTGAGATTGCCCCGCAGAGGGGCCACACCTAGGTTGCCGGCGTGAGCACGCCCTCCCTCGAAAGCCTCAAGTCCGTCGCGCTGGCCACGGCCGTCGCCGCCGGCGACCTACTGGCCAAGGGCGCCCAGATGAAGGTCAACGCCTCGACCGACGACGACGTGAAGATGCAGGCTGACGTGGACTCCGAACATCTCGTCCGCGACATGCTCAAGGCCACGGGGATTCCGGTGATCGGCGAGGAACTCGGCGGCGA